>CAZBZN010000009.1:0-7781 GCA_964496415.1 Microcaldota archaeon | reverse complement strand
AGGAAAAAGTCAAACAGCCTCCTGAAGAATTAGAGGAAGCAATTAAGAAAGCTAAGAAATTAGAAGAAAAGTTAAGTGATTCTGAAAAGGAAGTGGTAGTTGCTAAAGTAAAAGTTAAGGAGTTAAAAGAAAAGATAACACAGCCTCAGGATTATGAAAAAGTAAAAAGCTTTTTTGAGAAAATGCCTTCAAACATGGAGATTTCTTTTGAAGAAATTTCCAGTCAGCTAAACATTCCTTTAAAGAGGCTTGTGAAGGTTTTGAAAAAACTTGAAAAAGAAGGAATTATTAAGCTTGTTGATGCTGGTTTTACTGAAAGATTGCTTGGTAAAAAACCAGTAGCAGTAAAGAAATAACTCCTAAATTTTTTCAAAAGTTTTTAGAAAAACAAGGGAAAGCTTTATAAATAAATGTTGAATAGTATTATTCAATTTTTGTTGGAGGTGTAAAAGAAAATGAAGAAAGGAATCTCACCTGTAGTTGCTGTGGTGTTACTCATAGCAATAGCAGTGATAGCAGCAGTAGGAGTATGGTCCTGGATTGGAGCATACACCAGCAAGCCAAACGTACAGACTTCTACAAAGAGCTTTTCAGTAAAATCATGTTCAAGTGACTACAAGAAAGTATTAATCTACAACAATGGTGGAGAAATATTAGATGGCAACGTAAGTCTTTACTACAGCAATGGTACAGACACAGGGCTTCACTTAGTGATCAACAATCTTGGAATTGGAGACACAACATACGTTAACGTAGAAAACGCTTCAGGAGACAACGTTGCTTTAACAAGTGGAGTAACCTATCAAGTAGTAGAAGAAGGATACTCAGCTATAAGCTTCATCTGCTAAGTGCAGGGAAGCTTTTTCTCTTTTTATTTTTTTATTTTTGTAAATAGTTAGCTTTTTAAGGTGACAGTGCTTTTCTATTTTTAGAATTCGCTGGAGGGGAGTATTTGAAAGCAGCTTATTTGGCTTTGTTTGTTTTAATTTCCGGAGCAGTGTTGTTTAGTGGTTGTGTCAGCAGTTCAAGTCAGAACACTATCCAAGATGTTCTTAATACTCAATGTGAGGCTATTAAGAATGAGGATGTTGACTTGTACCTGACTACTCTAACTGGTGACGAGCAAGGTATTAAATTTTTAGGATCTCTTTTAAACGCTTCTTTTGCTTTGATGGATTTCACTGACTGTAAAGCAACAGTGGTTGACATAATTAATCAAACTGACAATGAGACTTTTGCAAGGATTAAAGTTGAGATAAAATACAAAGCTTTTGGATTCGAAGGCAGTAATAGCACGGAAAGCATGACTCACTTTGTCAAAAAAGATGGTAAGTGGTATCAGTTTGTCAGTGGGTTTTATAAAACCTTCTAACTTTTCTTTTTTCACTCTTTTTGAATTAAGTTAGCTTAGTGTTAAAAAGTAGAGGGCGCAGCAAAGCTTTTCAGCTTTGCTGAACCCAGTACCTGACCTTTTTCCCAGACCTGGCTTTTTGAAGCAGTCCGAGCTTATAAAGAGCGTTTAACCGTGCGGAGGCAGCGTTCTTACCCTTATACCCGAACTGCTTCTTTACCAGTTCAGCGTCCACCGTGCCTTGGAGTTTCACAAACTCCAGTAATTGTTTGTCAGTATCACTTATTTCAAGAGTGCTGGTTGGTTGGGTGTTCGCGTTGAGTTTTTTTATTTCTTCAAGCTTTTCAATTATTTGTTTGAAGAGTTGGTTTGTTCTTTCTCTTTCTTTTGCAAGCCTGTATAATAATAGTCCGATGGTGGCTGGGTCTTTGAATTTTTCTTTATCATATTCAATGTCAAATAGCAAATCTTTATATTCTTGTTCTACTTCATCTATTGGTACGTCCTTGTTCAAAGGGATCACTTTGTTCATGACTAAATCATATGTATCATGATAGAATCATGACTGATATTTAAACTTATCTTTTTTATGAAACTATTTTGCAAACCAGGAGGTCTTCTGTGAAAAACAATGCTTCTGTTTTTCTTGAAAAACTAATGCAAGCTTATTATTCAGGAGTTTTAGGCCCGCATCTTCATGAAAAATTCAAGCTCCCTAAGAATGCTAAGACAAAAGAAGAAAAAGCAAGGTACTTGTTCTACTCGATATCCCTTGATTATGGTGTGAGGGCTGAGAAACTGTTTGAAAAGATGAGAAGTCTTTACTCTGATAGGAAAGAATTATTTGACCCATTATTTCTTTCCAGTATGAAAAAACAAAGCCTTGTAAAGTTAATGCAAGAGCTTAGAATGAGATTCCCAAGACAAGCAGCAGAGCGTTGGAAGAGGAACTCACAGAAGCTGATAAAGGGGTATGATGGTAGAGTACTAAATGTTTTCAAAGGAGATGCTGACGAGATCCTTCAGAAACTCAGGGAGTTCTATGGTTTCGGTGACAAGCTTTCAAGACTGCTTCTAAGAGTAATGGTTGAGAGAGGTATTATAAAACAACCCAAAGGCTTTGAAAGGATGAGTATACCAACTGATATTCATGATGTCAAGTTGGCTTATCGGGCAGGCTTACTGAGAGAAGAACCAGATTATTCAAAACACGCTAAGAAAGTGAGAGAAGCATGGACAAGACTAAGCCTTGAAAGAGGATTCCTTCCAGCAGACGTTGACAGAGCATTATGGGTCTTAGGAGCTGAATGGTGCTATAAAAAACGCTGTGATGAGTGTCCTGTAAAAGAAGAGTGTCTTAAAAAAGAAAGGCAATAAGTTATGTGTTTATAACTCAACTATTATTTTCCTGTTCCTAGGTCCGTCAGCTTCAATCAAGACCACTGCCTGCCAAGTGCCAAGTAACAACCCACCCTCTTTCACAGGTAAGACTAATGATGGTTTTATGAAACTATTAACCAAGTGAGCATGAGCATTGTTATCAATCCTATCATGCTCGTACCCAGCGCCTTTAGGAAACAACTCCTTAAGCTTTTTTTCAAAATCTCTTATCATGCCAGGGTCAGCTGACTCACAAATGCTTAAAGCACAAGTAGCATGAGGCGCGAACACCAAAGCAATGCCTTCTGAAATTTTCTTTTCCTTACATTCTTTTCTAACAGCGTCATTCACTAACTCAGTGATGTCGATTACTTCAAAGTCTTTAGTTGTTTTAACCAAGATTTCTTTCATGCTAACTCACTTTACTAAACACTATGAAGCAAAGCCTCTTTTTAGGACTATTAGGATTATCAATCACAACTCCTGTTTTTAAACCTTGCCTTTGAAAAACCCTTGCAGTAGAAAACAGTTCTTCTTCACTCTTAGGATAAAACTGAATTACTCCCTGCCCGTTACTCTTCAAACAATGCTTTATCCCATCAACCACTCTTCTAAGGTCTTCTTTTCCCTTCAACCACTGCAATGCAGAAGCAGAGACTATCCAGTCAAATTCTCCTTTTTTAAAATACTTATGAAGCTCACGCATGTCTGCTTTGATAACTTTAAGTCCTTTTTCTTTTGCTTTTTCAACCATTATCGGGTTCAAGTCAACACCTACTACTTCATAACCCATTCCTTCATAGTATTCCATGGTATGACCTGGACCGCATCCTAAGTCAAGAAGCTTAGAACCCTCTTCTACTCCTGATAATTCAAGAATCCTTTTGGCTATCTTTTGCTGTATTCTCCTCATAGAACTAGAATTAGCGTACCTCTCAACTTGCTCAGGAGTATAATACTCTTGAGGACCCGCGTACTTTTCTTCAGGCCTGTCTATCTTCACTACAAATCCTTTTCTACGTTTTTTCATAACAATACCGTGAGATTATCTTCCTGGTGCTTTGTTTGTATTAGTGCTCTTTTAGTTGCTGTATGGTTATTTGTTTTATACATTTATTTTCATACCATCATAAGCAAATTTTAAATTAAGATTTTTGTACCTATTTTCTAATTCTCTTGCTTTATTTTTCGTTAGTTTGTGTGAGTGTTCTATGTGAGTTATTATTGTTCTTTTGCATTCTGATTCTTTAGCAACATGAATTATGTAAGAAAACAAGGGGTCATCTCTTTCTTTTTTCTTAGTGAAAATTCCATTTGTAATTATTAACAAATCTAAATTTTTTATTTTTTTGATAGGGACATCCATAACGTCACATGGAGCATAAAATACTTTTTTCTTACCTTTTGAAAGCATAAAACCATAAACGTTTTCTTCCTTATTTACTTTTATAGGTCTGATAGTGATTCTTCCAATTTTTTCCTTGTTTTTTATTGTTTTGGTTTTTATTACTCCCATTTTTTTCAGATATTCAAGCTGGTCGGTGATTTTTCTGATGTTTTTTTCAACTCCTTCTGGGAGAAATATTTTTGTTTTTCTTTTTGGTTTTAAGTTTACCCAGTCAAAATTCATGTCCTCAAACAGTTTGGCTCCTCCAACATGGTCAGGATGGTGGTGAGTGTAAAATACTGCTTTTATTTTCATTATTTTCTCTCTGTTTAGTTGTGAAGAGATATCAATAGGGGTATCAATAAGTATATTTTCATCATAGATGTAGATCGAAGGACCCCCTCTTGAGTATGGGATCCCTTTCTTACGTGCTTCTGTACATACCTTGCAACGACAGCAAGGTACTGGTATCCTTACTGTACCACCACTTCCAAGTATTACTGCTTTCATGGCGTAAGCCTCTCAGTGTCTCTTGGCAGGAATGTTGCTTCCCTCACGTTTTCAAGATTTAAGAGCTGCATTACAAACCTTGTTGGGCTTAGTCCAAAACCACCATGAGGAGGAACCCCGTACTTGAACATTTCAAAATAAGCTTTTATAGGCTCTATTGATACTCCTTTTTCTTCAGCCTGCTTTACAAGCACATCATACCTATGTTCTCTTTGAGCACCAGTCGTTATTTCAACTCCTTTATAGATTAAGTCATAGCTTCTTGTAAGATTTTTTTCTTTTTTCATGTGGTAAAATGGTCTTACTGAAAAAGGAAAGTCTGTTAAAAACACGAAGTCATGCTCTTTCTCTTCTTTGATTATGCTCCCAAGCTTTTTTTCACCTTCAGAGTCAAGTTCTCCGAACTCATCAACTTCTTCAAGAAGCTTCCCAGTTATCTTCAAAGCTTCTTTCATGGTTATTCTTGGAAAAGGAGTTTCAGGTACTTCCACTTCTATTCCTAGTAATTCTTTTATCTCGTCGTAGTGTTTTTCTTTTACTTTGCTTATTACGTAGCAGATCCATTTTTCTTCAAATTTCATCACGTCTTCTACTGAGTCAATGAACCCGATTTCAACGTCAAAAGAAGTAAACTCAGTGTCATGCCTTGAAGTATGAGAAGGATTAGCTCTGAACACTGGTGCTTGTTCAAAAACCTTGTCAAAGCCACTTGCTATTGCCATTTGCTTGTATAATTGAGGTGACTGAGCCAAGTAAGCTTTTCTTTTAAAGTATTTTACTTCAAACAACTCAGACCCTGTCTCGCTTGCAGCAGCCATTAGTTTAGGAGTATTAATCTCAATGAATCCGTTGTCATAACAATACTCTTTCATTGCTTGTTCAACAGTGCTAAGCACTTTAAATATCAAGAGCCTCTTAGGGTTACGTAAGTCAAGGAACCTGTAATCCAGTCTTTTACTGAGTCCTGTTTGAACTTTGCCACTAAAGTCAATTGGAAGGGGAACCTCAGCCTTGTTCAGGACAGTTATTTTTTCTGGTATTAACTCCCAACCGCCTTGTGCTTTTTCAGAAGCCTTGACAGTTCCCTCTGCAGCTATCACGCTTTCAAGTGTCAAATCTTTTACTACTTCAAAATTTGGGTTGTCTTTTGTTACTGTTATTTGGGCTAGTCCTTCACGGTCCCTGAGCTTAACAAAAGCTATGCTGCCAATTATTCTTATGTTCTGTGCCCATCCAGCAAGAACTACTTTTTCTCCGTCCATTTCAGGAGTTACTTGTTTTGAATAATGAGTCCTAATCATAGAAAACCACATTTCTCTTTTACTGCTTTTTTTATTCTTTCACTGTTTTAAAACTTTCCTAAGGCTCTGTGTGATTATTTCAATTCCTTCAGCTGCTTCTAGTTCTGTTATGATGTAAGGTGGGATTACTCTTATGCTTTTTTCACCGCATCCAAGAGTAAGCAATCCTCTTTTGAAGTTTTCTTTTACTACTTCGTCTCTTGCTTTTTTGGTTGGAAGGTCAAACGCAAGCATTAATCCTAAACCACGAGCGTTAATGAGAAGTTCTTGTTCTTCAAGTTCTTTCAGCATTCCAAGAATCACTTTTCCCATCCTCTTGTTATGTTTCAACAGCTTTTCTTTTTTAATAGTCCTGATAATCGCTACTGCCATTGCTAAGTCTATCCTATGACCTCCGCCCCAAGTACTTGAAATCACCCCACTTTCAGGGAACATTTTCTTGTTAGCAAGAACAGCTCCTACTTGCAATGCTTTTGCAGAAGTCATCACTTCAGGAACTATCTTAAAGTGCTGGAAAGCCCACCATTCACCGGTCCTTCCCATGCCTGACTGGATTTCATCACATATCAAAGGAACCTTATACTTTTTGGTAACTCTTCTAACTGTTTTCATCATCTTCATGGTTGGGATGTTATAACCCCCTTCTCCTTGCACTGGTTCTATTATCACAAAAGCTGCTTTGTTTTCTGACAGTACTTTTTCAAGTCTTTCAGCTCCTTGTTCTGAGAACTCAACAGTCACAGAATCAAGCAAAGGAAAACCTTCATAGTAAAGCTTCTTGCTTTTCGTGAAACTAAGAGCTCCAAGAGTCCTTCCATGAAAAGCATTCTCAAAACCAACCCCAAGCCTTCTTCCAGTGAACTTATAACAGATTTTCAAAGCATTCTCAACAGCCTCTGCTCCTGAATTAATCAAAAAACCAGAGTTAATGCTCTTAGGAGTTATTTTCATTAACTCTTCAAGCAAACGCACGTGCTCTTCTATAAAAAAATCCTGTCCAGCAACCTTTACAGGAGCAGTAAAAGAATACTCTTTAACCACTTCAATCATTGCAGGATGATTATACCCTAAAGGGTTACTGCATATCTGAGAAGCAAAATCCAAGTACTTTCTTCCCTTAACATCTTCAACATAACAGCCTTCCCCTTTCCTTGAAAGAAACACAGTATACTGAGGAGGGTAAAATCCTCCATTAAGTTTTTTCATCTTTGAAAGCAAACTCACTTTATTCAACTCCTTTTCTTGGACACAAGTCCTTTAACACGCACTCATTACATAAAGGTTTTCTTGCCTTGCACACTCTCCTACCATGTTCTATGAGAAGAGAATTCACTAAAGCCCAATACTTCTTAGGGAAAATTTTCATGAGGTCCTGTTCTATCTTCACAGGGTCAGTGTTATCAGTTAATCCTAGCCTGTAAGAAACTCTTCTCACGTGAGTGTCAACCGCGATTCCTTCAGCCTTCCCAAAACCATAAGACAATACTATGTTAGCAGTCTTTCTAGCTACTCCAGGAAGCTTAAGAAGCTCTTCCATGCTGTCAGGAACTTTCCCACCGTAATCCTTCAGTATTTTCTCTGCTATTGCTTTCAAGCGTTTTGCTTTTTGCTTGTAAAATCCAGTGCTCTTAACAAGCTTCTCCAACTCGCTTAAATTCGCCTCAGCCATGCTCTTAACAGAAGGATACTTCTTAAACAACGCAGGCGTTACTTTGTTCACTCTCTCGTCAGTGCACTGAGCAGACAAAACAGTAGCCACAAGCAACTCCCACGCGTTCCTATGCTTCAAAGCAGTGCCTGGATTCCCATACTCTCTCTTCAAACGCTTGATAATCTCAGAAGCTTTGTTCAT
>CAZBZN010000008.1:28669-32479 GCA_964496415.1 Microcaldota archaeon | reverse complement strand
CTGTTCATTATTCTCTGGAGCAGTTCCTCTTGAATGATTGTTGCTCCCTTGTAACCGGTATTCCAGTAGACTATTCTTACTGATGCTTTTGACTCCCCTCTGAACCTCTTAATCCTTATAGTGCCATATTCCTCTGCTACTTTTTCTATATACCTTTCAGCTGTCTTCCAACTTACCCCTAACTCCCTAGCTATTTCCTGGACTGTTCTTGGCTCTAAGTAAACCATTTCCTGGATTTTTGAAATAATACGTTTGTCTATCATAGTTTTCGTTTACTTTTATAAATCAGCACATATAAAAGCTTTTGTAAAACTAAGTTTTACATTTTCTTAAACAAATTTTCTTATTTTTTAAGAGCAGTAATTTAGTGTGGAGGTGGGGCTATGAAGATAGTCATAGATAGAATGCAAGGAGGACACATGCACTTCTTTGCATTACTACCACGTGTGAGGTGAGACAAGTGCCTCGCCTCTCCAAACTAAAATGGATTACAGTTTATATCACTAATAATTGTAATTTGAAATGTAAGCATTGCTGTTATCCTTCTGAGAAAAACCATAAAGACCTTTCTATTGAAAAAATAAGAGAAACTATCCAGTTTTGTGAAAAAAACAATATAAGAGACTTCTATGTTACTGGAGGAGAACCATTACTTAGAAAAGACTTTCTTGAAATAATGAGTTATGCTGCTAAAAGAATAAAGAAACCCTCATTTTCAACTAATGGCTGGCTTGTTAAGAAAAAGCTTGTAAAAAAACTAAAAGAGATAGGAATAAGAAGAGTGAACATCAGCATTGATGGTTTTGAAGAAACACATGATATGCTAAGAGGTAGGAAAGGTAGTTTTAAAAGAGCGGTCAGAGCTGTTGAAATGTTTTCAGAAGAAGGATTTGTAACACACGTACAGTGTACAATAAGCAACCTAAACAAAGATGAAGTCGTAGAACTCGCTGAGTTTATAACAGCAAAAGGAGCGAAAGTGTTTAAAGCAGTACCAGTAACACCAATTGGAAGAGCAAGTATTGAAATGATGATAAAACCAAAAGAGTATGCTGAAATACTACGCAGGCTGACCACCCTTATTGAAAAAGGAGTAAGAGTTAGAAGAGTGTTTGGATTAATACCTGAAAAGATTCCAGGAACAAAAATCTACGAATGCGGTGCTTTAAGACACTGTGTTGATATAGCAGCTAACGGTGATGTATATCCCTGTTCTTTTCTGCCTTTGAAAATAGGAAACATTTATGAGCAGCCGCTTGAGCAGGTGCTTTCAAGACAAGATGGGCTTTGCTGGCTTCTTAGAATGAACATGAAAGAGCTTAAGGAAAGAGTTTCGAAAGAGTGTAAGGAGTGCCCTTTACTCAGCCAGTGCAGGGGCGGCTGTCTTGCGAATTCCTTCTATTACTATGGCGACTTATTTAGAGGTGATCCATATTGCTGGGTGAAACAAAAGTACTCACATGCGAAATAACTAATAAGTGTAATATGAACTGCACTCACTGTTGCATAGGCAATGATAAGAGGAAAGAACCAACTCTCAACATGCTTGAAGAAACTGTTGAAAAAACAGCTTGGTACTGTAAAGACATAAGATTTGGTGGTGGAGAACCATTACTCAAGTTTGATTATTTGAAAAGGCTACTAAAACTTGCAATAGAACTAGGAGCTTCTCCTACTTTTACCACTAACTGTGTCTTGCTAAATGATGAAATGATAAAAGAACTCGTAGAAATAGGTATAGAAAAGATACAAGTGAGCCTTGACGGGATAAAAACTTATGAAAAACAAAGACAACCTAAATGCGTTGACAAAGTGATAAAAAACATCAAAAAAATAGTTGATTCAGGCATCCAAGCCTATGTGCCAATGTGTATTTCAAAACTAAACTACACTGAAGTTGAAGAAGTAATAAAATTATGTGCTGGACTAGGAGTAAGCGTTGTAAAGCTCTTTCCAGTAGTGCCAATGGGAAGAGCTGGAAAAGATCTCATGGTTGACCCATTAACGCTTAAAACGGTTCTAACAGAGGCAAAACACTTAGGCTCAGAGCTTGGTATAAAAGTGCAGACACCAAAAATGTTTTCAAAAGATGAAGATGCATATTACTGTCGTGCTGGGGTTGATTTTTTTCATGCTGACACTGAAGGGAACATAAGTCCTTGCATGTTCTTAAGAGACATAATTCTTGGTAACATACACACACAGGACTTCAAAGAAATAATCAAGAATGGTAAAAGATTTCACAAGATGAACTTAAGTCAGGTGGATGATGAATGCTTGAAATGCGAGTATTTTGAAAAATGTAGAACAGGTTGCTGGGCAATGAGTTATGCTTACAATGGAAAGCTTCTTGGAAAAGACCCATACTGCTGGAGGTGCTTGGAATGAGAAGTGATAAAGTTAAACAGGTAAAGGAGAAAAAACAAGGAATCTACATAACCACTGAGCATGGGTTGATGATCCTCATAGACGACGAGCATGAGAAAAAATTATTCAGGAAAGCATTGAAAGAAAAGAAAGCAAAAAAGCTAATAAAAGGCAAGAAAGACGAAGAGTTCTTACGTAAACTTGTTGGGCTAAAAGTGCTTGAGTTTGAAGATTTAACTCAGGAAAAAGAGCTTCCAAGAGAATATGATCTAAGACTTCTCAACTATGATGGGAGCGAACCAATTCATGCCGCGCCAATAATGGCTCACTTGGAGATCGAGAAAAGATGCAACCTTGCATGTAAGTATTGTTCTGTTAGAAAAACTCATGAGAAAACAGATAAAATGATGAGCTTAGAAGAACTGAAGAAAGTAATTGACAAGTTTGTTGAATGGGGTGTTGGTCAAATAACCATCACAGGCGGTGAGCCTTTGCTTAGAATTGATGATGTCATAGAACTAGTAAAATATGAGAATTCTATTCCAAACAGCCCTCCAATAAGCCTTTCCACTAATGGGACATTACTCACAGAAGAAAATGTTAAAAAATTAAGTAATGCAGGACTTAGTCTTTGTCAGGTCTCCCTTGATTGTCACATTCCAGAAGTAAATGATAAGTTAAGAGGAAAAGGGGTATGTAAAAAAGTAATTGAAGGGATAAAGAGGCTTAAAAAAGCAGGAATAATTACTGGGGTTGACTGCGTCGTAACAAGCAACAACCTTGAGCACATAGTAGGCTTTGTTAGGTTTCTTGACAAGCTTGGTGTAGATTATTTTACTCTTTTAAAATTAAAGCCAGGTGCTTTAACAGAAGAAGAATTTTTAAGGTTGTCACCAGACCCAAAGGAATACGCTAAAGTGATAAGAAAAATAGCAGAAATACAAGACGAGATAAATATTAAAGTAACTCTTGACTGTGGAAGCATCAACGTCATGCAAATGGCTTTCACAGACCAGGAGCTTAAAACAGTGCCTGTCCTCGGATGTCCTGTTGGGCACACACAAATAGTCATAAATCCTGATGGTGATGTCTATCCATGCGCTGCTTTGCTTGGAAAGGAATTTTTACTTGGCAATGTATTAAAGGATGATCTGGAGAAAATATGGCTTGAGAACCCAATACTCAAAGAACTAAGACAAGTGAAAAAGAATATTAAAGAGCCATGCAAATCATGCAAGCACCTTGACATATGCAGAGGAGGCTGTCGGGGGATAGCATGGAAGCTACTAAAAGATAAATGGGCTCCTGATCCCACTTGTTCCATCAACCAACGTTTTTTGCAATAACTTTGTAGTTTTTTATTTTGTGAGACAAAAAATTTTATGCAAAAATGTTTTAAAAAATTTGTAATGTTAACTAAAAACAATATTTATGTTAGAATAT
>CAZBZN010000008.1:0-28659 GCA_964496415.1 Microcaldota archaeon | reverse complement strand
ATTAAGTTGTTAACTTATAAAAAACAATTGATAAAAAAATATTAAATAAAGTTAATAAAAGCCTTATGGTTTCAGCTTGGAAAAGGCTTGAAAACAATTAAAAAGGCGCTAAGAGAAATAAAAAACATGAAAATATCAACAAGCTTTTATCCAATAAGAATTGTTGAAGGAAAACCAGAACCAGTAGTACTAACTGTGTACCTAAAAAACAATTCTGAAAAAGACCTTCTTGCATCAATGCTGTTAAAAATTCCCTTTTCACTTGGATTCGATAAAATTGGATTAGAAAGAGAAAAAGTAAAAAGAATAGGAACAATAAAAGCAGGAGCAGAAAAAGCAATACCAATCATGCTGTACCCAAAATACAATATAAAAGAAGGAGAATACCTCATAAAGATAAAAGTATTTGAGCATGAAGAAAGATATGATAAAACAAAAGCAGTATATGAAGCTGAAACAAAACTAAGAGTGATAAAGCCATGAAGAAAAAAGAAAAAATCTTAGTATGCCCTAAATGCGGCAGTAGTAATATTGAATATGCGTCTCTTGATGTTCGTTCAGGAGAAATAGTTGGGTTAGGCGTTCCTGAAAAATACTATTGCCGTGACTGTGGATACGTTGGATCAATAGCGATTGAAATTGAAAAAACGAAAACAGGAAAACTTAAAAAAAGAAAAATAAAAGCAAGAAAAGTAAAAACTCTCACTGTTGAGGAATTAAAACCAGTATACACTGCAGTGATAATACTCTTCTTAATTGCATCAATTGGGCTAATGCTTCCTAAATATGAAGTAAAGCCAAAAGCTGTGCAAGGAGAAACAATTACTGCAATCATGAATTTCTCAAAACCAAAAGAAAAGCCAATAACACAAAAACTATTAATCGCAAAGCCATCAAGCATACAGGAAATTTCAAGAGCAATAGGCTATCCATCAATTTCAGGAATCCTTTTACCAAGCTTTTTATTAGTCTTCATCTCAGGATTAGTAGTCTTAATGCTTTTAACTTATGTTGAAAGACTTAAAAAATTTAGTTAATTTACTAATTAGTAAAACTTTGCTAAAAAACAACAGATACGCCTTTTCACCCAGTTTTTTGCGTACTTTAACCCTTGTGATCAAGCATGCCAGCGGAACATTTATATACTTGCACTAATTAGTATAACAAAGCACTTGTTTGAATAAGATTTGAACAAGTCCATTGCACTAAAAAGTAAAAGGTGTCAAAATGGACTTTCATCATGAAAAAATAAGCACTGGAATGGACTTAGAACAATTCTTAAGAGTACTTTATCCTAAGCAAGACAAGTACAGAGTAGCTGCTGCTTGGTTCTTAAAAAAAATAAGTGAAAATAATGGGATAGACGGATATGAACTTTCAGTGCTCTGCAAAGAAAAAAATATTTCAAGGTCAACAATGCAAAAAGTTTTCAAAAGATTAAGGGCTTTGGGTCTTGTTGAAAGAAGAGCAATGAAATACTATTTAAACACAGAATTTTCAACAGCTGTCAGAAGACTTGGAGAAGCCTGGAAAAACATAGTAAAAAACAACAAGTTTGAATTTGACGAGAACACCTTAATAATAAATGTCAAGTAAGTCTGGCCCAAACTCATCTCCTTCTGAGTAAGACTTTTCAAGCTTTTCAAGGTTTTCTTGAAGAAGCTCTTGAGCTTTCTTTTTAAACACCTTTTTCTTTTGCAATATTTTTGTGGTTTTTTTCTTCTTAGCTGAATGTAAAGTTTTTGCAAGAAGCAGTTGTTTTCCTCCTTTTGCAGGAATCTCCTCAACTACTGAAAAACCTGCTTGCTTATAAAAATCAGCTAGTTTGCTTTTCTTTGAAACATGAACAGTAACATAATTCACTTCAAGCTTGTTTAAGCTAGTCTCCAAAAGTTTCTTTTTCAAGCCCTTTTCCTTACAATTAGGATCAAAGCAGAAAATGTCAATAGTAGCCTGTTCTCCTTTTGGTCTTATTACAGTAAATCCAACAACTTTTCCTTTTTTATCCTGAGCTAAAAAGAAAACCACATTTTTTCTAATTATCCAATCAGCCAAAGGATAAGCATTAAGAGGCCTTTTTCCTTTGCATTTTTTGTAAACAGGAAACAAGGATTCAATATCATCAAGGGTTACTTCCCTTACTTTCATTTATTTTCACTTCCCTCAATTCTACTTATTCTTCTTAAGGCATTCTGCAAGTCTGCTGCTAAATCCTCACCTTTTTGCGTGAGTCTTACTATTCTTATTCTTCCTTGACCTTCTGTAACAACCAACCCATTCTTTTCAAAGATATCAAGAATCTTAAGCATATGCGGGTAAGTGCAGTCGATTTTTTTTGCAAGCATTGAAGCATACCAAACTTTGTCTTTTTCAGCCAAAGATACTAGGGCATTCAATGGCTTTTCTTTGAAAAAAATCCTAGTTAACACACAACCACCTATTAACTTCAAGCAATATTACAAAAAGTATGTATTTAAAGATTACTATGAAAAATTGTTAACAAAAATATATATTTTTAAAGTAATATTATCTATTTTTTAACTAAAAAAGATATGTTTGAAAGTATTAATTTAAAAAAATAAAATATTGTTTTTTTGGTGAGAGATTATAGTAAAAAAATATTGCACTGCTGGTTGTTTCAAAAAAGTGAGAAAAGACAGGAAAACAAGGAAAAAGTGAGAGAAGGCAAAAAACAATAAGGAAAGTGAGAGAAAAGAGGAAAAAAGAGGTATAGATTAAAAAATGTGAGAGAAAGTATTAAAAAGTGAGAAAACAATAAAAATAAAGTAAAATGTGAGAGATCGCCTCCAATAAAATTGGAGATCGCCTCCAATAAGTTGGTGACGCAGCAAAACAAGAGCACGGTGACGGAAAAAGGTCTGTTCTATTTCTCAAATTTCATTGCAGTATAACGGTTTTGACCTAATTTTGTTTAAAAACAGGTTTTACAGCCAGGGGGCTTACTTCAAGTATTCCCATGAAACAACAAAAATAAAGCGGGTAATACCGAGTATTAACGAGTAAAAATTAATGGGTAAAACCGTGTACAAACTTATTTTATTTATAAATAACGAGTAAAATTTAATGTATATTTAACGAGTAATTCCGAGTATTAATACTCGTTTTTACCCGTTAAGTTTATAAAACATTAATGAGCTATAAATCTGGTGAAAAAATGACCTTTGAACAAGAAGCTGAAAAAATAGAAAAATGGAAACAAAAACAAGGCTGGGAAATGGAAAATCCCTTCATACACTTAACAGACCCCTCTTTATTTGTAGGATTTGAAGACCTGCTAACAAAATTATATCAATTCGCTGCTCTTGGAAAAAACTACGCAGTAATATACGGACAATACGGGTATGGGAAAACAGCATTAATCAAAAAAGCAGCAGAAGAATTTTCAAAAAAATATAATGTTTTACTATTTGAAGATGCTCCAAAAAAAGAATACATTGCACAAAAAATAAAAACGCTATGCGGTGGCTCATTATTAAGAAAACTTAAACTAATAAAAATTGAAGACCATGACTATAAAAAAATAAATGAAAAGATAAAAAAACGCACAATTTTAATATTTGACGAAGCACACGCGCTTGATGAACAAACCTTTTCATACTTAAGAAGCTTGTCAGAAAACGGAACCACTTTCTCAATAATCTTTGCTGGAAAACCAGAACTAATAAAAGGAGAAAAAATTCTTCCAGCTTATTTAGAAGACAGGCTTGACTTATGTGAAGGCTTAAGACCATTATACACTGAAGAAGGTGGTGAATTAATCAAAAAAAGAATTGAAATACTTGCAAAGTCAAAAGCTTACTTGTTTTCAGAACAAGGAATGAAAGAAATAGTAAGGATCTCAAGAATGATTCCAAGGGAAATAATTGAAAACTGCTCAAAACTCGTAGAATACGCTATAAAGAAAGACTTACATTCTCTTGACGAGAACACAATAAAAAAAGTCCTTGAAGGCATTGAAAGTGAAACAAAACATGAAACAGAACAAGTAACTGAGAGCAAAACAGAAGAAATTGAAGAAGAAGTAGAAGAGAAAACAAGCACTCTTGAAAGATTGGTTGAAGGAGAAGCACCACCGTACGTGCCAAAAGAAACTTACAATATTGAAAAACAGGAATTCTTAGCTGAGTTATCTCCTCTTCAAAGAAGAATAGTAATGTGCTTGTATAATGGAGAGCCAAAAACTTCAAGAGAAATAGCAAAAGACATAAACGACAAGTATGACACAATAAGGCATATGATAAAAAGGCTGCAAGGAAAATACAAGGAGCCTGAAAACAGGCCAAAAATAAAAGAATTATACCCTCTTGTACTTGAAGAACCAAACCTAAAAGGAAGGGGCTATGCTTACCGCCTTGCTCCACATGTAAGAAAGATACTTTCAACTGACTAAACCCATACCTGACCTTTAAAACCGTGCGGAGGCGATGGAATGAAAATAAAAACAATTGGGGAAATGAGAATAGATGAGCTTGAAAAAATACTTTCTGGCTTTAACTCTGACTACAAGCTCGAAAGAAAGGTATTTGTAAGCCTTATTAAAGACAAAAACTGAAATCACAAGCATTAACAGCAAAGGTTTTTAAATAATGCTTGATTATTTGTTTTAGGCAACGGTGATGAGGTGGTTTTATGAGCATAAGGCTTTCTGAAATCTATGGAATGGACATTTATGAAGATTCAGCAGGATACATAGGAAAAGTGTATGATGTGATCCTTAATGCTGAAAGTGGAGAAGTTGTGAGATTAACAACTAAGCCAATAAGAAGCCTTATTTCAGAGAATGCTAAGAAGATGATTCAGGAAAACAGCATAATGTTCAAAAGAGTGAAGTCAATAAAAGATATTGTTCTTGTCCAGAAATGACTGATTAAAACAGGGTCTAAAAATCTCACAAGAACATGTTGTTAAGTATAATAGTTTTTTATACTTAAACAAACATAATTTTTGCATGCAAGAAGAAAAAACACTTGAAATTGAACAAAAAATAGTTGAATTTTGCTCAAATCCTATCCCAAGAACACCAATTGAAATAGTCAGGTACTTAAAAGCTCTATATCCTGAATTTTACCCAAAGACTCCTGACAAACTTGTGGTCAAGTTTTTAAGAAAAAAATTTTTAGAAAAATTATGCAAAAAGCAGTTTATTGTAAAATATTTGCATCGGGATTTGTTGTTTAATAAGTCAAGAAAGCTTTTGTCATACTATCTGAAAAAAGCTAATGTTAAGAAAAAACCAAGAAAATTAACTGAATTATACCAGGTTAATTTCTTTTACTTAAAGCCAAGCAAAATATTGTTAAAATTCCCAGCAATACCTGAAATAAACTTAGATGCAGTAACAATAATGCATAAATGGTTTAGGCAAACAAAAACTGAAAACTTTGGATTAGAATTAGCTAATTTGCTGATGTGTTATGAGTCACCAAGCCTTAGAGATGAAATAAGGATAAAACTTTACTCACTTCCATTCAAAGAATATGACAAAGAGCTTTTTGAAAAACTTTTAGAAGTAATCATAAGCAATGAAGAAGTACGAAAACTGCTTGATTCTATTCCTTTTTCACCTAATCTTGACAAAGCCCTTGATTTTCTTGAAGCTTCTGGTGAATGAAATGAATAAAGTAACTGCAAGCGTTTATTACTTAACATGCAAGATTCCAAAAGGAAAAGTCGTTTCCTATTCAGAACTCGGAAAGGCTGTTGGAGTTAATGCTCGAAAAGTTGCTTGGCTTATGAAGAAGAACCCCTATGCTCCATTTGTTCCATGCCATAGAGTGGTTCAAAAGAACGGTTGCTTAGGAGGCTATTCAGGCCCAGGAGGGGTTAAAAAGAAAAAACAATTACTTGAAGCAGAAGGTGTGACATTTGTTGAAAGAAGAATATGTAAAAGATGTTTTTATTATTTCAAAAAATAGTAGCGGGGAGAGGATTTGAACCTCTGACCTTCGGGTTATGAGCCCGACGGGCACTCCTGGCTGCCCTACCCTTATAGCTTGTTGAACAATTTGATCAACAAGTCGCTATGGTGTCCCCGCTGTTTAAATTATTTTGTAAGTTGATACTTATAAAGATATGCTGCTTTTTGATTATGTTTTAAATAAGATGTTATTTAAAATAATATCAAGCCGATGATGATCAGCATTTCCTGAAAAATAAATGAGGATTGACGGACGGTCTGAGGCTTTTGTCATTTTTCTTGCTTTTTGTTTATCCATAAAGCTATTGCTGTTAGAATGATGATTATTATTCCTGCTGCTAAGGTTGTTCTTTGTTTTGCAATAACCAAACCTGTTTTTGCCAGGGGATTGTCTTTGGTTTGGTTTTTGAAATAAGTCTTGTTGTATATTGTTTTCCCATATGCTTTTATTATTACAGAGTATTGGTCTGGGAGAAGCTGGTCGTTGAATGTTATTTCTTTGTTAGGGTCTATTGGTTTTTCCATTAAGAGATTTCCATAGGAGTCGAATATGTTTAGTTCTAGTTGTTCGTTGTATGGCTCTCCTGTCTGGTCAGAGCTTACTACTTTTAGCTTTTTGTCTTTTATTATGATTTTTTTAATTATTGGAAAGCTCATTACGTTAAAGCTTAGTTGTGTTTCACCTTTGTTTGAACCGTTAAAGAACCAGAGTTTTATAGTGTAGTTTCCTTTTGCATTGCTTGGAATTTTTAGTAAGTCAGGAGTTTTGTTTTCACCAAACCAGTTTATTATTACTTTTCCTGTTCTTTGGTTTCCGAAAACATCATAAGCAGTAACAAATACCTTTACTTCATCTCCTGGAAAATATGTTTTTTTGTCTGTTGAAGCATTCACTGTTAAAGCATCGTAAATGGTTATTGTTGCTATTGCTTGTCCTGAATTACCATACTCGTCTATTGAATTTATCTTTACTGTGTATTCTCCTTTTTGTTGGAAAAAAGTAGATAAAGGGCTTTCAAATGTGTTGTTGTTTATTGTTATGCTTGCTTTTACTTTTTCACCTTTTTTGTAACCATAAGCTGAAATTCTAATAACATCTCCTGTCATTGCTTTTACTGGAACTATTTCATAGTTTACTTTTAGGTTGTTTGTTGTTTGAAAAGTTGTTTCTGCTTCACCATAACATTCAGAGCTTACTTTGAATACATGCTGTCCGAGATTAAGTTCTTCTGCTTTCATTGTTAAGCTTGAATTTGTTATTGTTTCAAATGAAAAGTATCCTTTTTGTGTTGTTGTTCCTTCTGCTATTTTTTTTCCATCAACATAAAAGCTTATTTCACCGTAGCATTCATCTGAGAAAACGTTACCAATGAATTTTATTTCTTCTCCCTGATAGTAGGTCTCTTGATTTGGGGAAATTATGTTTATGGTTGCGTTTGCAGCAGTAAGGATAAGTAATATTATTACAATACTGGCTTTCATGAAGTATATTAACTCTTTGAAGTATTTTATTACTTTCTTTTAGTTTTACTTGGCAGAACTGTTCAAAACTAAAAAATAGTGCAAAAATTTTATAAACATCTTGTTTTAGAAAAACCAACATGCGTGAAGTACTCATCTTTATTTTAACAGTACTAATACTGCCAACAGTATTTTCAGTTCATTATTGTAAAGAAATTAAGTTGGCAGGTCTTCCATCAACAAGTATTCCAGTGGCAGTGAGGTTGAATCTTACTTCCTGGCAGCATTATCCTAATCTTTCAACAGTAATTCTTGTTCCTGGAAAGTGTTTTACTCAAAACGATTCTAATAGTGTTGAGTTTGATTTAGTTCCTGTAAAACAAGTGGATGATAATCAATTAGAAGACTTTAATCTTGTTTTTATGGCAAATGATCCTATTTATTCGCTTTATTATGAACAAGGTTCAAAAGTTGAAATTAATTATTATTCAGGCTTCGTTCACAATGAGTATAATCAAATAACCACTGATTATTATGAGACTGCTTTAGGAGATGATTATTATAATGAAGGGCATCATTTTAAGCTTCAAAAATGGATTAGTTTAAGAAATAATATTAACTGGGCTCATACTGGTTGGGGTGGCAGGTTTCTTTTTTTAACAGGAATTGATGGTCTTAAAGCTTTTTCAAACTGCAGTGATTTAAAGAAAACTTTTGAAGGCAGACTTACTGCTGTTTGGACAGCGTACTGTAATGAGAATACTTCATCAGTAAGTTTTGTTTTTTTCAAGCATTGGCCTTTTATGAAAGTTGAAGTAAGACAAGAAGGAAATGCAAAATACGTGCCGTCAGTTTACTCTTTTATTCAAGGAGAAAAAGATAACTCTAACGAGTTCAAGCATGCTGAAGTAATCAATGAGGAATTAAAGATAAGTGGTTTTTCCTGGCAAGTGATCAACAACTTTGAGCCTTGGTTTGTTTACTGGAAGCAAGGGGGGTCTGAGGCTCTTGGAGCGTTTTGGAAGCTTTTAAGAGCAGGTGATGATGGAAGCCTTAGGTTTTATCATAATCAGTATGATGGTTTTGTTTTTATCGCTGACAGTTCTGGTGAAGGAGCGTGGAAAGAAGAAAATATAGATTCTTGGTATGAGTATGACTTTTACTTAGGAACATTTGAGTATTCTTCAACACCTTACGATGAGCTTGTTCAAAAATATTTTCCTGTGTTAAATTATTCTTGTGACTTGTCTGATGAAAAAGTAGAAACAGTGTTGAATTTTACAGTTGTTTCAGGTGATAAGAAAGTAAATGTTACTGTTGTTAATCTTGGCACTGACTTGCATAATGTTATAATTTCAACAAATCTTGGAAACCAATCAAAAAACCTTACAGAAGAACCTCTAAGCGTTTTTAAGCAAAACCAGTCAATGACTTTTACTGTTAATGCTTCTCCTGGTGTTTATGACTTTAATTTAAGTGTTTTTTCAACAGAAGGCGTGTTCAATTATTCAACTATTACGGCTGTTTATGCTGATTCAGTGGTTAATGCTTCAGCTAATTGTTCTTTCTTAGAAACAGTTAATTGTAGTGTTGTAAAAGAAGTTAACAGAAACTATATTAACAAAGAGCATGAAACAATAGAAGTCTTTGATGACAAGCTTAATGACTCTTTTTTGCTTGAACCAAATTCTTCAAAAGAATTTCATTATTTTGAATCAACAGAAGGCTGTGAAATAGTTAAGGCTTATGACAGGAAGCAGGATGATTCCAAACAGTCAACTACTGACGCAGCGTATTCAATACTTGAAGCAGTATTGTATAATCCTTTTGAAGTAAACCTTACAATTACGAGTGATGATTTTCAGCAGAATCTTACTCAAAGTTTTACAATAGAACCAAGAGAGTATTATTTGCTTGAAGTTCCTGTAGTGAAAAAAGCAGTATCAGTTGAAGTAATTAACGAAGAACAGGATTACTCTAAGCAGTCAACTTTAAGCAATGTTTTCATAAAGAGAACATTACTTGTCACAAATAATGATTCAATTCCTTATACTGTAAGCATTGGTTCTTCAAGTGTTTTTGTTAATGCTGATTCTTCAACTATTGCAGAAGTTGAAGATTCATTAATGCCAATAACTTTGATTAATAAGAGTTACGAGTTTTTAGAATCAAGTCTTGAAAGACAGAAATTCTTAGTTCATTTTTCAGTAAACAATTCAGCATTTTCTTTAAGAGTTCTTCCTAAAGAACTTTGTGATGAAGCATGGGATGAGTGTGAAGTTGAAGAAGTTTTAATTCCTTTAGGTGAAAGTAATTTAACTGTTAATGGAAGTGCAAAGCTTGTTAATTACTCTTTTGAGTGGATTACTGGGGCTGTCAAACCAAACAAAGAAGCAATAGTACTTGTTTATCTAAAAGCTTTTTCTAAAGAACAAGTAACCTTGAGTTTGCCTGTGGTTTCAAGAAAAGGATGGGAATGCAATCAATCAAGCAAAGTAGCTTTAAATCCTGGTGAAAACACAGTCAAAGTTGCTTCATGCTCTTCAATTCCAGTAGTGTTGTTTTACTTGAATGACTCTTGTTTTGAAGTAAGAAATCTTGATGATTCTTTAGGTTTTAATTTTTCAGTTGATGATGAGGTAATATCACAGAAGGGCTTTTTGCCTCCATGGAGTTCAAAGGTTTTCTGCAAAGAAAAAAAGGTCAATGAACTGGAAGTTGCTAATACAAGTGAAGAGAACCTAACTTCTGTCAAGGTGCAGTCAAAACAAATTTTAGAAGAAAAGCCGAAACGTTTTACTTCCTCAGCTATTGTTTCTTTTAACCTTAAAAGCATAGTGCTTGGCTTGCTTTTGATTGTTGTTTCAAGCATTGGTCTTGTGAGTTATAGGAAATTGAAGAAGAAAGCAACATAAGTTTTAAAAACAAATTTCTTGTCTTTTTCAATTATGTTTGGTTTTAAGAAGTTATCTTTAATGTTTTTGGTTGGCATGTTGTTTTTTTCAGTAGCCGTCAGTGTTGAAAATTCTCTTTGGTTAAGGAATCCAAGAACTTATCCTTCTACAATAGAGCCAGGTGAAACTAATGTAACTCTTATTTTTGAAGTAAAACATTATGGGACAGTAACTTATGAAAACATAACGCTTGCTTTTGAAAGCACAGAGTATTTTTCTTTTCCTGAAAAAGTTTCAATAGTGAAAATCGACCCTAAGAGTGCTGAAACAATAATAACTAATTTTAACGTGAGTGATGAAGCATCGCCTGGTACTTATGCTGTTCCAGTTAAGGTTTCTTATGACACTATTGATGGAAGCACTTTTTATGTTAGGTATTTATATTTACAGGTTTCAAGAAAGCCAAGGTTAAGGATTTCTTCAATTTCATCTTCCCAAGCATTCATTGGAGAAGGTTTTGAGACAGAAATATGCTTGTTTAATAACGGTTCTCTTCCAAGCTCTGAAGTAAACATTACTCTAACGCCTTCAACAAGTTCAGTGTATTACGTGCCTTCTTCTGTTGTCCTTGATTCCATTAAAGAAAATTCAGAAAGTTGTTTTGTTTTTAATGGTTTTTCAAGCGTTCATTCAGAAGAGCAGTTAGTTCCTGTTAACGTTTCTGTTGTCTCTGATTCTGGAGAGATTACTTCTTTGTTTTTTGTTGACTTGCTTGGAAAGCCAAAGCTTTCTCTTTCAGGAGTTTCTTTAAGTGAGAAGCCTTTGGTTGGACAGCAGGTTTCTCTTTCATTACTTTTTGAAAACATTGGAACTGGTGATGTGAAGGCTGCGAAAGCGGTTTTAAATTTAGGTTCTTTGGCTTCAGGGATAAACGAGTCTGTTATTGGTTCTGTTGAAAAAGATGATTCTGGTACTGCTGTTTTTGAGCTTGTGTTTAACAAGCCAGGGGTAATACGTATTCCAGTTACAGTGTATTATTCTGATAAGAAAGGTGATGAGTTTACTTATGAGACTTACTTTTCAGTTTTTGTAAAGCAGACCCCGCCGAATTATTCATTAGCAGGATTTTTCATCTTATTATTTGTCATCTTTTTGGTCTTGTTTTATTTTCATTCCCTTAAGAAAAGGAAAAGGGGAAGAGCATTGAATGTATGAGTTTGCTTTTAAGAACCTTTGGGTTAGAAAGGCTAGGACAGCGTTAGCAATAATTGGTCTTGCGATAGCAGTTACTGGAGTGATTACTTTAGTTTCAATTTCTAATGGAATGAAGCATAATATAGAGTCCATTCTTTCAGGCATGGAAGGAGTAATTGTTTTAGAAAAAGGGGCTGTTGATGATGCTTTTTCCACCATTGACGAGTCTTTAGTTGATAAGATTTCAAGGTTGAAGTATGTTAAGACAGCAGTTCCTATGATTAATGGGATTGCTTCTAATATTGAAGAACAAGGGGAGTCTCTTAAAGCAGGGTCAATGTTGGGGTTGGTTTTATTTTTAGGAGTTGATCCTCAAAAACAAGCCTTGTTAGAAGAAGGTAGTTTTTACAATCCTAAGATAACTGAAGGAAGGAGGCTAATGCCTGGTGACAAGTACTCAGTTGTTATAGGACAGCAGGTTGCTGATGATTATGATAAGAACGTTGGTTCAATAATAACTTTTAACGGTAAAAAGTTTAAGGTTGTTGGCTTGTTTTCAACAGGAAGTAAGATAGCTGATAGAATGATGATAATTCCAATAAAAACTGCTCGGGAAATCACTGGAAAAGAAGAAGGCAAAGTTTCAATGATTTATGTTGAACCAAAAAACCCTTCTCAGACAGAAGCTTTAAGGAATACTATTGAGTTAATGTTTGATGACGTGAGTGCTAAATCTTCTTCAAGTTATTCTGAATCAACGAACCAGATTCTTAACACTTTATCATTATTCTTTATTACAGTGTCTTCTATTGCTTTGATGGTTGGTGGGATAGGGATTTTGAACACGATGCTGATGAGTGTCAGTGAGAGAACTAAAGAGTTTGGTATTTTGAAAGCTATTGGCTGGTCTAAAGATGATGTATTAAAACTAGTAATGTATGAGTCTTTATGTTTAGGAGTTATTGGTGGTTTTACAGGTATTGGTTTTTCCTTTCTTTTAATAGCTTTGATTAGTCCTTTTCTTCCTTTTTCCTTCATAGTTACTCCAGAGCTTTTAGTGATGGCTTTTTTTATTTCAGTATTACTTAGTGTGATTGGAGGGATTTATCCAGCGTTTAAGGCCGCTTCACTTGATCCTGTTACGGCGATAAGATATGAGTAATGTTTTGATTAAAGCAAAAGAAGTATGGAAGACTTACAAAGTAGGAGAAGTTTTTGTTAATGCTTTGAGGGGAGTGAATTTAAGCATAAAAGAAGGAGAATTTGTTTTTATAGTAGGTCCTTCTGGAAGTGGGAAAACGACTTTGCTTGATGTTTTAGGAGGGCTTTCCAGGCCAACAAAAGGCAAAGTGTTTGTTAGAGGTAATGATCTTTACTCTTTTGATGATTATGAATTGTCTTTTTACAGGAGGTATAAGGTTGGGTTCGTGTTTCAAGCTTTTAACTTAGCCCCTTCTCTTACTGCTTTTGAAAACGTCTTACTTCCAAAAATGCCTGATGGTATTAGCAAACAGGATAAAGAGAAAGCTGAAGAGCTTCTTAAAGTTCTTGGTTTAGGAAAAAGAAAAAACCATAAACCTACGCAGCTTTCAGGAGGTGAAAAACAAAGAGTTGCTATTGCGCGTGCTTTAATTAACAACCCCTTGATTATTTTTGCAGACGAGCCAACAGGAGAACTTGATTCAAAAACAGGTGAAGAGGTTATTGAATACATGAGGAAGATAAACAAAGAAGAGAAAAAAACTTTTGTCATAGTAACTCATGATTTAGAGTATATCAAAAAAAGAGACAAAGTGTTCAAGTTGAAAGATGGAAGGATAGTTAAGTGATTTCACACTACTTCTATTTCTATTCCTTTTTTCGTGATGTTTACTATTGCTTCTTTTTTCTTTACTTCTATGCCAACAAGTCTTGCTATGAAGAGTTTTTTATTTTCAAGGAGTATGGTTCCGTCAGTTAGGTATTCAAGAGTTGAAATCATTTCAGGAGAACAAGTTCCTTCCTCGACAAGGATTAATGCTGACGCGTCGTATTCTTTTATCATTGCTGTGAAAGCTTGTACAAATCTTTGAATAGTTTTCTCATCGTGATATAAGAACATTGTGGAAAGAGAGTCAAGTACTACTCTTTCCACTGGTCCTTTTTTTAGTTTTTCCTCCATTAGCTCCAGAATTCCAGTAGGGTCTAAAGCAGACACATCTTCATACTCGCTTTTTTTCCCAATAAGCCAAGAGTAAGCATCAATAAACTCTGCTGATTCAAGATCATACCCTATGCTTTTAGCTATTGCTTTTATTTCTTCAGGAAAATTATTCAAGCACACGTATATTGATTTTTGACCTTTCATTATCCCCTCGTGAGCGTATGCTATTGCAAAGGGAGTTTTTCCAACTCCTGGTTTTCCGAGAACGAGGATTACTCCTGGAAAAGGAAACCCGCCTTTAATCATTTTGTCAAGTTCCTTTATCCCAGTGCTTATTTTTTTAATAGTTCCTGTTTCTTTTTCAACTGCTTGAGCCATTAATTTTTTTATCTCTTCAGCGTTTACTTCTTGTTTAGTCTTTTTATTGCTGCGTTTGTTGTTCTGCTGTTTTGTTTTTTTCTTCACAGGTTTTTTAGCTCTTGGCATGGTTCATCAACAAATAAATATGCAAAGTGTTTTTTTAAAACCATGCGTTTCAAGCATTTTTCTCAGTCAGCTATAGAGTACTTGTTGATAATATCTTTGGTAATTGCAATACTTACTCCTTTTATTTATTATGGCTACATGACTTCTCAGGAGTCTACGAGGGTGATTCAGGCAAAACAAGCTGTTCAAGCTCTTGCAAAAGCAGCTGAGTATGTTTATTCTCAGGGTGTTGGCTCAAGGATAACTGTTCAGGTAACAATTCCTGGAGGAGTAAACTATTCTGGTTCTTATATTGGAAAGCCTGCTTGGACAGGCCCTTCTGTTCCTTCAAAAGAAATAAACCTCAGGCTTCAGACAAGAAATGGAGAGACTGATGTTTTTGAATCAACTACTCCTGAAGTAAGAGGTTCTTGGCTTGGAAATCCAGGTAATCAATTGTACATTGTTCAGATGACTTCAGATGGTTATGTGTTAATAATACCTTATGAGTTAGAGTTTGATGCTATCCCTTCTTATTTTAACGAAAACATTCAAGCAGGAACAAGCACCCAGCTTAACTTTACTGTTATAAGTTACTCTGACTATGATTTAACTATTAACTTTACAAAGACAGGGGATATTGCTTCTTGGATAACCCTTTCAACAAACCAAACCACTTTAAGTTCTTATTCTAACAAAACAATATTTTTTAATATAACAGTGCCTGATAATGTTGATTTGGGTTATTATTCTGGAAAGATAATCGCAGAATCAGGAAACACTACAAGAGAGATAATAATAGAGTTAAATGTTTATTCAGGAAACCTCACTCTGCCAAACTATACGATTACATTATACAATGATTCTAGCTATTCAAAAGAAGCTTATGAGTTTTATCAGGGAAAACTGGTTGAAATAAGAGGGAAAAATTGGCCAGCGTCAAGCAACTTAACTATTAGTATCCTTGATCCTTTAGGTTATAACGTTACTGGTTATCCCGTGGTTATTCAAACAGACAATGAGGGGTCTTTTGTACATTATTGGGATCAATCACAGGTTACTACTTTCGGTAATTATACTGTTGTAGTAAATAATTCTGAAAAAACCAAGACTACTGTGTTTGAGGTGAGACCATGTATCTAAGGATTTTGATTCCAATCATCTTCTTTATGTTTTTGTTTTCAACACCTGTTCTTGCAGATATTTTTTCACAGCCTCCTGACTCTGCTTTTGAAGATGATGGTACTGATGTTCTTTCCCAGGTTAATGTTTCTGATGACGTTAGAGCAGAACTAGACATGAGTTCTTCAGATAAAACTGATTCAATTGATGCTAACTGGACTAACAACAACATCCCTGAAAATTCAACTATTAATTCAGTTATTTATTATTTTGAGCATTATGAGAATCAAGCATCTAGAGTTGACTTAAAAGTATACTGGTATAATGGGACTCAATGGATCCAGGTGTGTTCTCCTTCAACAGCTTCTACTGATACTATAAGTTCGTGTGATTTAACTTCATATATTACTAATGTATCTCAAGCAAATAATGTGTTCTTAAGATTTGAAGCTTCAAGACTTTCAGGAGGAACCCAGTATGCATATGTAGATTATATGAATCTTACGGTAAATTATACGCCTCCTGCTATTGTTTTTACTAATCTTTCAATTTGGGATGATACTGATTTTTATATAAAAAGAGTCAATGAAACAATTGGTTTTTATGCTAATTATTCAAACTCTTCAGACCCTATTCTTAATGCTTCATGTATAATTGGTTTTAATATTTCTGGAGGTTGGGAGTATTATAATATGTCTTATAATTTAACATCTTCTTTATATGAATACTACCGTTCTTTTTCTGATAATGGGACTTTTAATTGGAATGTTACTTGTTCAAAAACAGGATATCAGACCAGGACAGAATCAGATACTTTTATAGTATATCCTCCTGCTGAACCTTCGGTTGAAGTAGTTGAATCAGTTTATTATGCTTGTCCTTCAACTGTTTATTATAAAATTCAAAGGACAGGTTCTACAGATTATTATATTAGAATATTAGACAACGCTCTCCAGACAAAGGATTATTCAGGTCCCTTTTCATACTCTACTTATTATGGTAATTATACTCTTGGAAGTGAAGCAAGTCTTGGTAATTGGACTGCTAAAGTTGAGGATGCTTTTTTTAGGGTTGAAGTCAACAAAAGCTTTGTAGTAAAAGCAAGACCTGAATCTCAGCCAATGACAGTTATTTCAACTGATTATTATGGTATAGCTTCTTCTTCTGATTCTGAAATAAATGTATATACTGTTGGAAAGGTTATTTCTTGTAACATAACTGTGAATGATAGGACAGGAGAATTGAAGTATAGTCAATCTCATTTGTTTGATAATGTTTCAACTTTGACAATGAGTTCTCTTGGCGGTACTGGATGGCAATATCCTGCTTTAATACATGTGCAGTGTAATGATTCTGCTGTCGTTACTTCAGGTCCTTCAACAGAGGGGATGTATTCATTTTTAACTCCATCACAGCTTTCATCAACTTATTATGGTATTATAAAGCAAGCAGGTTCTGTTAGGATAAGTGCTCCTTTTGGTTCATTATCTTATGTTGTTAAAACTCTTGATGCTACAGGGGGAGTGAAGCAAACTATTAGTGGAACAATTCCTGTTAATGGTTCAGTAGAAGAAGAATACGCAGCAGCTTCTTCTATAATTATAGAATTAAATGGTACTGGCATAGTGGTTTATGAACCTGATGGCACAGAAGCATTATTGTATTCTTCAGATTCACTTTCAAGTAAACTTGCTGTTCCTATTTATGACAAGACGGGAACATCTGTCATAGTATTTGCTGTTAGTGGCCCAGCAGAGCTTAATTTCACTATTTATCCACAGGTTGGTTATATTCCTACTTTAGGAGTTTGTAATGTTTTAAAAACATTAGGTAGTAATCAAACAGAAGAATATTCAATATCCACTATTTTAAGAGAATGTGATAAATTCAAAGATTTTGCAAGTAATCCTTTGGGGACATTAGTAGTTTCTTCTAATGAAAAAATAGTTATGGCAGCTAATCCTTGGTCAGGGTCAAGCATAGATCAGCCAGCATATAAGTATGGTAACTTTTATTTGAAGGGTTATTTTGCTTCAAGTACGTCATCTTTAGATTACCTTCTCTTTATTCCAAGTGCAGATACTTATGTTTACGTTAATGGTGAAGATACTAATACTACAACTGTTTATTCAACTTACGCTGGAACAGTTAATACAAATTATCTTAATATTAGCTCAACAAAGCCAATAGCTGTTTCAGTTGGTTACAGTGGTGAAAGTACTTTAGTAGTGGTGGGGGAATGAGGTCACAGTCTGCTCTTGAGTTCATGCAAAGCTTTACTTTTTTGCTTGTCATGATTACAGTGTTTTCAGGAATTTTTTTGTCTTATTATGTTAAAGTAAACCAGGAGTTAAGGCAAGCTGAGTTAGCTGACTTTACTCAGGAGCTTGGAATGGTTTTGAATAAAGCATTTTTAGCAGGACACGGTACTAGGTTTTATTATACGGTTCCTCAGCAGGTTGGTGGCTTCAATTATTCTATTAATTTGAATTCTTCTGCAAGGATTCTTGAAGTTTATTCAGGAGAACATCTTTATTCAGTGAAGCTTTTAGGTGAGGTTAGAGTAATTGAATGGAAAGAAAATTCAACCATTGAGAACGTTGATGGAGTGGTGTATGTTAAATGAAAGCACAGGTGTTTACTGCTGACGCGATTACTTCAGTTGGAGTAATGCTTCTTATTGTTGCAGTAGCTCTTTTCATGATTAATTCAATTACTGCTAGGAATGCTGAGTTAGTGGTTTATTCTCAGATTGAGCAGAAAGCAGAGTATGCTGCTGATTATTTAGAGATGAAAGCACAGAGTTTTCCTAAGGAATACTTTACTCAGTTTTTTTCAAAATCAGTTGATGAAATAAGACAAGAGCTTGGCTTACCATATAATTTTTCAATAAGAGTGACTGACCTTAATGGAAGAGTTTATTCTTCTAATGGGGTTGTTTTTTCAAAAGGGAATTATTCTTTGAAGTCTGATTATGTTGTGACTGCTAAAAGGATGATTTTGCTTGATGGTGAAAAAGTAATTGAGGTGAAGACTTACTCATGAAAGGGTTTGTATTCTCACTTGACTCTGTTATTGCTTTGTTGATTTTATTCTCGACCTTAGCAGTAGCTGTAACTGTGATGAACACTAGTTATAGTTCTCTTAAGCATTATGAAGTTTATAGGTATTCTTTAAGCATTCTTAAAACTTTGAAAAAGGAAGGTTTTTTATCTTCTCAGGCAAGTGCTTTGGTTAATGGTAATCAAAACCAAGCAGAGTCTTTTATAAGGCAAAAACTAAGAAGTGTTTTTCCAAAAGGATTAAGGGAAAGAATTACTTTGTATGTTTATAATGGTTCGCAGTATGTTGACTCTTATTCGGTCACAAATCCTAAGAAAGCTTATCCTGGGAAGCAAGATACTATCATAAGTTCAAGGGTTTCTTTTGTGTTTGATGATTATGAGGCAATAGCGGTTCTTCAGGTGTGGTAAATGAAAGGGTTTATTTACATTGCATTGTCTTTTTTCATTTCTGCAGTAATTATTCTCCTTTTAGGTGTTTTTGTAGTTTCAACATCTTCAAAAACGCCTTTGCTGGTTTCTACTTTAAGTGTTAGCAATGATGCTGATTCAATAATCAAAGACACTCAGAAGATTTTAGGCTTGTCTTGGGAGAATAATAGCACTCACTTACATCTGGTCAATAATTTTTCTAAGGAAGACAAGTCATTAAAACTGTATTACTATTCTTTGTTTTTAGAAAATTACTCTGGTTTTAGTAACTCATCTATTTATTTTGATTATTCTGTTTTTAATGATTCAATAACACTGATAGGAGATAACGTTGTTTATTTGATGAACTACCTTTCAAACAATTCGTCAATTCTTCTTAATTATTCTCATGCTTGGTTGAATTTTTCAGGAATAGCGTCAATAACTGACAACTGTACTGATTCAGGCCAAATTAGAGTAGTAATCCAAGCAGGCAATGTTTTTGCTAAGAACATTAGTCAAGAGTGCTGGGTTTTCTTGAATTATTCTTCTGCAAGCATTAATCTCACAGTTTCTCCAACCAAAATTTTAATTGATTATTCAAATATATCCGCAGTTGACCAGAGTTTTTTATTTGAGCTAGGAAATGCTTCTTCTTTAAACCAGCAGGGAGAGTTGCTTTCAACAACGTTATCTTCGTCAAATCCTGGTTTCATAGAACCAGATTATCCTGCTTCTTCCAACCCCCAAAAGTACTATGGTTCAATTTCTCTTTTTGGAAAAACTTATTACCTAATATCAATGGATTATGACAGTGATTCAATTTATGAGAGTGTTTATGTTGACGAAGACCAGAACTTTTCAAATTCAGAGCTTTATAACAACAAATCAAAAGCATTTTTAAACAATAGAGTATTTGTATTAAGCGTGGATAGTAGCGGAACAACAGTCATGTTCAATCATGTGATTGGGGTAATGGTTGAAAGGGGAAAGGATAAGGCTGTTTACTCTTGGTGATTTAATGAAGCTTGAAAGTGTTGTTGACAAGATTTATGACCTTGTAAAAGAAAGAGAAGCTGTTGACCTTGAAACTATTTCAAGAGAGCTTGAGGTTCCTTTTGAAAAAGTTGAAGAATGGGCTAACATTCTTGACAAGAATGGCTTGTTAGTATTGGTTTATCCAGCAAATCCTTTTGTCCCACCTTACTTGACTCTTCCAGGAAAAGCTGAGAGTAAAAAACCACCAGTTGAAAGAAAACTCTTTTCTTTTATGAGAAAAAGAGGACTTAAACAGGAGATTTTGAATGAAAAAGGAATAATCTCAAACCTTGAAAAAAAGCTTGCAGGAGTCCTCATCTCTAAGAAAAAAGCAGAAGCAAAAGTTAAAGAAAAATCATCTAAGGTGCAGGAGCTTGAATCTGATGTTTCAAAGCTTCAGAAGAAGATTGAGAAAGTGTTTTTTGAAATGGATAGCGTTAAGGAAGAACTTAAAAAGGTATCTAAGCATGTTTCAAAGATTGAGGATAAGTTGAAGAAAGAAAAAGAGAAGCTTGAGGCTTATTCTGAGAAAGCTGAAAAGTATAAGGGAAAGAAGTTAGGCGTGAGGTATAAACAGTTAGCTGCTAAAAGAAAAAGGGAGATAAGCAAACTTGAGAAGAGCATGAGGTCTTTACTTAATGAGAAGAAGAAACTTGAAAGAAAGCTTGAAAAAATAAAGTTAAGGTCAAATGAATTATTGAATGAGAAAAAAGAACTAAGTGATATGATTAAGAAGGTTAATAAAGAAATCAAAGAGATTGAGGAGGAGATAAAAAACCTTGCTATTACTTTGTCGGAAATTGAAAGAAAAATAATCGAGCACAAGTCAAGGCTTAAGGAATTAAAGCATGAACTTTCTCTTAAGAGAAGGAAAAGAGCAGCTTTCTTAATGATTGCTATTGCAGTAATGTTGATAATATTCCTGCTGGTGGTTCCATGAAGAAAAAACTTGAATCTTACAAGGTTAATGCTTCAGGACTTATTGCTGATGTAATAATTTCAGATACTGGAGAGTTTGTTCCTGTTTATGAAATCAAGATTCCTGAAGTTGGAGTTGCTACTAAGAATATTCTTTCTCAGGTGAAATCTGAGCTCATAAAACTTTCAAAAGTAAGAATGAAGGAGGTTTTAGACCCAAGGATTTTTGAAAAGATGAAGCAGGAGTTTTTGACTAATGCTGAGAAAAAGATAAAGGAGTACTTGCCTGACTTAAAGCCTGACGAAGTAAAGCTTCTTGTAGGTTTGGTTGTTAATGAAATGCTTGGCCTTGGCGATATTGAGGTTCCTTTAAGTGACGAGGAATTAGAAGAAATAGTGATTAATGGTTCTGCTGAACCTGTGTGGGTTTATCATCGTAGGTACGGGTGGCTTAAGACAAATATTTTCTTGCCTTCAGAGGAAAACATTCTTGATTATGCTAACATGATTGGGAGAAGAGTAGGAAGGCAGATAAATATCTTGAATCCTTTAATGGATGCTCATTTGATAACAGGAGATAGGGTTAACGCTACTTTGTTCCCGATTTCCACTAAAGGAAACACGATAACCATTAGGAAGTTTGCTAGGAAACCTTGGACAATAACTGACTTCATAACCCTTAATACTCTTAATAATGAAATAGCCGCGTTGTTATGGTTATGCATTCAATACGAGCTTAATGTTTTAATTTCAGGAGGTACTGGTTCTGGAAAAACAAGTACTTTGAACACTATTCTTCCATTCATTCAACCAAATCAAAGGATTGTCAGTATTGAGGATACGCGAGAGCTTTCTCTTCCAAAATACCAGCACTGGGTTCCTCTTACTACAAGAGAGCCTAACCCAGAAGGAAAAGGAGAAGTTTCAATGCTTGATTTAATGATTAATGCTTTACGTATGAGGCCTGACAGGATAGTTGTGGGGGAGATAAGGAGGCAAAGAGAAGCAGAGGTTTTGTTCGAGGCAATGCATACTGGTCATTCTGTTTATTCAACACTTCATGCTGACAGTGCAGAGCAAGTAAAAAGAAGACTAATCACGCCGCCGATTAATATCCCAGAGCCTTTGCTTGAATCACTTCACTTGATAATTATTCAATACAGGCATAGGAGGCTTGGAATTAGAAGGACTATTGAAGTTGCTGAAGTAATGCCTGTTGGAGAGTCAAGAGCAGAGACAGGAGTTGATATCAGGCTGCTTTACCGCTGGAGGCCAAGGGAAGATAAGATAGTTAAAGAGAAAGACTCGATGAGAGTGTTTTCAGAAATTGCTTTGCTTACAGGACTTACTCAAAAAGAGCTTGAAGAAGACTTAAGTGAAAAGAAAAGAATACTAGCATGGATGGTTGATAATAAGATCAATGACGTGCATAAGGTCGGGGAAGTAATTGCAAAGTATTATAAGAACAAAAGCGAGATTCTTGATTATGTTGAAAAAAACAAACCCTATGAGTGATGTTTTTTGAAGACTCCTTTCCTTCCGTTTGAAGCAAGCAAAGCAAAAAAGTATTCAAGAGTATTTAATCCCATAGCAAGAAAATTGGTTAGTTTAAAACCTTCTTTAAAAGCAGAATTGGCTCAGCTTGATTTTCCGTTCACGCCAGTAGAGTATTTTTCAGTAACCATACTTACTTTTTTCTACGTGTTTGTCATGTTCGTGATAGGGATTAGCTTGGTTGTTTTCTTGCTTTCAGCATCACAGTTTCATGAAATCTTTAGTATTATCCTGTTGTCTGGTTTTGTTCTTTCATTGTTCATTACTGGTCAGGTGCTTTATTATCCTTCAATGCTTTTGAAAAAGAAAGCAGAAGAACTGAATAAAGATATTCTTTTTGCTTTAAGGCATTTGCTTATTCAAGTAAGGTCAGGGGTTCCATTATACAATGCTATTGTTTCTGTCAGTGAAGCTGGTTATGGTGTTATTTCTAAAGAGTTTGAGATAACTGCTAAAGAAATAAATGGTGGAACTCCTGAGCTTGAAGCATTAGACAGGATGATGCTAAGGACACCATCTGTTTACTTACGTCGTGCAGTGTGGCAGATTTCTAATGCTCTCAGGGCTGGGACTAACTTAGCTGATGTTCTTGAAGGATTAGTGAGGGATTTTTCAGAAGAAGAAAGAGTAAGGCTTCAGAGGTTCAGTAAAGAACTAAGTCCTTGGGCTTTAATGTACTTGCTTTTGACAGTTATCTTCCCGACAATGGGAATTGCTTTGATTATGGTATTGTCTTCGTTAATGCCTATAACTATAAGTAATGGCATGTTTGTTGTTTTCTTAGGTTTCTTTTCAGCATTTCAGTTGTTTTTCGTAAAATTCCTTAAGATGAAAAGACCAAAGCTGAGGTTTTAAGCATGAGAAGAATTCAAAGAATGTTTATGACTTTTGGGAAAGCTTTTCCTGAGAGTTTTAAGGCTAAAGTAGGCAATCTTCTTTTTTATGCAAGAATTGCAGTAAAAGAAGAAGTATGGCTCGGGGTGGTGTTTGTTTATAGTTTGTTACTTTCTATTCTAATAGCTTTGCTTGCCTCTTACATATGGGAATTAGGTTTCTTCTTATATCTTGCCTTGTTTTTTGGATTGTTGTTTGTTTTTTTCATTTCAGCTTATTTCTTTTTATCTTACAGTGCTTATCAAAGGGCAAAACAGATTGAAAAAAACCTTCCAGATGCTTTACAGTTGATTTCAGCAAATATAAGGGCTGGGATTACTCCTGATAAAGCAATACTATTATCAGCAAGACCTGAGTTCGGGGTTTTAAGTGAAGAAATTAACTTGATAGGTGAAGAGACTCTTGCAGGAAAGCCAGTTGATGAAGCTCTTATTGATTTTTCAAAAAGAGTGAATTCACCATTACTTAAGAGAGTAGTTGGTTTGATTGTTGAGGGAATGAGGTCAGGTGGGGAGTTAGCCAGCTTGCTTGAAAAAACAGCTGATGATATCAGGATGGGGGAAATCCTTCAACAGGAAATTCAAGCAAACATTGGTGCTTACGTGTTGTTTACAATTATAGCAGTATTGATAGCTGCTCCTATTTTGTATGCTACTTCTATTAATTTTGTTGACTTAAGCCAGTCAATAAGAACAGCTGTTGGAGTCACTTCCATAGAAGCAATTCCAAAAGCACCAATAGTTAATGTAAACTTTCCAGTGATAACTCCTCAGAAGTCATCAATAGACGTTGGAGTATTAAGATGGTTTTCAATAATCAGTCTTTCAATTTCAGCTATTTTTGCTTCTTTAGTGATTGGCGTGCTAAAGTATGGTGAAGAAAAAGAAGGTATAAAGATGATTCCTGTGTTTTTGTTCATCGGGCTTGTGGTATTCTTTGTCGTGTTAGTAGTGCTTTCAAAAATCCTTTCAGGGATAATGGCATTGTAAAGTTTTAAAACTGTTTTTTTGAAAAATATTTGAAATCAACCAGTAACTTTTTTAAATACTGTTTCTTTATTTCAAACAGATAATTAATTTGAGGTGACGCATGTGAGGAAAGGTCAAGGAGCACTAGAATACCTAATGACCTACGGGTGGGCAATACTCGTGGTCGTAATAGTAGGATTAGTATTATGGAGGTCTGGAGTTTTTGGAACAAGCTCTACAGGATCTTCTGGATTTGATGTTTTAGTACCAGCAGAGTGGACAATTACTAACAGAACAAATGCATCTCAGATATTATTCAGAAATGTTGCAGGGCAGGCTTTAAGAAACGTTAATATAACATACTATGACGGCACATCAAGAAGTGAAATACTTGACAATGGATTTACCATAGGCGCTGGACAACAGAAACTAGTGAATTTGTCAACAGTTACTTGTACTCCTGGAGGATCAGTTACCCTAAATGTAAATGTTACCTACACTTCAGAAGGAGGATTAACACACACAGACAGTGGAATAATCTACGCTGACTGTGAAGCATGAGAAACCTGAAGGAGCTTTTGCTCCTTAACCTTTTTCTTGTTTTTCAAAAGTTTTATAAAACAGCTTTTCGTTTTTATTTTCATGATTGAAAGAATACCTACTGGAATAAAAGGTTTTGATTCTTTGATGGAAGGTGGGATACCTAAAGGCTCATCAGTACTTTTAACAGGGCCTTGTGGTTCTGGGAAGATTTACTTTGCAGGAGAATTCCTTTACAGAAGTAAAGAACCAACATTATTCTATTCGTTTGAAAAAGACGAATCTTATCTAATAAAAGCTTTTTCGGTTTTTGACTGGCAGCTTGAAGAGAAAATAAAGTCAAAGCAATTTAACATAATAAGCAGTGAATTATATCAGTTTGAGTCTTTCTTATCAGACTTATCTGACAACATTGACAAGCTTAATGCTTCAAGAGTAGTGATTGATTCTCTTACGATAATAGGGCAGTTTTTTGACTCTCCTTACAAGATGAGGAAAGGATTAATAGAAATGAGGAAAATGCTTTCAAACTCAGGAGTAACTGCTTTAATGCTTTCAGAAATCCATGACAACGATCCAAAGTTAAGCGCTTTTGGAATAGAAGAATTTGTTTTAGATGGAGTTATTCAAACTCACTTGATAAAAAAGAACTCAGAAATAATGAGAGGCGTCTCTATAAGGAAGATGATAGCTACCAACCACGATTCTTCAATACATCCTTTCGAGTTGACTAAGAAAGGAATAACAGTGCATAAAATAAGAGAAATAATCTAAGCCTTTTCCAAGAACTTCTTCAACTTCCTTATCCTTGCTTCTATTTTTTTAACCTCTTTTTTGTTATCAGTAGCTATCATTTGAGTCCCGCACTCAGGGCATTTAAAGTCATACTCAAAAGCAATTTCAAAAGGAAGCTTCTCACATCCCTTCTTGCATTTGAAAAAAGTATAAGTCTTTTCAAAACCAAGTCTCTCTTCAAGCTCTTTTATTTCTTCTTCAAACCTCTCTTTTAACAGTTCTTTTATCCTATCTTTTCTAGCATACCAAGTGTAAGTATACCAGTTGTTGGTTTTAGCTTTTTCTTTAGTGTAAGTGATTACTCCAAGATAATGAAGTTGGTTTAATAAGGCTCTAACGTCATTAACTCTCATTTTAAGCTTTCTGCTTATCTGTTCATCAGTCTTTCCACGTTCAAGACAAGCAAGCACGTTATAGGCGTCTTTACTGATTGTTTTTGAGATAAAGTCCTTCACAAGCTCATCTTTTAAATTAATAGAATTCTTGGGCATGCTATTATTCTATATTTTCTAATTTATATTACTGACTGGTGTCATTCTTTTTTAATGACTTTCTTTCCTTTAGGGCTTGGGATGATTTCAAGCTTTCCGGAAAACTTTTTCTTTAACCCCGTAAGGTTTTCTAAAAACACTGCAAGAGCAGCAATTTCAGAATGAGGTTGGTTAGTAACTGAAAGATTAAAATCAGCAAGCTCATAAACTTCTGCAGGAACCTTCTCAGCCCCTATTACCACGAGAATGTTTTTCTCTTTTTTCAATTCTTTTATCTTTTCTCTGAAATCAACACCATACATTGTTAAGTGAACTACTTTCCCATCAAACTCCTTAATAACCTTACGCCAGTTTTTCTCATAACTTGCCTTAAATCCATTACCCCATTTCTCATTCACCTTCCTAATGCTTTCAAGAAGAGCCTCGTCTTTTTCTCCTGAAAAAATGATTCCATCAGCTCCAAAAGCACGAGCAACTAACCCGCAATGCGTTGAAACCCTTGCATCACGCTTCCTTCTATGACCAAGCCTTAAAACCAAAAGCATAAGTAATTTTAATACTAAATAATGTATAAATTTATGCGTAAAAGAGCTAGAAAAGTATTTAAGCAATTGCCAGTCCTTAAAGGGGAAATAGGTTTAATGCAAAGGTTATATGGTAAGGAATTAGTTAAAAGAGCATTAAATATATCAAAAGAAACAGGTCTTAATTACTATGATATAATAATTACTTTAAAAGAATTTCCTGAAGTGAGTGAAAAGGCTATAAAAATAGCAAAAGAAAGAGGGTTATGTCCTTGGGATGTTGCTTTTACGTTAAAGAATTTTCCTGAAGAAGCTTCTGAAGCTATAAAAAAAGCAGAATGGGAAAACCAAGCGTCTTGGATTGCTATAAACTTAAAAAGACAAAGGGATAAAAATGGAAGAAAAAATAGGCGTGATTGATAACGGGGGACAGTATGCTCATCTAATATGTTTGAAGATCAGGCAACTTGGCGTGTACTCTGAGCTTCTTTCAACAAATCTTGAAAAAGAAAAGATTAAAGAATATAAAGGATTCATTTTGTCAGGGTCACCGTATTCAGTTAATGATAGAAAAGCGCCAAGAGTTTCTAAAGCAATTTTTTTATCTGAAAAACCAATTCTTGGAATATGTTATGGGATGCAGTACATAGCAAAGGTGTTTGGTGGTGAAGTAAAAAAACTACAAGCTAGAGAATATAGCAAAGCAATAATGAAAGCAGACAACTCAAGCCCTCTCTTTTTAGGACTTGATAAAAGCCAGGAGGTATGGATGAGTCATGGTGATTCTGTCATAAAACTCCCTAAAGGATTTAAGGTTATTGGCTTTACAGATAATTGTAAAATAGCTGCTTTTGAAAATTCTGATAAAAGAATTTATGGAGTTCAATTTCATCCAGAAGTTAGTGATACTAAGTATGGAAATAAAATCTTAGAAAATTTTGTGTTTAGAATCTGCGGCGCATCAAAAAATTGGAATATGGAAAAATATCTTGAAAAAAAGTTATATGAGATAAAAGAACACACTTATAATAAAAAAGTAGTTTTGCTGGCAAGCGGTGGCGTTGACTCTACAGTGCTTGCTTTCATGCTTGCAAAGGCATTACCAAAGGAGAATGTAAAAGTTTTTCATATCAATACTGGGTTTATGAGAAAAAATGAATCAGAAAAAGTAGCAAGTGCTTTGAGAAAAGCAGGCATAGTTCCTGAAATTATCAATGCCGAAAGTGATTTTTATAATGCGATAAAAGACATTAAAGACCCTGAAGAAAAAAGAAAAATAATCGGCGAAAAGTTTATCAGTATAATTGAACCAAAACTAAACCAATTAGATAATTGGGTTTTATGTCAAGGCACGATATATCCAGACACGATAGAAAGCGGTGCGACAAAACATTCTGAGGTAATAAAAACCCATCATAATAGAGTAGGAATAATTCAAAGAATGATAAAGAAAGGTCTTGTATTAGAACCATTAAGTGATTTGTATAAGGAAGAAGTAAGAGTGCTTGGAAGGATTTTAAAAGTTCCTGAAGAAATACTAAAAAATCATCCTTTTCCAGGTCCAGGCTTAGCTGTTAGAATAATTACTGTTAAAACACCAAAACCAGGCTTGCAGGAGAAGTTGGAAAAAGTACTTAAGCACACAAGGTATAAAGGACTTGTTTTACCTTTAAAAAGTGTTGGAGTGAAGGGAGATGCAAGATGTTATGAACATCCAGTTGTTTTATTTGGCCCAAAAAATTGGGATGAATTAGAAAAAATATCAATAAAAATAACCAACAATATAGAGGGGATAAACAGAGTTGTTTTTTCATTGCAACCAAAAACTTTCAAGAAACCAAAAACCATCGAAGATGAGATAAATAAAGAAAAAATAGAGCTACTAAGAGAAGCTGATTATATAGTAGAAAAGATTATGAGAAAAAGCAATTACTATGATAAAGTATGGCAGTTCCCAGTAATCTATGCACCAATATCTTTTACAGAAAGTGGTGGAACGATCATATTAAGGCCAGTGATTTCAAAAAGAGCAATGACAGCAAGGTTTGCAAAACTTCCATGGGGTTTAGTTGATGAAGTAAAAAAAGAACTCTTAAAATTAGAGGGGGTTAATGCGATATTCTATGATATTACTAATAAACCCCCAGCCACAATAGAGTGGGAATGATAAATTTAAAAACAAGGCATAAGAAAAAATAACTAATTTAATTTTTTAAACAAAGTTGGGCCCGTAGCTCAGTCAGAACC
>CAZBZN010000007.1:5469-35154 GCA_964496415.1 Microcaldota archaeon | reverse complement strand
AGTATCAAAGCAAGATGCTTTGCTCAGGGACATTCAAATAAGAAAAACAGCAACAACAAACAATCTTAAAAAATATCTGAAGCTTGAAAAAGTAAGCTTTGAAGAGGAATACTGACTTCCGCAACATTTAAATATTACAAATTGTCCTATTATAGCAATCACCCAGCAGCTTATTTTATGTTTTTAATTTTAGGAGACGGTTAAATGGTTGATTATGAAAAAGAACCAATGAAAGGAACAACAAACGTTGGGTTACTCTGCTCTGATGGAGTAATAATCGGCGCTGAAAGAAAAGCAACCATGGGAAATCTGATAGCAAATAAAGAAGCAAAAAAAGTGCTGAAAATACAAGACCACTTAGTAATGTCAATAGCAGGGCTTGTTGGCGATGCTCAGAGATTAGCAAAAATTCTTAAAGCAACAACTTCACTTTATGAAATAGAAAGAAAAAAGAAAATAAAAGTAGAAGCAGCAGCCACCATATTATCAAATATTCTTCAAAACAACAAGTACTTCCCATATTACGTGCAATTACTGCTTGGTGGTTATGACTCAAAACCAGCTCTTTACTCTTTTGATGCTTTTGGATCTCTAATGGAAGAAAAAAGCGTAGCAACTGGGTCAGGCTCACCCATAGCCTATGGAGTGCTTGAAGAAAAATACATTGAAGGAGGAACAATAAAAGAAAACCTGCCAGTAGCAGCACAGGCTTTAAAAGCAGCCACCGAAAGAGACATTTACTCCGGAGGAAAAGGATTTGACATTGCAGTAATAACAAAAGAAGGAGCAAAGTTCCTAACTGAAAAAGAAATCAACAACCTGCTTAAAAAATAAGCAAAGTCAACAACTGATTAATTGTAGAAGGTGGATTTTTTGAACTCAGTACTTTTAAAAGAAATTGAAAAAAAGGTAGCTGAATTACTCCCTGACAAATGTGAAATAACAAACCTTGAATTTGAAGGGCCGGATATTGCAATATACACTAACACGATAAAAGAATTTTTAGAAGATGAAAAAATAATAAAAACATTAGCAAGCACATTAAAGAAAAAATTCGTCATACGGCCTGATTCTTCAATAATGCTTAGCCCTGAAGAAGCAAAAGAAAAAATAGAAGAAATAGTTCCGCATGAAGCAAACATTAAAAACATATACTTTGACCCTGCTTTTAATGAGGTTAACATCGAAGCTGAAAAACTTGGCTTAGTGATTGGTCCAAAAGGCCAAACCCTAAAAAGCATAACCATTCAAACAGGATGGGCTGCAAAACTCCTAAGAACCCCTACAACAGAATCAAAAATGCTAAGGGCAATAAGAGAAACTCTCATAAAAGAAGGAGCTGAAAGAAAAAAAATACTGAAAAACATTGGAAAAAGAATCTACAGAAACGACCCAAAACCAACTGACTGGATAAGAATAACAGGGCTTGGTGGCTGGAGAGAAGTAGGAAGATCATGCATACTTGTTGAAACTCCTGAAAGCAAAGTACTTCTTGACTGTGGAGTAAGTGTGGCAAGCACTGAAAACGCCTTCCCATACCTTTCATCAGTTGACTTCTCCTTAGAAGAAATAGACGCTGTGGTGATTACTCACGCTCACTTAGACCACTCAGGATTCGTCCCATACTTATTCCAATACGGGTATGATGGTCCTGTTTACTGTACTCCTGCAACAAGAGACACGATGATACTGCTTCAAGAAGACTACATAGGAGTGCTTGAAAAAAGCGCAAAAACACCAATATACTCTGAAAAAGACATAAAGAAAGAACTTCTTCACTGCATTCCAAGAAATTACGGCGAAGTAACTGACATCGCTCCTGACATGAGGCTAACTTTACATAATGCTGGTCACATGATCGGGTCTGCATTAGTACACTTACATATTGGAGAAGGAGCTCATAACTTATTATACACAGGAGACTTAAAATTTGGGTACACTGAACTATTTGACCCTGCAGAAACAAAATTCCCAAGATTAGAAACACTCATCATTGAATCAACATACGGTGGGCCGCAAGACGTTCAAAAACCAAGATACGTGGCTGAACAAAAGCTAATAGAAATCATAAAAGAAACTACTGAAAAAAACGGAATAGTATTAATACCATCATTCGCTGTAGGAAGAGCACAAGAAGTAATGATGGTAATAGAAAACTACGCCAGGCAGAAAGGAGAATGGGACGTACCAGTATACCTTGATGGCATGACCAAAGAAGCTTCAGCAATCCACTCAGCATACCCTGAATACTTGAAAAAATCACTGCAAAGAAGAATACTGCATAATGATTCTCCTTTTGACTCAAACATCTTCCAAATAGTTGACCCAAGTCAAAGAAGACAAATAATTGATGATGGAAGATGTGTAATACTAGCACCTGCTGGAATGATGAACGGAGGACCAGTAATAGAATACTTCAAACAAATAAGTGATAATGAAAACAATGCTTTAGTATTCGTTGGTTACCAAGCAGAAGGAAGTCTTGGAAGAAAAATCCAAAAAGGAGCAAAACAAGTAGTATTAGAAAACAATGGAAAAGCACAAGAATACGAAATAAAACTAAGAGTAGAAACAATAGAAGGGCTTTCAGGACACGCTGACTTAAACCAATTACTCGGGTACTTCAAAAAACTAAGCCCAAGACCAGAAAGAGTGCTAACAGTTCACGGTGAAGAAAAGAAATGCATTAACCTTGCTCGTTCAATTGCTTACAAGTTCAGGGTAGAAGCAACTGCTCCAAGAAACCTTGACTCAATAAGACTAAAATAATTACTTACGTCGCCTTTTTCTAAGTTTTTTTACTACATCAACAATACTTGGAGTCTTAATTTTTGCTTTAAAGTCTTCAAGCCTTCTTTGGTTTTTACTTACTTTAACTTCTTCAGGCCTTGGAAGAATTCTAATAGCAGCAGAATAAACCCTTCTCTTTTCTTCTTTTTTCTCAAGCTTGCCAAAAGCCCTTCTCATGAACTCTTCTCTTTTTAGTTTGCTGAAATCATCAATCATTATTCCTTTCTTTAATGCTTCAGGATCAAACTTTTCAACAACCCCATCAGCGCCGACTAACTCAGCAAATATTCTTGACACCGGCGACCTTCCAAAATCACTGTGAATATAAACTTTTGCACCTGTTTCTTTCTTATACTCAAGAATCTCTTTTTTCAACTTGTCAGGATCAACTTTCATTCTTCTCTTTATCTCTAACAGCACTTTCTTCTTAAGATTCTCATCTTTCATCAGCCTTGAATAAACTTCAGAGCTTATCTCAACAAGCCTCCTAACAAAATCAGGATGCTTCCAATACTTTTCAACCCTAAGAATCTCTCTTACTTCTCTTTCTTCACGCTGATTCAAGTACTTACGGGCTACTTCAAACAAGTCCCTACCATTAATCAAAACACCTTCAATATCAATGAGTAGGTTTTTCATTTTGTTCATATAAATTTTTAAATCAAAGAAGATTTTAAAACCATTATATGAAAATTCTAAGAGGAATTCCAGCGTCCCCTGGAAAAATATCTGGAAAAGCAGTAGTGGTTAAATCATCAAAAGATTTTAAAAAAGTAAAAAAAGGCATGATTCTCGTCACTACTGCAACTACCCCCGCCTTCACACCAATATTGTCAAAAGTCATCGGCATCGTAACTGACTATGGCGGAGTATGCAGCCATGCTGCAATGATTTCAAGAGAATTTGGCATTCCCTGTGTTGTTGGGACAGAAAAAGCAACTAAAAAAATAAAAGATTTTATGAAAATCACTGTTGATGGGTCAAAAGGAGTCGTAGAATATGACGAATGACTTGCAAAAAATGTTAGAATCAATAGCAATGGCTTTTTCAAGAACTGATTCAAGAACTTTTTGGCCAATCAGCGCTTCACAAATAGTAACAAATTTTGACTTTATAGATACTCTTGAAGTATGGGACTCTATAAAAGATCTCTCTATACCTAAAATCTCAGAATTTATTCTTAACGCATCTACAATAAGACATTCTTTTAATAGCTTGTGGCTTGTTGGACTAAAAATAAACAGAATTGAAAGAAAAATGAATAATCAAGAAATTAATACTTTTCTAAAAACATGGATAAAAGTACTAAAAAATAAAACAGGAAGAAACTGGCATGCAATAAATAATACCAAAGAAAAACAAATAGAAAAAGAAGTAAAAAGAATCAAACTTAAAAACGCAGAAGAAGAAAAAGATGAACTTGCACAATTGATACTATCAATAGATTCATATGCTAGAGCTTTTTATTATGATGTTTTCAGAACAGCAGGACTCAATATAAGTGGCCCTTATAAAATCAATGGAAAACAAGTAATTGTGTATCATTTATACAGAGCCAACCCACGTGACCTATGGGGCAAAAACACAAAAATAAAAGAAGTAAAGCTATTTATTTCATATAAAATGAATAAATTAAAGATAGACTGGCTTGGCCATGTGATAAGCAAAGCACGATTATCAGACAAAGTTGCCGGGTTTTCAATCCTAATAAATGATTATGAAACAAATGACATTAATACATTAATAAGAAAACTTAACAGAATCTCTGCTAAACAATACGAGTTTGTTGAAAAAATGAATACAAAAAAGAAAATTGTAAAAGGGGCTGAAATTTCAAGATATCTATTAAAAGAGTTTAGAGAAGAATACTGTGGTTCTTGGAAATTAAGCACTGAAATTAAAAAAGCGATAGATGCCACATGGAAAAAATACTATGAAAAATTTAAACCTACAAAAGTAAATATTGAGAAAAGCAATCAAAGAACAATAGAACTGCTCTTAAACCCCTTCAAACCTTTTCCAAGGTACTAATTAAGTGACTATTACCTCTGCGTTTGCATTTACTAACGAGTTAATATGAGTTTCTTTGTTATTTTTTTGCATGAAAAACTTTAGAAAACCAGGCATGGTCAAGTTTGCTTGGTCAAGAGTTTTAACAACATCCATGTTTATTACTTCATATTCTGTTGAAGCAGTCTCCATTCTTGACGCTACTAAAGCAGCAAAACTCTCAAGCAAAGAACATACAAGTACTCCGTTTGTTCTTATTGGTTCGTCTTCTCTTGAAAAAGAAGCAGAGTAAATGTTACCTTTCATCACGTAAATCCTGTCAAATATTCCTTGACTGCAAAGCCTTCCTGAGTCACTGAAAAGCCATACTTCTACTTTTTTCTCAGGGAATTGTTTTTCAAAAGCTTTTACTCTTACAGGGGCTGGTTTGTTATAATGCTGTTCAATCGTTTTGATGATTCTTTTCATCACAGCTAACCCAACATCAGAGTTTGGTTTTTCCTTAAAATCAATTAATTCAGCAAACTGCTCGTCGGTTACTGAAAAGTTTTCTCCTTTTTCAGCAGCTTTTCTCATCAAGTCAACTAATTGCTTGTCAACCATGAGAATAATAAACCAGGCAAACTATTTAAAACTTGAAAAACTAATTAAACACCATGCTGATAAAAGCAAAACAAGCAGCAGATCATGTTGGGGAAGAAGTAACTGTACGTGGCTGGGTTTACAGGCATCGTTCAACTAAAGAAGTAGTGTTTATAATTTTAAGAGATTCTTCTGGAATTCTTCAATGCACTGTTAAGAAAGACTCTCCTTTTTATGAACAGGCTGACAAGTTAAGCATAGAGTCTTCAGTAGTCCTGACTGGAACAATCGTGGAAGACAAAAGAGCTCCTACTGGTTATGAGTTAAAAGTAAAAGAAATGAAAGTAGTCCATTTGGCTGAGAGGTTCCCTATTACTAAGGACCAGTCTTATGAATTCTTGCTTGACAACCGCCACCTATGGCTTAGGTCAAGAAAAATGACGTCAGTGTTAAAAGTAAGGTCAACTGTTTTCAGGGCAATTCATGACTTCTTCAGGGGAAAAGGATACTATGAATTCCACTCGCCGATATTCACTCCAGCAGCTGCTGAAGGCGGTTCTACTTTGTTTGAAGTAAACTACTTCGGCAAGAAGGTTTACTTGTCGCAGACATGGCAGCTTTATGCTGAGGCAGCGATATTCGCGTTAGAGAAGATTTATACTATTGCTCCTTCTTTTAGGGCTGAAAAGTCTTCTACTTCCAGGCACTTGACTGAGTACTGGCATGCTGAAATGGAAGCTGCTTGGATGGATTTTGAAGAACTCCAAAAAGAAGCAGAAGAACTGATTAGCTTTATATGCAGGAGAGTGCTTGACGAGGACAAGGAAGAACTTGAATTTCTTGGCGCTGATGTTGAAAAGTTATCAAAGATAAAACCTCCTTTCCCAAGAATAACTTATGATGAAGCTCTTGAAAAGCTATCAGAGCTTGGCGTGAAAGTTCCTTATGGCAAGGACCTTAGAACTATTGAGGAGAAAAAACTCACTGAATTGTATGAAAAACCACTCATAGTCACTCATTATCCTAAAGAGATAAAAGCTTTTTACATGAAAGAAGACCCAGAAGATCCTTCTAAAGTGCTTGGGTTTGACATGCTTGTGCCAAAAGTAGGGGAAATAATTGGGGCTAGTGAAAGAGAAACAGATGTTAAGAAACTTGAACAAAGACTGTTAGCGCAGGGTGAAAAACTTGAAAACTATAAGTTTTATCTTGACACAAGACGTTATGGTTCTGTTCCTCACAGTGGTTTTGGATTAGGTGTTGAAAGGGTCATAATGTGGCTTTGTGACTTGGATAACATAAAAGATGCTATTGCTTTTCCAAGAACTCCTGAAAGGTATTATCCTTAGCTAATTATAAAAACAAGTTATGAGTTAGTGTTATTGATCATTATGAAAGGCACTTGTATTCCAATAGGGCCGTATCATCCTTTGCTTAAAGAACCAGAACACTTGAAGCTTTATGTTGAAGGCGAAAAAATTCTTAATGTTGAGTTTTTCTTAGGTTATAATCATAGGGGAATTGAAAAACTAGCTGAGTCAAGGTCTTATGATAAAGTAATTTACTTAGTAGAGAGAATCTGCGGTATTTGTTCTAACACTCATAATTCTGCTTTTACTAAAGCTGTTGAAAGAGCTGCTGGGCTTGAACCAAGCAAGAAAGCAAAAATGATTAGAAGCATAATGTCTGAATTTGAAAGAATTCAAAGTCACTTATTGTGTCTTGCAGTCCAGTCAAACTTGCTTGGGTTTGATACTTTATTCATGCATGCTATGACTTATAGAGAAGACGTGCTTGAAACTGTTGAAAAAATTTCAGGAGCAAGAAGGCATTACGGAGTAAGTGAGTTCGGTGGAGTGAGAAAAGACATTACTAAAGAAACTGCAGAGTTTGTTAGAAAAAAGCTTGGAATGATAAAAGCAAACACTCAAAGGTTATACGAGGAAATAATGAGTAATGACCCTTATGTTGAAAGACTAAAAGGAATAGGAGTTCTTAAAAAGAAAAGAGCTGAAGAGCTTGGTGTCGTAGGGCCTGTTGCAAGAGGCTCTGGCTTGAAAAGGGATATTAGGGAAATTGAAGGCTATGATGCGTATTACTTTACTGATTTTAAGGTGGTGAGGGAAAGAAAAGGTGACTCTTTATCAAGAACAATTGTAAGATTAAAGGAAATCTTTGAGAGCATTGAAATCATAAACCAATTACTTGACCTTCCAGAACAAGATTACCGGGGAAAAGACAAGGTAGTGCTTGAAGAAGGAATAAGAAGCGTTGCGAGAGTGGAAGCGCCAAGAGGTGAAAACTTTCATTACTTGCTTACTGGAAAAACTACTCCAAAAAGACTTAGGATAAGGCCTCCTACTTATGCTAACTTTATTGCTTTGCCTGAAATGCTTGCTGGGGAAATGATTTCTGACGCTGCCTCAGTGGTCATTTCTCTTGACCCCTGCTTTAGCTGTACTGATAGAGCATGTGTAATTGATGTGAATAGCGGTGAAGAAAAGATAATAACTTTTCAAGAATTGGTGAGAAAATGTTAAAATGGGCTAGGAAAAGAAGCCTTTGGATTTATCATTTAAATGCTGGCGGGTGTAATGGTTGTGATATTGAATTGCTTGCTACGTTAGCTTCAAAGTATGACCCTGAAAGACTTGGAGTAAAACTTGTTGGTTCACCAAAACACGCTGACATAATAATAGTAATAGGGCCAATAAACTGGAAAAATGTTGATAAAGTAAAAGAAGTGATAAAACAAACCCCTGAACCTAAGAAAGTAATTGCTTTGGGAAGTTGTGCGATAAGTGGTGGGGTTTTTGCTGGTTCTTATAACATTGCAGGACCTGCTGATAAATTATTCAAAGTTGACTTATATGTTCCAGGATGTCCTCCTAAACCAGAAGCAATCATTGCTGCTATTAAAAAAATGGCTGAAGAACTTGGTGCTGGAAAATGAAGGTAATAAAAGCTATCATGTTTGAGGTTAGGGATTTTTTCAAAAAAAGAGTCACAGTAGAGTATCCTTTTGGTGACCCTAAAATTCAAAAAGAGTATAGGGGAAAGCACGTGCATGATAAAAATAAGTGCATTTACTGTGGATTATGCGCAGTTAACTGTCCTGCATTTGCAATAAAAGTTGATAAAGAAAAAAGAACATGGGTTGTTGACTTAGGAAAATGCATTTTCTGTGGTAGGTGTGAGGAAGTATGCCCTACTAAAGCAATAAGTTTTTCAACAGTTTTTGACATGAGTGATAAAAATAAGAAAAAGCTGGTGAGTGAAGGTGCTGGATAACTTAATAGCTGCTGCTATTGTGAGTGTCATTTTCTCATTATTGATCTATCTCATTCCAGGATTTTATGTCAAAAAAAGAAAAACAACCCCCTTTGTGTCTGGATTTAAGGAATTTCAAAAGCTTAAAAAGTACCATTCAGAACTTTTGAAAACAGCTACATTGTTCTTGATAGTTGAAAGCATGATCCTCTTACTGCTGTTCTTTAAAAACACGATTTATGCAAGCATAGTGCTAACTAGTTTCTTAATAACTGCTTTGGTGATAGTTTATGCTTGAAGAGTTGGTTTATTTCAGTGAAATCGTAATATCGATAATTTTTTTAGCTTTTCTTGTTGAGTGGGTTGAAAGAAAAACTGTTGCAAAAGTCCAAAGAAGACATGGTCCTTTGATTACTGGGCCTTATGGAATCCTACAGCCATTTGCTGATTTCTTAAAGTTGCTTTACAAAGAGGATTTAGTGCAAAGCAAGGTGATGGGTTTAATACCAGTAATTGTTTTGGCTTTGAGCTTATTTTCAATCTTAATTATTCCATTTCACCTTAATGCTTTTAGTTTTCCAGGAGATTTTATCTTCTTAATTCTCTTGTTTGACTTAACATGCCTTCTGATAATGTTTTTAGGAGTTAGTTCAAAAAATCCTTTTGCAGTAATTGGTTCGATGAGAAAAACACTCTTATTCTTCTCTTATGAACTAAGCTTTATTCTTTCAGTAGTTAGTTTTATGATTTTTTCAAAAGCATTAAGCCTTTCTGAATTGAAAGGATTTTCACCTGTCTTAATCATCCCATTTATTGGTTATTTGCTTTCTTCAGCTGCAAAACTTGAAAAACTTCCTTTTGACATCTCAACTGCTGAACAAGAACTAATAGCAGGTTATGAAACAGACCTTAGTGGAAGAAAACTAGCAATACTAAAACTTGCTAAAAATGTTGAATTCTTATTCGTAGGAGTTTTTGGCGCAGCTTTGCTTTTTGGACCAAGCATGATTAACTTACTTGAAGCCATTCCAATAACATTCCTTCTCAGTTTTATGAATGCCTTATTTCCAAGGTATAGGATTGACCAAGCAAGTAATTGGTTTAAATATCCCTTGATTATTTCAATAATTGGTGTTCTAGTATGCTTGATTTAATAACCTTGCTTTGTTTATGTACTCTGGTTTCAGCATTTTCAGTAGTGATACTTAGGAAAGAAAAAATGGTGGTTTCCTTAATGCTTACAGGATTATTCCTTGGCTTAATAATAGCAGTTGATAATCTTTTGGTTGGCATTATGCAGGCAGTGTTGTTTGCTGGCATAAGTGTTGTTGTTTACTTTTATGAGAAGTGGGAGTATGAGTAAAAATCATCGGTTAAAAATGATAGTACTTGCATTTGGCGTTTTGCTAATAGCAAGTTTATCAGATAAAGTAATCATCTTTCAAAAACATGTTCCTGGAGAATTAATTGGAAAAGAAGTAATGCTTTCAGTACTAATTGTGATAATAATAATCTCAATTGGAGTAAGGATGGTGAATGAGAAAAATGTACGTTGAAACAAGCTTTGGGTTGTTAGTATTAGGAATAATTTGTTTGCTTTCTAAAGAAAAAAGCAAAAGGCTTTGTGGGATAACCTTAAGCCTGACAACTCCAAACTTACTGTTAGTAAAAACAGGAGCCTGGAAACTGTTAATAATAACTATGGTATTAGAAACAGCAGGGTTTTGTGTTTTGTTATTGATTTACTTGTTGAAAGGGGAAAAACATGAATGAAGTATTACTTGAAGCTCTTGTGTTTTTACTTCCATTAATAGGAGCAGGGATAATCTCGTTAAAAGAAAAACTATACAAAACAGCTCCTTTTTACCCCTTAATTTCACTAATACTGGTTTTCTTAAGAGGCTTTGAAGCAAACCTTGTTAAAGTAAGGTGGCTTCCGATAGCAGATTTTGGAATCTGGTGGTCAAAACTAGGAGTAGTTTTTACAATCGTAATCCTAACTATTTCAAGCATTGTGTTGTTTTATTCCTTAACATATATGAAAAAAACAAAAGCTCTGAGAAGGTTTTACTCACTCATGCTTGTTTTTACTTGGGCAATGGTTGGGTTGGCATTGTCACCTGACCTAATACAATTATTCTTTTTCTGGGAATTAACCACTCTTTGCTCTTATTTTTTGATAAACTTTAATTTCAAAAAGAGAAAAGCAAGGATTGCTGGAGCAGAAGCTTTTATTATAACAAAATTCGGAGACCTTGCTTTACTGATAGGGATTTTCTTGCTGTTCTTACAAACAAAAACCACCCTCATCCCTGAAATTCTTTCTTCAACTGTTCCAGCCACCGTTTTATTTTACGTGGCAATTTTATTCGCAATAGCTGGGTTTGCTAAAGCAGCACAAGTTCCTTTTCAAATATGGCTTCCTGATGCTATGGAAGCACCAACCCCAGTATCTGCTTTCTTGCATTCAGCAACTTTAGTTCAAGCGCCTGTTTACTTTTTTGCAGTCTTCTACCCATTAATATCTCAAACTCCAGTATGGCATTTTGTACTATACTTTGCAGCAATATCTGGGATAATTACTGGACTTTTTGCTTTGGGTTCAGAGGATATTAAAAGAATAGCTGCTTACTCGACCACTTCGCAGATTTCTTACATGATTATTGCAGTAGGCTTGTCATGGAAAGGAATAACTGCTGGAATGTTTTATTTAGCATCGCATGCAATGTTCAAAAGCCTTATGTTCATGTGTTCTGGTAACATAATCCATTTGACTGGAGAAAGAAACATTAAAAGAATAGGAAGCATTGCAAGAGAAATGCCTTACACTTTCATAATATTTTCTCTTGCAATCTTGTCACTTGCAGCAATTCCTCCTCTTAATGGTTTTTGGAGTAAAGAATTCATGTTCGTGGCTCTAAAAAATACAAAACTAAAAATCTTGATAGATATTGGTTTTGTCATTACAGTAATGTACGCAATGAGATTATTATACTACCTCTATAAAGGACCGAAAAAAGTAAGTTTGAAAATAGCTCCTGCAGGATTACTTATCCCAGAATTTATAACACTCTTACTAATGATTTCTTTAATCCCTTTAACCCCATTATATTCTAACTTAATGGGGACACAGCTTCCTTTTAAATGGATCATTGACCCGTTTGTCCTTATCTTAATAGGCTTTGTAGGATTTTACATTTATTATGAATACTTGCCAAGATGGCAGAAAAAAGAACTTTACATGCTCTCAACAAAACTTTCATCATGGTATGACAAACTAGCAATCAACACCATGAAAGTAATAACCAAAATACTCAATGCAAAAGAAAGAATTTGGGAAAAAATAGAAACAAGGTATGTTAAGTTTGTTGTTGAAAATCCTGGAATGCTTAAACTTATTTCAAAAACAAGCAGGTCTCTTGAAGTATTTACTCCTAAAAGCCTTGAAAAAAGCATAGCCATCGCGTTTATTGGCATAGTGATAATCATGGTGATTTCATGCTCTGGCTTGTAATAATTATTCCTTTGCTTGCAAGCATACTTTGTTTGATAAAAGAAAAAAGGATTAAGAAAAATCTTCACTTAATACTCTCAGCAAGTATGCTTTTAAGTTTATTAATCTTAGTTCTCCATTATCCCAGCAAACCCATTATAGAAACTATAGAATGGGCTCCTGATTTTGGTCTTAACCTTGCTTTCTTAGTTGACTGGCTTAGTTATCCTTTCTTAGCAATGATTTTACTGGTTTCTGGAATAAGCATTTACTATTCAAAAGCTTACTTACAGGAACAAAAAAACAAACAGCTTTATTATTTTTTAACAGGATTATTCACAGTAAGCATGATAGGAGTAGTTTTATCAGTTAATTTAATCACTTTTTACCTGTTTTGGGACGTGATGCTTGTAGCCTCTTACTTCTTGGTAGTTGAATGGGGTGAAGAAAAAGCAAGAGAAATTGGTTTGAAATACTTTATTTACATGGCTGTTGCTTCTACTTCTTTACTTCTTGGAATTGGTTTGTTCCATGCTTCCACTGACTCTTTTAACTTGCTAGAGGCAAAAACAGCTCCAGCAATAGTATTCCTGCCTTTGATGATTTCTTTCCTGATAAAACAAGGAGTGTTTCCATTTCATGACTGGCTTCCTGACACTCACTCTGTTGCTCCAACACCAATATCAGCAATGCTAAGCGGGCTAATGGTAAACGTAGGAGGCTATGCCTTGTTAAGAGTATCTTCATTATTCCCAGAAGTTATGAAAACCTATTCAACAACATTAATAATAATCGCTTTGATAAGCCTGTATTTAGGAGCACTAATGGTATTCAGACAAACTCATTTAAAGAAAGCAATAGCATGGAGTACTGTAAGCCAAGGAGGAATGATAGTTTTTGGAGCAGGAGCACTAACCCTTTACGCTCTCAAAGGAGCGGGATTTCACTTAGTAACACAAGCTCTAACAAAAAGCCTGCTATTTTTAGTTGCAGGAGTAATAATTTATGCTACTGGAACCAAGAAGATTGATGAAATAAAAGGACTATATAGAAAAAACCCAATACTCACCATTGCCTTCTTTGCAAGTATCTTAAGCCTTGCAGGCACTCCTTTCTTTGCTGCTTTCCAAAGCGAAGTACTCATCTTCTTAGGAGGATTGAATTATTTAGCTGCTGACTTGTTACTAATCTTCGGAAGTCTTCTTACTTTAGGTTACTGTTTGTGGTTTGCTCATTCAATGTTCTTTGCTTCTGGAAAAACAAAATTCAAAAAAATAAGGAACGAGATGCTTACAACGTTAATAATCTTAACAGGACTAATAATCATCGTAGGTGTTTATCCAAACATTCTTATGGTGTGGTAAAATGATCGAAAACCTTTTACTAATATTCACTACAAGCATCTTGGTAAGTTTTTTTGTTAGAAAAAATAAGCAGCTTTCAAAAGCAGTGATTCTAACAGCATTATTAGTCACTGGGATACTTTCATTGACTCATGACCCTGCTTCTCATTACTTGGACGCATTATCAGCTTTTTTAATAGCCTTTTGCCTTCTCAGTTCATTGCCTTTAATCGTTTACTCAAAAGAAAGCTGGGAAAAACTAGTGCTTTATGAAACAATAATCTTTTCATGCTTCTTACTTTCATTTTCAGAGAACTTTTTCTTATTTTACGTATTGTTTGAGACAATCATAATTAGTTCAAGTATTGCTGTTTATAATGCAACCAAAGAAAGTCTGAAAGCTGCTGAAAAATACTTAATAATAAATCTTCTTGGTTCAACGCTAACCATGACTGGGATAGCTTTAAACTTCTCTTATACTAGTTCCTTAAATCCAACAAGTACTACTCCCTTACTTATTGCAATATTAATACTGATGGGGTTAATAGTAAAGAGTGCTTTATTCCCATTTCACGTGTGGCTTCCTGACGTTTACTCTTCTTCATCAATCCCAACAGCAGCTGTTTTCTCAGGCATAATAATAAATCTTGGGTTTTTCGGAATATTCAAATATGCAAACTTTATACAAGCAAGGCCATTGCTGTTAGTCCTTGCAGCTGCTTCAATGCTCTACGCTGGAATAAGAGGATTAACTGAATGGGATATAAGAAAACTCATTGCATATTCTTCAATAATCCACGTTGGTTACATAACTCTTGGAATAAGCGCTGCAATAAGCCAAGCACCAGCATTACTTCACATGTTTAACCACGGAATAGCTAAGACCCTCATGTTCCTCTCATTAGGACTAATAACAACAAGAACAAGCTTTACTGACTTACGTAAACTAAAAGGCTACGCTAGGAATATTGCAGGCGCTTGTTTTTTAATAAGCGTACTAGCCGTTGCTGGAATACCGCCAACAAATTGTTTCGTGTCAGAAGTAGCTATAATAGTATCTGTACTTGATTCTGGGAAAATAATACCAGTAGCAGTAATGCTTGCTTCTTACTTACTTGCAATGATCTTTTACTTAAGGATAATTTACTTCCTTTTCTTCTCAAAAGGAAAAAGTAAAAAGATTATCAAAAAGTACTCTTGGAAAAAACTCCTACCAGTATTGTTCCTCACAGTATTAGTATTGATTTTTGGAATATTCCCATCAGCGTTATTTAAATTTTCAGAAGCAGCTGCTGGATTCATCCCAGCACTTTAAACTCTTAAGAATAATCTTAATTTCTTTTACTGCTCTTTTTTTGGCTTCGCATGCTTCAGAAGAAAGACCTGTTCCATAGCCAAAGTCCTTTGGAACAAATCCCACAAGGAATGTTCTTTCAGGGTTAACAAACTTGAATAACAAAGAAAAGGGGAGCTTGTGACTTGAAACAAAACCACTTAACTCAGATTCCTGTTTAAGTTCTTTTATTATCAAAGACCCTGGACTTAATTCTTCATTGATAACAGTATCCAAAATAAATAACGCTTTAGGGGATTTAGGAAGCTTGCTTAAATAAGAAAAAGGAACAGTACCACAACTTACAAACTTAAACTTCTTACCCTTCAGTATCTTTTCAAGATCTTTTAATAACTCTAAACCAAAAGAGTCATCTCTTCTTAATTCATTACCTATTCCTAAAAAAACAATCATGCTTTTATAAGAAAGAAAACTAATATTTTAGCATGAAGGTAAAACATAAAGCAAAAAATATTGAGATAAGCTTAGAAAAGCTTGAAAGTATATTAAAAAAAGAAAAAGCAAAAGGCTCAAGGCTGATAACAATCACTTGTGAAAAAATAAACAACCAGTATTATATGATTTATCATTTTGATGAAAAAGAAAAAGGAAAAATAATAAACTACGTAGTAAAACTGGATGGGAAAAAAGCGAAAAGATTCAAGTCATTAATTGAAAACTGCGACTTGTATGAAAGAGAATGCAGTGAAATGTTTGGTATTGATTTCGGAGAAAAAATGAAAAATCTTTTCTTAGCAGAAGGGCTTAAAGAACCTTATTAAGTTGGGTTATCTCCTTTTGAGAAAGTTTAAAAACAGCAGTATCCCCCTTTACCAACACAACATCACCTAAATTTACTGGGCCAAGCAATTCTCCTGCTTGTACTTCAACAGTACCAACATCACAGGAAACATAAAGCTTTTTTACTGTCTTGCCTGCAAAAGTCTCTGCCTTAAAACTATTTATCTTACAAAGCTTACAACCCTGATCAAGTGCGTAACAAAGCAAGTAATTATTTTTGTCAAAAAGCCTTTTCTTTCCTAAATAAGCCTTTGCTTCAGAATACTGAACTGGGAAATACTCAGCTAGGACTCTTTCACTTATTTTTCCTTTATTAAACAAAAAAAGTAACTCTCCTTTTAAAGCTTCTTCTGCTTCCTGAAAAACTAAACTCAAAAATAATTTCACTTCTCTATTATTCATCTTCTTAAACATAAAACCAGTCACGCTATTTGCACGTCATCAAACTTTGTCTTGTGCTTTGGGTTTACTGGACACACCCACTCCCCGTTTACTTTCTCAAGCAATATTGTCTGACCTCTTTCAAGAAAACATTGCCTGCAAGTAGGTCTAAACTCAGCCATAAAAAACCTCCTTTAAAATTATTATTAGTTTTATCTCCTTAATGCTATAAAAAACTTCTCAACCTTAGCAACTTTTTAGCAAACAGTTTTAAAGGAAAACTGACTAACATAACCCATGTATGAAAAGATAATAATCACAGGCGTTCCAGGAACGGGAAAAACAACCTTAGCCAATGCTCTTGGAAAAAAATTCATGACAAAAGTAATTCATATAACAGATTACATAAAAAAACACAAGCTCATTGAAAAAGTTGAAAAAGACGGAACAATAATTCCAAAAATGAAAGAATTAAGAAACATGCTTAACAAAGAAACAGGGATAATTGAAGGGCATCTTGCATGCGAGTTCAAGTTAAGAAACTCTTTTGTGATTGTGTTAAGGTGCCATCCTGAAGAACTGAAAAAACGCTTGAAAAAAAGAAAGTATTCTCAGAAAAAAATAAAAGAAAACGTTGAAGCAGAAGCCTTGGACTACTGCACTATAAAAGCAAAAGAAAATTATAAAGCAGTCTTTGAAATTGATACCACAAATAGAAAGCCTTCAGAAACACTTGAAGAAGCAGTAAAAATCCTTTACGGCTTGTCAAAAGGGGATGAAGTGGACTTTTCAGGTTACTTTGAAAAATGAAACCTCCGCACTCTTTTAGCAATTCTCACATTATTCTGTTTTGGCTTTCTCAAGGAAATAAACAAAAAAGTAAAAAGCGGAAGCAAGACAAGGTACTTAAAAAGATTCTCTTTCTTTTGAACCAAGACCTTGTTAGAATAATAAATTGAAAGAACGCAATGACCTGCATCATAAGCCTTTTGAGCTTTTGATAAAAACTCTGAAGAAATTCCTTGTGTTTTAACATGTTCTGCTGCTGAAGTTAGCTTCTCTAAAGCAGTTTCACAAAGGTCATTCACTGCTTTAATAATCTCTTTTGAAGAATCCGGCTCTTTAATAATTGACTTGTAATACTCATACCGTGAGTCAAAGTAATCAAAAAAAGAGTCATTAATGTCATGGTAAAATGTTCTGTCAAGAAGGCCTGACAGGTCACGATCATAAGCTTTCTTTGGTGGCAGAACAGTAAAAGAAGTCAAGTCAACTTTGCTTTCATTAACATTATCATAAGAATCATACATTGGCGTATTGTTTTCTTTAATTTCAAAATCCTGCTTTAACTGATCATAACTTTCAAAAACAGGAGTATGATTGATTATTGGAACGAAAAAAGTGTTATTTGTTTTTGTAGAGGAATTAATAAAGTGATAATGAAGTGAAAAATTAAGGCAAGGAACTTCAACAAGAAAATGAGTGGTATTTTTCCTGACTGTAAATGGTTCTTCTAAGAAAAGCAGTGAAGAATTAGATGGCTTTCTTATAGGAACAACTCCTTGACTAAAACAATAATGTGAAGATACTTTAATCATATCCTTAGAATAACTGCATTCAAGAGGAACACCAACCACCTTAAGTTTAATTGTCTTTTCTTCAAATGGAAGTAAGGACAGTTTAACAAAATCCCCTGTAGTGTTTTCAATTATAAGCCCTTCAGGAGCATGAAACCTAAAACCAGAAACATTGAATTGGTTTTGATTATAAGCAAATAAACTAAGAACTCCATGATAAATGGAATTACATTCAACATTGCCAAAATGAACAGAATAAAAAACCCTCACATTCTTAGCTGCTTTGGTTTTTGACTTTTCAAGCAAAGTGCTTACTTTTTCATAAAGAGCAATTGCTTTGAAATACTCATCAGCAACATAAGGAAGAACTTCAGTGTTTCTTAAAAACCCAGCATCCTCATCATCAACTAACTCCTCGTTTTGAAGTAAGAAAAGCTTCAATTCTTCAATCTTCTTAAGGAAAGGTTCTGCTTTCATTTCAAGCGAATAAATAATCTGAGAAAGCTTGCTAGGTGAAACCTCATTTAACCCTTGTTGTTCATTGAATACATTTACTCCTAACAAGTTAAGCTGTGAAGCCAAGGTTAAAGCATACTGTTTTTTCTCTTCAAAACCACTGCATGAAAGCCTTAAATATCTTATAGAACCAAGATAATCTAAAAATGCTTGATAAAAGCTTTGCTCTCTTGCTGCTTTTTCAAACAACTCTTTTCCTTTTAAATAAAAGGAGCCACTGCACGCTGAATCAAGCAAGGATCTTGCTTTTTCTTTCTTTGATTTTAAGACAAGCTCAGCTCTCTTATAACTCTCATTTATCTTAGAAAAAACAGTATCAAGATGACAAACTGCTTTCTTATAATGAATTATTGCGTTATAGAGGAAATTGTCTTCATGTGAAGTGAAAAAACTCTCTGCTTTTTTCTTTTCAAACTCTGCTGATGAAATCTGTTCAGAAACTTCTTTAAATAACTCTTGCAGAGAGTAAGGCTTAGAAGCAACAACCTCATCACCAGAGTCTTCTTCAATTATCCTGACAAGCTTGTCTTGTTTTACTCTTTTAACCAAAGCTTTCAAGTCAGCAAACTTCTTAGAATACTCTTTAACTAAACCAAAATACTGCTCTTTTAAATCATTCTCAACTTTACTAACATTCTTCCTAAACAAGTAAAAGTAAAATAACAGGGAAGAATTATCAGGTGAAACTACTGAATTATAAAAGCTTATTTTTTGAAAATACTTTTGATTTTTTGCTTTTAAGAGCACGCATGAAATCTTTCCTGAAAAAGAGTCGTCACAACTTCCAGTTGGTTTGCTGAATGCTTTTAAAGCCTTGACTCCTTCCTCAAACACTTGTCTTGAAGATGGGTTAATGTCAGCGCCAAGCAAGTCAAGTAAAAAAACTTCTTTAGAAAGCTCTTTTCTAAAAGATTCAAGAACAGCACCTGCTGAACTGATTGTCTTCTTATACTCTTCACCAGCTTCATAATAATCCTCTATTAAAAAGTCATAGCCGACTGAAACCTTTGCAGTCAGGTAAACAATCACCCTTGAAGCAGATAATCTCAGTTCTTTTGCTTTTGATTTTGTTTTTTCAGCTTGAAGCCAAGCATTTACTACATAAGGCTTGCTAAGATTAGAGCAGTATTTCTCAGAATAATAATAGACATCTGGAGGAGTGTGAAGTTTTTGAAGTTCACTGCTTGCCTTTACAGCATAACTAATAACAGTAATTGGATCTGATGAAGGAATTGGAGGCAGTGAAGCTGAAGCTAAAATTAATAATAAAGTGAGCCATTGGAACATAAAAGAAAAATGAATGAACAGGATTAAAGAGTTTTCGAAACTATTATTGGTTTCAAAAAAGCAAGACTGGTTAAAAGTTTTAAATAGTCAAAAAACATACATGTAAACATGGACTTACTTAATGAAAAAGAAGGGAAAATTTTAATAAAACTTGCTAAAAACGCTATTCTTGAAAAACTTGGGAAAAAACCAGAACAAGTTAAAGAAATACCTGAAAAACTAAATCAAAAAAGAGGGGTGTTCGTAACCTTATACAAGAAAGGAGAACTAAGAGGATGCATAGGATACCCTTACCCAATGCTTCCGTTAGCAGAAGCTACAAAAAGAGCAGCAGTCGCAGCAGCTTTCCAAGACCCTCGTTTTCCAAGCTTACGTGAAGAAGAACTAAAAGACATAAAAATAGAAGTCACAGTGTTGACAGTTCCTGAAAAAATCAATGCTCATGGAAAAGAACTTGTAAAACACGTGAAAATAGGAAAACATGGCTTGATAGCAGAGTACGGGCCATTCAGTGGATTATTACTCCCGCAGGTAGCAGTGGAAGAAGGATGGGATGCTGAAACATTCCTAGCGCAGACGTGCTGGAAAGCAGGCCTTGACCCTGGAATGTGGCTTGACCCAAACGTCACTTTCTACAGGTTCGAAGGACAAATATTTAAGGAAGAATAAAAAATCAGATCATGCTCTTAGCCATTTTGCGTGCTTTCCTTAAGCATTTTTTATGCCACCATTGGCCAGCGAACTTTTTATCAGCTCCTGGCTCGCCGCAGGCAACACACACATTAGACGAAACCTGCTTAGATTCTTCTTTAACTTCTTCTGGTTCTGGTTTTTCCTGTGGCTCTGTTTTCTTCTTGCCGAAGATTTTTCCAAACAGTTTCACTTCTTATCACCTTTTCTTAAGCATTACAACTCTGCTTATTGGTTGTTCTCCGCCGTACTCATATCCAAGATAAGCATTTATTTGTTCTGCGAAAGCTTTAACTTCTTCATGTCTGGGCATGTTCTGAATGCTTAGTCTTTGCCTGCTTCCGCCTATGAACATGTATCCTTTAACTTCTAAGAAGTCAGGCTCTGCTTTTTCAACAAGCTTAGCATACTTTTCAGGGTTGAAGTCATTCAAGCCTTTCACTAAAGTTATTCTTATTGCTGTCCTGCATTTCTTACTTGATAGAATTTCAAGTGAATCATTTATCCTTTGCCATGAACCTCTCCATGCAGGCCTGTTAATCTTCAAGTGAGTTTCTTCATCAGGAGCGTCAAGTGAAAGATAAAGCTGCGTCGGATTTATCTTGCTAATGACTTCTGGGAGTAACGCGTTTGAGACTACGAAAGTAGTGCCATGCTTGCCGTACTCTTTTATGAGCTCATCTAAGTAAGGGTAAAGAGTAGGCTCTCCTGTAAGAGATATGGCGAACTGATTTGGGTTCATGGCTTCTTTCAACTTCTTCTTGTCAACTAAAGGGTTTCCTCCAAAACCAGATAACAGCTTTTGCTGTGCTTTGAAAGACTCTTCTACTATTTGCTTTGGTTCGTCCCATTCTACTGGAAGCTTGTCAGGAGAAGGACCATAAACCCTCCAGCAGAACACGCATCTTTGATTACAGTAAATGTTTGGAGTCATCTGAAGACAACGATGAGACCGTATTCCGTAAAATTTTTGCTTGTAACACACTCCTTGATTTTTAAGCGACTTCTTAAGCCAAGTGCATAGTTTTGCAGCTGAGTGCTCATGCTCTCCAAAAACCGCGTAATGCTGTCTTCTAAGTACTTCCACGTATTCTTTGTCCATTGCTATTGTTTTTGAATTCTATTGTTTAAAAAAGTGCTTGAAAAACCCAAAATTCACGATAAGTTTATAAATGCGTTACGATTAATAGTTTCAAGGTGGATGCTTATGGCTGCACGAAAGTTCTTCATAGCAAAACAATTAGGTGGAAAAAGAATAATAACAAACAAGGGAGAAGAAATTGGAAGGCTCAGTGACATTCTAATTGATGAGACAACTGGAAAAATAGAAGCTTTTTTAATTGAACCTAACAATGCTTCAAAAATAGCTAAGAACTTAATGAAACATGAAGGCTTAGGAATGATTCCTTTCAAAGCAGTTTTTGCAGTAAGTGACGTTATTGTTGTTGACGAAAGCATGCTAGTCTAAATTAATTATTATTTTTCCTTTTTTAAGCTCTACGCCTTTTTGTTTTAATTCATCATACTTCTTTTCTTTAACTAATCTTAGTACTTCTTCAACCAGCTGGTAGTTCTCATAAATCTTGTCAGCCTTTTGTCTTTCAATTTTGGCTTTCTCTTCAAACTCTTTTAATGCTTTCATTTGCTGTTCTAACCTAATTTTAAGTTTTTTAATCAAAGGGCTTTCAGATTGTTTTGTTTGTGCTGAAAAATACTCATCAAGAGCTTTATTCATGCTGCCATGCTCTTCATATTTTTCTTTTCCCACTGGTGAAAAACCCTTCTTTACTTTATGAGGATTCTTTGGAAACAGGTATTTCTCCCCTTTCTTAAAAACCCTGTCCTTCCATTCTTCTTTCCTAAAAGTAAAAAGAATAGTAAATTCTTTATCTGCCAAGACCATGTTCCCATGAGAAAAGAACTCTGATATTAGGAAATAATCCTCAAATTCAATAACTATTATTCTCTCTTCATCATATTGATATACTCTCTTAACTTTTTCACCTTTAAGATGCTTTCTTAAAAACATTGCCGCTTGAGATGCTTTTAAAGGAGCTTGAATAACATACTGGGTCAAATGAATTCTTTTTCCTGGCTCTATTAGTAGTTCTTTCTTGCCAGGCCCGAAAGTTATCTTAAAAAGCTCTCTTCCGACTTGCTGAACTTTTAAAACTTTCTTCCCAACAAGCTCTTCATTTAGCTCTTCTGCAAGTACTTTGATGGTATCAACTGATAAGGAAGCTTCCATAACAAATCCCTCTTAAACAACCAAACGTAAAGTATCCCAACAATAGCCCCTGTCAGATGAAGCAATGCGTTAGTCTTAACTTGTTTTTCCCTTAGTTTTCCTTCTTCAATAGTAACCTGTTTTTGAATCACTACTGCTAATTGATTATAATACTCTTGTTTCTTGGTTAAAAGATTTTCATACTCCTCTGAACCAGGTACAGCATTTTTAAGCTCATTGGTTACGTTCTTTAGTTGTTCTTCTTTTTCTAATCGTTCCTGCCTAAGCTCGGAAAGCTTTTTCATAGTATAATTATTAACAAAGCCAGAAACAAACATTACAAGTACTGAAACAATCAAAAGCCCTGCAAGCATTTTTTTAAAATCAACTATGAAGCCAGCTGCTATTACAGCTGAAATCCCTGCAGAAGCGCCAACTAATACTCGGTCAGGACTGATGATCAAAAAAACGAAAGCACTTGCAATTGATGAAACAAAAAACAATACAATAAAATGCTTTGATTTTAAAGTAGCTTCACTTACCATTCCAGCTAACAAAACCAAAAGCAGGTTCCCTAATAAGTGCATTGGACTAACGTGAAGAAAAGGATAAGATAAAGCGGTTAGAAGATTAGAGGTTGAAAAACCATAATAAACAAGTGTTTTTGTAGGAATATAAATCAAATGACTTGAGAAATAAAAATAAGAGAAAGTCATTAAGCCAGCAAGAAATAAGGTGGCTTTGTATTTCAAAATTCTCATGAGTAAAATAAAGAGCATGAGCTTAAAAAACTGACGTTTAACCAGCAAGTAAAGTCTTTGCTGCTATAAGCATTAGCTTGGGGTGTTTTGCAAAAGCCTTAGCAAAGACTTTTAGTTTTTTACCATCACTGAACTCTAATAATGTTTCTGGAGTGAAAATTTCTCCGAGTTTTTCCATGTCATCATCACTTAGTTTTTCAAAAAATTTCCTAACCTTAAGAACTTGTAGTAATTGATTTCCTCTTACCTCAAACCACTCATCAGCGTACTTCTTTAAAAATTCTTCTGAAACATTATTGGATTCTATTGCTTCCTTTGCAATTCTTGCAGCTATTCTAGCTGCCTCCATTGCAGTCCCCATTCCTCCCCCGTGAATTGGGTTGACCATGTGAGCTGCGTCACCAACTAGTAGTAATCCATTAGCATAAGGCTTTTCTAAAGGAGCCCCTACTGGAACACTTCCTCCTTTAACTTCTATTATTCCAGCATTTTTGAAAATCTCAGGATGAGACCTAATGAACTCATCCAAATACTCCTTAGCTGTCTTTGATTCTTCACTTCCAAGAATACCTATGCCAACATTAGCTCTTGTCTCTGACTTTGGAAAAATCCAAACATAACCCCTTGGAGCTATCTTGTTTCCTACAAAAATATGAATCTTATCAGTATAATCAATGTTTAACCCTTCCATTTCATACTCATAACCAGAGTCAACCTCTGTCAGTCCATTAACTGTGTTAATTCCAGCATACTTTGCTGTTTGAGAATCAACGCCATCAGCAGCAATAACAAGTTTTGCTTTGAATTCAAACCTGCCTTCAGCGTTTTCTGCGATTACTCCCCTAACAAAACCATCTTCTTTGATTACTCCAACCACCTGGGTTTTTACTAAATACTTTGCTCCTGCTTTTATCGCTTGGCTTGCCAGTTTCTTCTCGAACATTTTCCTCTCAATAATGTAACCTTTATTTTCTGTTGGAATGACCATCTTCACTTTTTTAGGACCATAAATTACTGCGCCATGCATTTCTTTAAGGCACCAAGTAGGATCATACTCTAAGCCTGCTTTTTTCATCCATACTTCTCCTAATCCTTCACCGCATCTTACTGGTGCTCCTATCTCCTGTCTTCTTTCAATAACAAGGGTCTTTAACCCATAATTAGCGCAGTCTCTTGCAGCAATACTTCCACCTGGCCCTGCTCCAACTATTATTACATCCCATTCCTGAGAAGCTAACTCACTTGTATTAAAAACCATTTTCATCCCTCAAACTTACTTAAAGCACCAGCTGGGCAGAACTTAATGCATGCACCGCAGTTAATGCACTTTGAATCATCACATTCTATACGGGTTTCTCTTAAAGTTAAAGCATTAGCAGGGCATACTGAAACACAACCACCACAATACAAGCATTTGTTTCTGTCAGCTCTTACTGCCACTTATTTCACCTTTTTACCTAATAATCAACTAATAATTTAAAAAGATTTTGTTATAAAAACAACAACTAAGAGTATTCCTCGTATTTTAAGTCATCAAACTCATAGAGCAAGGAGGTTATTCTCACACCATTAAATTCATACTTTTTTACTACTTCTGGGAAACTTTCAGCCTCAAAAAGCAAATTATTATTCGGGTCCACTAAAAACACTTTAGCATTCCTAACCACTACAAACGGTGCATTAGTGCCGTCACTTAACTCTGCTATTAAAACACTTGCATTGAGACCCATTGCTTTTAAAACAGAACAAAAGAAAATTGCTTTATCTTCGTAATCAGCAACTCTTGCTTCATAAACTTCTTCAGGAGTCATCCAAAAATTAATTCCAAGAGAAGGCACTGAATAAATCCTTTCGCTAATAAGTTTCAAAGCTGCTTCTACTCCTTCTTTTACCTTCTCAGAGGAATAATCAGGTATGCTTCTTATTACTTCATCAGCTACCTTCTTAACTGTTTCATTTGAAGCATCAATCATTCTTTTAAGATCCTGAATTGTTTTAGCCTCGTTTGTTTCAATATAATCCCTATACCTTCTTATTAGAAAATCAAACAATAGGCCTTTATAGTAATGCTCTTTTAACTTTTTCCTGCATTCTTCTAGTTCTTTTTTCAATTCAAGTTCACTCATCTAAACCAACCTGTTTATATTTTTGAATAAAGAAAATATAAAAAGGTGCTACAATGGAAAAATTGCTTGAAAAAGCTGCTGAGTTCTTGAAAAAAAACGACGACTTCTTAGTAATCTGCCATTATGACGCTGATGGTTTAACTTCAGGAGCAATAATGGGCTTAACCCTTAAAAGACTTGGGAAAAAGTTTGAAATAATGGCAAGCAAAGCCCTTGATGATGAAAGAATAAAAAAAATAAAGGAAAAAGGAAAAAAGAACCTTATTTTTGTTGACCTTGGTTCAAGCACTCTTGAAAAAATAGAAGACCAACTAAAAGAATTTAACGTGCTGATAAGCGACCATCACAAACCAGATAAGGAAAAAACTTTCTTCTTAAACGTGAACCCACATTATTACGGTATTGATGGTGCGAGAGAAATAAGTGGTGCTGGAGTAACATACTTGATAGCAAAAAAAGTTAATGAAAAAAACATTGACTTGGCAAAAATAGCAATAATAGGCGCAGTAGGAGACATGCAAGACAAAGAGGGCAAATTAATAGGCGAAAACAGAAAAATACTAAAAGACGCTGTAAAATCAGGAGAACTAATTGTAAAAAAAGACCTAAGACTTTATGGAAGGTACTCAAGGCCTTTAACACAATTTCTTGCTTACTCAACAGATCCTTTTCTCCCAGGGCTTGTTGGCGAAGAAGAAGAATGCGCTAGGTTCATTACTTCTCTTGGTATACCTTTAAAAAAAGACGATAAGTGGAGATGCTACGCTGACTTAAGCGAGGATGAAAAAAAGAGATTCGCGTCGGCAATTTACATTTATGCAAAACAACACGGGCTTCCTGAGTTTGTTTTAAAAGGAATGGTTGGAGAAGTATACGAGCTTGTAAAAGAAAAAGAACCTATTCTTAAAGACGCGAAAGAATTTGCTACTTTGCTTAATGCCTGCGGAAGACATGACAAAGAAGAAATAGGAATAAAAGTAGCCATGGGTGATAGGAAAGAAAAATTCAAAGAAGCTGCTAAGATGCTTGCAGAACACAGGAGAATGCTAAAAGAAGGAATAGACTTAGTGAAAAACAATGGAATCAGAGAAACACAATGGCTTTATGTTGTTGAGTTCGGTGACAAAGTAAAAGACACTATAATCGGCACGATTGCTGGAATGCTTTACAGCGCTTTGATAGTAGGTAATGACAAGCCAGTAATTGCACTTGCCATAGACCCAGAAGGAATGATAAAAATATCAGGGAGAGGCACTCTTGACTTAGTAAGACAAGGGCTTGACCTTGGAAAAGCAATGAAGAAAGCTGCTTCTGAAGTTGGAGGAGCTGGCGGAGGGCATGACGTGGCAGCAGGTGCAAGAATAAACCCTGATAAAAAAGAAGAATTTCTTAAAATCCTTGACGAGGAAATCAAAAAACAACTCAGCTCTTGAGCCAGTAAAAAGAAAATACTAAAGAAGAAATGATAATCAGGATAAAAACATGATACAAATTCAAAGTTAAGATTGCTATAATTATGCCAAAAATTCTCCCAGCATTAAGAAGCATTTCCCGCAACGCGATAGTTTCGACAAGGCCTTCTTTTAATGCTTTTTTAGAAGCTAAAGCAAAGAAAGGAACATTAATAAGCATTAAAGAAGCTCCAAGAGCAAGAGAAAGAACAATAAATTCCAAAAAAGTAGTTGCTTTTATTACAAGTAACCATACTAAAGCATTAAACAATCCAGCCACAGCTAACAAACTTTTCTTACTTATTTTATCAGTCAAAAATCCTATGAAGAGAGGAAATAAAGTGCTTATCAAAAACCTTGCTGATACCGTCCACCCTATTGAAGAATAAGTAGAAAAAGCAAAATAGACAAATAAAGGCCATAAAATGACTCCAGAATCAATAAGCCCCTGAATAAAAAACATTAAAAAATATCTTTCCTGTCTCTTGAAAAAAATTTTAAAAGAAACTCTTTTAACTATCTTAAAATCTTTTGAAAAAAACAAAGGAACCAAAGACAATACCAAAGTAAAAAAAGCAAATGCAAGAGCAAGATTAAAACCATAAAAGCTAATAAGATAAGCTCCAAGCACTGGAGCAATTATTAAACTAATCCTGGGGATTGAAAAATAAGCGCCTACTCTTACTCCTGTCCTCTTTCCAGCATTTCTTGCAAAATTAATATTAATAGGAGTCCAATACAAAGCCCATTGAATTCCGAAAAGGAAAGCAATGAACTGAATCGGCCAATGGTAATTATTTATGGTAAACAAAGTGAAAAAAGCAGCAAGCAGGATAAAAGTTGACCAAGTAATAGCATTTCTTATGCCTTTTTTCTGTTCAAAAACCACGCTTGTAGGAGTAAAAGCCATGAAGGTTAAGTATTGAATCAAAAGATAACTAAGAACTTGTTGAAAAGAAAAACCAATTTTAAGTAAGTAAACTGGAACGAACACGTTAATCAAGCCAAAAGCAAAAACCCTTAAAAACCTATGAAGATAAATCTCAGCAAGCTCTGGTTCAACTGGATGATGAAGAAAATCAAGAATCAAAACAACCACCCTAAACCACTATCACTTCTAAACCTGTTTCCTCAGCTAGCTTCTTCACAGTACTTTGTTGCCTTACTCCTTTCTTATCTATAAAAATTACTTTTGGCTCTGGAAATGTTTTTTCTATCATTTGAACAAGCATTTCTTTCGACAAGTACTCCTGAGCATACTTAGGCATGATATGACCAAGAGGCGTTTCTTCTTCTATTTTTGAAAACACAGGCGCATAATGCCCTCCGCCTATTCCTATACCAACTTGTTTTGACTCTGGTTTTTTCTCCAATGCTTTCAGCACAGAATTTACTATGAATTCTGCTGCTTCAGAGTCATTCCATTGTTTTTCAGAAGAACCAAGCTCCACCCAAAAGTGAGGGATTTTTACTAACGGCCCATGATGGGTTACTTCCAAAGAAACATCATAATCAAGAAAGCATCCTAATAGTTCTTTGAACACCTGCTGCATTAGTAAAGCATCAGCAGTGGATAATTTTCCTGGCTCTCCTCCAAGATCAGCTGGCCCGAAGTTTCCGCAAAAATGAGCAGTGATAGTAGGCTTTGCTGAAGCAGACTTATGACGTGACATGAAAATTATCTCATCAGTATCAATATCGTTCACCTGGTTGAAAAACACCAGCTCAGAATTTGTCCTCAGCAGCTCAATATTGTCTCTCACAAATACTGCCATGCCTTCCCATTCTTTTTCAGAAGCCTTAAAATGCTCGCTCATAATATCAAACATCAGCATGCTTGCAGGATCTTTTGTTGAAAAAACCAAAGTGATCATTTTACCATCTCTTATTCTTTAATCAAATATCCCATATTTCTCTCTAATCATTGTGACACAAGTATCCATGCTTTCATAAAAATCTCCTGTTAAGGAGTATGCAACCATTCTGCAGCCACCCCCACAGATCCTCTTATACTTGCATTCCCCACATTTTCCTTTTAGCTTACTTATTTCAAATTTCTGAGGAGAAGAAAATGTAAGATTTTCTTCACCTGAACCAGTAAAGCAAGGATAATAAAGATCTTTATCAACTAATGGCTCTACAGCAATATAATTAGGACTTGCTGCGTAACAAACATATCTTGACTCTGCATTCTTATCTACTAAATATCTTAAAGTTGTTTTTGAATACAAATCAGGACCAAAAGTTGGGCTAAGACTTATTCTTATTTTATTCTTATACTTCTTTCTTAAAGAGAAAACTTTTAGTACAAATTCCTCAGTTTCTTTAGCATTCATCATTAAATCTTTTTGCTGTGCTCCTTTTCCAATAGCAAGAAACCTGTAAAATCTTATTGAACTTGCCCCTAATGACTTCACTTTTTTTATTATATCTTCTATTTGCGATAGATTAGCTCTGCTAACAACAGTATAAACCCCTACTTTAAATCCTTTATTTACTCCATTAACTATCCCCTTAAAAGTGTACTTCAATGACTCTCCTTCACCTGTAAGCTTTGATTGAGTTTCTTCATCCACTGCTTCAACATTACCTATACTTAACTCCCTTATACCATATTGCTTAAATTTATCCAACAATTGGGGGTTCTTCCCAATAGCAACTCCATTAGTTAAAATCCTTTTTCTATTTGTCTCTTTCATTAATTCAAGCATTAAATCAGTATCCCCCGCTGTTATTTCAAGAGGGTATATGAAAACTCTATCAAAAGCCCTCATTATCTTTCTTATCTTCTCCACGTCATACTTAGCTATCTTCTTTGGCCCTGCAAAACAATGATTGCAATTCAAATTGCAACCATTTCTAATCAGCACATCAACAATATTCTGCCTTTTACTTAAAACTATTTTTTCTAAATCAGCTAAAGTAATCCCAAGAACCTGTTTTACTCTTTTTTCTAAAGTTGATGTCATACCCCTCACATATTGTTAAAGTTACTTTTTCTTCCTCTTTTTCCCAATTCCTCTTCTTAATTGCACTTCTTTTCTAAC
>CAZBZN010000007.1:0-5369 GCA_964496415.1 Microcaldota archaeon | reverse complement strand
GTTCTAAAGTTTTTTCAGTAACTTTTCCTCTCTTTAATGCTTTTTCAAAAGCTTCTTTAATCACTTCTTCATAAACCCTGCTCAAAAGAATTCCTCCAATGCTTTTTGTTTGTTTTCAACTGACTTAATCCAATCAGACTGGGTAGTAGCATCATAGTCAATTTTAGAAAACTTAAACCCTTCTCTTTCCAAGTAAGTCTTAGCATTAGGGGTTATTGAAGGAGCACAGAGAATTCCTCTAACTGGCTTGTCTTTTCTTTTCCTAACTTCTTCAACGTATCTCTTCAACTGGGAAACAGCATCAAGGGTAGCTGTCCTTCTTTTAACTTCTATTACTACTAACGAACCGTTTTTGTCTTCTGCAAGAATGTCTATGAAACCCCTTAGCACGCTGCTTTCTTCTTTAATAGGCTTTAATCCTTCTTCTATAACATCAAGCTTGTTCATTAAGTCTTTTGCTAAATCTTTTTCAGTAGCAAATACTTTTATTGACTCGTCATCCTTCAGCCTGAAAGCATAAGCAAACTTGACTTCTTTTAACCTTACTTCTAACTGTTCCCCAGTCCTACGATTAGCAGCTTTAAGAATCAAAACATCGTCAGCAAGCTCGCATGAAATTCTTGACTTAGGAGGCTGGTAGTTAATGGCTGCAAGCTTCTTGTTCTGGTGAACTAAAAAACTCCCATCTTCTTTTATTATGATTATCCTTTCCCCTTCAGCTATTTTTGAAGTAGCTCTTCCAAAGTATTTCACAGAACAACTTCCAATGATTATCAAATTCTTGAAGTTCTTAATAGCATCGTCAGCAATCCTAAAAGCTTCTTTTAAATCCATTAATTCACTTCCAGTACCTTTTAGTCTTAAGGAAGTTTTTCTGAGCTTCAAGCATGTCCTTGAAAACATCTTTCAAGTTTCTTCTTCTCATTGCAAGAATCCTCGCAGCAGTATCAGGCCCAATGCCTCTTCCTGAAAGCACTATGACAGCACGCTTTCCGTAAGCTGAAATCAAAGCAGCTGACTTCTCAATTTCATCTTTGAGTTTTTGTTCTTGTCTTGATAGTTTTTTCTTCTCAAACAAAGTTTTAAACTCTTTCCCATGCTTAAGATAAGCAACCATCGGCGAACCACATGAAGGGCATTTTATTTTCTCAGGCAAGTCTTTTATTCTTGAATAAAAAACTGAATGGCAATAAGTGCAATACAACTTAACTGTCTTGTTTTCTGTTGTTTTTTGCATCAACGAGACTATTTCATCTTCTGGTCTTTGAGACTGAATTACTTCTGTGAAAGAAGTAAGCTTCAGAACAGCTATTTCAGTGAACTTAGAAGCCTTAGAATTGACTTTTATTCTTATCCTGCCTTTTCTTATTTTTGAAATCAGTTCTGCTGTTTTTTTCACTTCAAAATCCTTGGTAAACAACTCATTAATGGTTTCTAAGTATACTGGTGAATTAATGACTGCTTCTATAAGTCTTCTAACTGAAACTTTCTGGTAGTCCCTGTTTCTTTCAATCAAACCAAACCTCTTGGCAACTTGAAGAAACTTGTACTTAAAAGCATGGCTTCTTGATATTGTTTTTTCAAGAATGCTTTTTACTTCATAGGGCTTTAAGTCTTTAAGCACTTGCGCTATTTTCCGTGGTGAAATCTCAGAAGAAGCTTGGAAAATTATCCTATAAGGCTCAGCTTTAAAACCAACAGTAGAACCTGTTGAAGCAGAAATAATGCTTGAAATCACTGAACCAAGAGTATAGTTTACAGTGGAACCAAAAAAAGCATGCATTACGACAAAATCCTCGTAAGGCTCAATTACTATCTCGTTATCGCTTCCTTTTTTCAAGCCAAGAAAAGCCTTTACTTCAGAACAAGCCTTAGCATTTAAAAACCTTCTAAGTTCAGAAAGTCTTGCTTTTCCAACCTCCTGGGCTACTTCAAAACTGACAGGAATCTGTTCTCCTTCCCATGATGGAATAGCGCCTTCAAGACTATAAGCAGGCTCTACCAAAACTTCTCTTTCAGTAATGTCAACAACCCTCCAAGGTCTTGCTTTAGTAATAAACACTCCCCCTATCCTTAAGTTGTTTACTACAAAAGGCTCATCAAGCACAGCAATATTTGTGTTTGATTCAATGTCCTTAACAAAAAACTTCTGCTCGTCAGGAATCATTGAAACTCCTAAAAAATAATAAAGCCTTGTCTTTTGTTTTTTTCCAAAAAAGCCTTCATCAACCCAGATTATTCTCTCATCAGCAAGCTGGTTTAAAACTGACAAAAACTCTTCAAAACCCAAGTTCCTGTAAGGCCAAGCACGAGTCACAAGCTCAAAAGCTTTAGAAATCCTTGTCCTGCCTTCCAAAGCAATACCTGCAAGCTGATGAGCTAACACGTCTAATGGTTTTTCAAAAACTTTTGGTTTTTCAAGAACCCCTGACTCAAGCAACTTAACTATCACGCCTGCTTCTAAAGCATCTTCTGAATCACCTGCAATAATAACTCCTCTTGGAACTTCAGAAACCTTATGGCCGCTCCTGCCGACTCTTTGCATGAGCCTAATTACCTGTCTTGGAGAAGAATACTGAATAACAAGGCTTACTGAGCCAATGTCAATCCCTAATTCAAGACTGCTTGTAGCAACAACAGCTTTTAATCTTCTTTCTTTGAAAGCTTTTTCAACTGACTCTCTAACGCTTCTTGACAAAGAAGAATGATGAACAGTAACTTTTTTCTTTAAAGCCTCAAACCTTGAACTTAAAGCCTCTGCAGTTGAACGAGTATTAACAAAAACAAGCACATTGTCATTTTTCTCAATCAACTCAATCATTCTCTTAAGCTTTGCAGCAGTATCAGGAGAAACGCTTAAAACATCAGCAAGCTTAAACGCCTCATCATCAGGCTCAACTAACTCAACTTCAATAACAGGCTTCTTAAAAGGAACAGCTTTAACTATTTTCTTGAACTTGAAAAAATCAGCAACAAGCGACGGGTCACCAACAGTGGCTGACAAGCCTATTCTCTGAAACCTTGTTTTTTCATAAAGCCTTTCAAGACACAGAGCTAACTGAACTCCTCTTTTTGACTCAACCAACTCATGAACTTCATCAATCACAACATACTTAACCGTGTCAAGGTTTTTCCTCATCTTAGGAGCTGAAAGCATAAGAGCAAGACTCTCAGGAGTAGTAATCAAAACCCTTGGAGGATTCTTTAACTGTTTTGACCTCTCATACTGGGAAGTATCACCATGTCGAACTCCTGCTGAAAAACCAAGCTTTTCACTCCACCACTTTATTCTTTCAATCAAGTCACGGTTCAATGCTCTTAAAGGAGTAATATAAAGCAACTCAACACCATGAGTCTTGCTTTTCATCATTTTTGAAAAAAGAGGAAGTAATGCTGCTTCTGTCTTACCAGTGCCTGTCTCAGAAATCACAAGCACGTCTTCTCCTTTCAAAACTAAAGGAACAGCAAGCTTCTGGACTTCAGTAGGTTCAAATCCTCTTTCCTTAACAGCTTGCCTTACTTCTTCAGAAAAAGCTTCAAAAACCATGACAATCCTTTTATATTCTGAAGCTTTTAGAATAAAAGATTGACATGATGGCGTTAGGGTTAATAGGCGGGCTTTTAATAGTAACAGCATGGCTCATTCCAACAATAAGAAGAGAAAAAGAAGGCTTTTACTACACTGTCTTGTTTTTTACAGGAGCAGTATTCCTACTCATGTACTCAGTGTCAATAAAAGACTACTTGTTCATGTTGTTAAACATCACAGCAGCAGCCCTTGCGTTATTCAACTTAGGCCTTTACTCTGAAAAAGAAATACGACAAGAAACCACCAAAATAGCTGCTGAAGTACAGGAAATCATTGGAAGGAAAGGCAAAAAATACTACACGGTAAGAAAAAGGTGACTAAATGCTTAAAAAAATTAAAAAAGAACTTGATGAGAGAATGAAAGTAAGAGAAGAAGCTTTGAAGATGCAGAGGAACGTGGTGCCTCTCTGCGCGCAAGCCATAAGAAGCCTCTTGGCAGGCAAGAAAAAACAAGCAAAAAACAAACTAAAAGAAGCTGAGAAGATAATCAAAAAAGCTGAGAAGCTGCTTAAGAAACACCCTGACCTTGTTAAGACAGTGCTTGGTAATGCTTACCAAGAGTATGCTGAAGCAATGATCCTTGCTTCTTACTTGGAAATGAAAAAGCTTCCTGAAGTAAAAGTTCCTGCAGAGTACTACTTGACAGGTCTTGGTGATGCTATTGGCGAGCTTAAAAGATTCGGCATGCAACTCCTGGCAAGAGGAAAAGTGGAAGAGGCTGGTGAACTTTTAAAGAGCATGGAGGACCTTTACTATGAGTTCTCGCAGTTCGTTTATCCAGGGTCAATAGCTCCTGGCTTGAAGAAAAAACAAGACGTTGCAAGAGCTGTTCTTAATTCTTTCCAAGACGCTTACACAAACGCAGTAATCAAAAAAGGAACTAATTAAAACTCTGGCTTCCCTAAATTATATCATGCCTGTTGTCAGGAAAGTAAGGAAAGTTAAAAAAGTTGCTTTCAAGCCAGAATCTCCTCTTGAAAAAGATGTTTTTGAGCTTTTGGCATGTGAAAGGAGAAGGTTTTTGGAAGCAAAAAAAGCAGGTGAAGAAAAGGCTGAAGAAGTTAAAAGGCAAATAATAGAAGAAATAGCAAAGATGATGTATGAAAGATATAAAATTAAAGACCCCTCTTCTATAAACCCTGAGATAAGAGAAAGGATAAAAGAAGTGATTAATAAGGTTTTAAGATGATGAAATCTTTTTAAGAATCTTCATTCTTTTCTCAGTGTCTGGAGCAGAAGTGTACATAGTAAAAAATACTTTTCTAAGGAAAGACACCCATTCTTTATCTCTTAGAGTATAAGAGAGAACTGTATCTGTATTCAGTTCAGATGGTTTGAACAAAGCAGCTGGTTTTACTTCTTTTAGTTGGCATTCTATTGAATCACTTATCACTCCTCTTAATGGCTGTTCCCTATGTTTTATTGAGATTTTTGATGATATTGCTTGCAGCGCTTTAAGATTATTAATGGTGGTAATGTCTATCCTTGTTATCACTTTAATTTTGACGCCTTTCTTAACTGCTTTTTCAAGAACTTTTCTTGTCTTTTCATAGTTCACCCAGGAGAGGTTTCCCGAGAACAAAAGCAGTTCCTCAGAAGCTTTTTCCATAGTCTTTGAAATCTCTTTATCAAGTGCTCTTTCGATATCTTCAGTAATCTTAACACAATCAACTAACTTTTCATCACAATACTGGACTATGTCAAAAGGGGAAAAGTCATATTTCTCAGAACTGTTCATTATTCTCTGGAGCAGTTCCTCTTGAATGATTGTTGCTCCCTT
>CAZBZN010000006.1:0-35316 GCA_964496415.1 Microcaldota archaeon | reverse complement strand
GAGTATTTAAAGCTTTTGCCTCGACGATTAACTAAAAGAAAGAATCTTCAATAATTCTTTTTATTCAAGTTTAAACCTTAGTATTCCTGCTATTCCTCCAAGTGCTTTAAGTTTTTCTGATTCCTCGTTTTCTTCTGATATCATTATTATTGTTGTCCCGTAGTCCCTGGCTTCTTCTATTAACTCTTCTACTTTTGGGTCTTTGATGACAAGTGAGTCGATTACTAATAGTTCTTCTATTGCCCCGTACTCTAAGGCTTCTTTGACTTTTTCAAATCCGTAGACTGCTTGGTCTTTTGGAAGAGCTTCCACCAGCTTTTCTATTGCTTTAACTTCTCTTATTATCCTGAGTTGTTTTTCAACTTCCTCAAGCATTCCTGACTTCATTAACTCAAAAACAGCTTGCTTGCCGGTATTATTAGTGCTTTTTAAGAAAACCCTAGTGGCAATGTCAGCGTGTTTTTCTTTTAAGTAATTGTAAAAGTTTTCTTTTTCAAAACCAGGCCCTGCTATTATTATCTTGCCTTTGGTTTTTTCAAGAAGCTCAACAACTTCTTTAAAATACTTGTTTTTGATTTGCTTGTCTTCTTCTATTTTCTTACCTCTTCCGGAGACCGTTATTCTACCTACTGGCTCGACTGAAAATAATTTTACTTTAAACAATTCTGCTTCTCTTTCATCAATCACAAGCACGTTAACTAAAAGCTCCTGGGAAGACTTTTCAGCTTCTTTTATTCTTTCAAGCTCATGCATTTTCCATTCTTTTTCAATAGTGATCACGTCGCCTGGGGAGAAGTCTATTGAATGATGTTCCCCAATGCTAACGTATTCTTCAGGTTTTCCGCTTATTATTACTCCTAAAACCCTAAGCACTCCATAACCTTTATGGAACTCTACTTTTTCAACTTTTAAAGTCAAAAAAACTGGTTTCCTTTCACTTTTCCCAGATTCTGTGGTAAACTTTCTCCGACTACTAGCACTTATTAAATCCCCTGGCCTTATGACTTTATGCAAGTGCCATAAGTCTTCCACTGACTGTATTTTAAGCTTCATGAGCTTATCCTGTCTGAAAATTACTTTCATAAAGCTTGTTAAAGGGAAAACAAGTATAAAGGCTTATCTTGGGCTTATGCCTCCTATCTCTCCACCAGGTGGCTTTACTTCTGGAGGAAGCCCTGGAAGTGGTGGGGTTGGAGAGCCCTGAGAAGGCTCGTAATATGAAATGTTCTCAGGCTTCCCAAGCGCACAGTAATATAAACCATAATAATAATCTGGGTAAGGCAACCCAGTCATTACATCTTTACCATCAACCACACAGGCCTTGTAACACTCACTGTTTTCAGAATAATCACACATTTCAATATCACTTGTAGCCATTAGGTTAGCGCATTTAGAAGCTGCTTGCTTGCAGTTATTAATCAACGCTTGCCTGTTTGCTGAAGACAAGCCTCCTGTTAAGAACAAAACTACTATTGCTGCAACTGCTAAAACAGCTGCAATAATGATCAAGTACTCAAGAGAACCTTGGTGTTTCATCAAAAAATTTAAAAACACTTATAGTTTAAAAAGGTATTGAGGTGCTGTTAATGAGATTTGATAAGTTTGGAATAACAATAATAATCGTCGGCTTACTGATCTTATGCGGGTTAATGCAGTTTTATTATTCTTGGAACTGGATGCAGTTATTAACCACTATAATTCTCGGCGGCATAGTTTGGTTTGCAATAGTACTGCTGGTAATTGGCTTGCTTTTGATTTTCATATAAACTTTTTCTGAGGTCTTCTTATGAAAAAAAGAATAGCAGTAGTTGACAGAGAAAAATGCAATCCAGACAGATGTGGGTTGGAGTGTGTTAAAGCCTGCCCAGTAAACAGAACAGGCGCTGAATGCATTACGATAAACGAGGAAAAGAAAAAGATAGCTTCAATTGATGAAAACTTATGCACTGGATGCGGGATTTGTGTTAAAAAATGTCCTTTTCATGCGATAAGCATAGTTAATCTTCCTTATGAAGTTGGAAAGCCTTTCCACCAGTATGGTAAGAACTCTTTTAGGATTTACAAATTCCCTTTAATAAGGAAAGGAGTTATTGGGATAATTGGGCCTAATGGAATTGGAAAGTCAACAATAATAAAAATCTTATCAGGGAATCTTGTTCCAAATTTGGGTGACTTTGAAAAACCAGGGTCCTGGGATAAAGTTATTGAAGAATTCAAAGGACATGAAATTCAAGAGTACTTTGAATTAATTGCAAGCGGGAATGCTAAAGTTTCTTACAAGCCACAGGAAATAATGCTGCTTCCGAAAGTATTCAAAGGCAATGTTGAAAAACTGCTTGAAAAAACAGATGAACGAAACAAACTTGACGAGTTAAGTGAAAAACTTGAAATAAAAAAATGCTTTGACAAAACTCTTTCAGAAGTTTCTGGAGGAGAACTTCAAAGAATAGCGATAACTGCTTCTTTGCTAAAAGAGGCTGATTTTTATTTTTTTGACGAGCCCTCTTCGTTTCTTGACATAAAACAAAGGCTAAAAACAGCAAGAGTGATAAAAGAAGAACTTGAAGGCAAGGCAGTATTTGTAGTAGAACATGACTTGGCAGTGCTTGATTACTTAGCTGATTATGTTCACGTGCTTTATGGAAAGCCAGGAGTGTTTGGAGTAGTAAGTGGACTGAAAACTGCAAGGACAGGAATAAACGAGTTTCTTCACGGGTTCTTAAAAAATGAAAATGTTAGAATCAGGGACTATGAAATCAAATTTGAAGTAAAGCCTCCTTCAAGCGAGTGGGAAAACAAAGAAATCATAACCTATCATGCTTTTAAGAAAAAATACAAAAGCTTTGAACTTGAGGTTAAAGAAGGAGAACTAATAAAAGGGGAAGTAATAGGAGTAATGGGCCCAAACGCTATTGGGAAATCAACTTTTGTAAAAGTTCTTGCAGGAGTTGAAAAACCAACAGAAGGAGACCCTGAATTAAAGTTAACTACTTCTTACAAACCACAATACGTTGAGTTTGAAGAAGACATCACGGTAAGAGAATTTATTGAAAGTCAAAAAGACTTTGACTTTGCATTCTTCAACTCTGAAGTTAAGAAAACAGTAGAAGACTTGTATGATAAAAAAGTAAAGAACCTGTCTGGTGGAGAAGCTCAAAGATTAGCTATTGGAATTGCAATCAGCAAGACGAAAGACTTAATACTCTTGGATGAACCAAGTGCTTTCCTTGACATTGAACAAAGATTCAAATTAGCTCAGATGATAAAAAGAGTCACAGAAAAAAGAGAAGTCACGACTCTTAACGTGGATCATGACATAGCGTTTCAGGATTTAGTGTCAAACAGGATAATGATTTTTGAAGGAGAACCTGGAAAAAAAGGAACTGCTTTACCGCCTGTTGGAATGCATGAAGGAATGAACAGGTTCCTTAAAAGCATGAACGTTACTTTTAGAAGAGACCCTGAAACAGGAAGACCAAGAATGAACAAGCCAGGTTCTCAAATGGACTCAGAGCAAAAAAAGAAAGGCGAGTATTACTACGTGGTCAGTTAAGCTGTTCCATGATAAAAGAAACCAAATCACTGCCTTTAAGCTTGAACCTTGTTTTAAAACATTGAGCTTCAGTAAATCTTTTTTCAGCATACTCTGAAAACTTAGGCGAGTAAAATAACATGGGAACAGGATCTGCGGTATGAGCTCCAACAACGCATGGAGTAGCATGATCAGAAGTGACAACTATCACGGTCTTCTCTAAGTTAACGTTATCAAGCAATGGCTTGAAAAAATACTTGTCAATAACTTCAATGCATTTTGCTTTCCCATCACAGTCCTTGTCATGACCGAACACGTCAGGGCCTTTCAAGTGAACGTAAACAAAATCATTACGCTTCAAAGCATTAACTGCTTTAAAAGCCCGTAGCTTATAGTCACTTGGCTTAAACTTTTTAGGATACTCCAAGCGTATTACTCTCATCCCAAGGAACCTTCCTATGCCTGCTTCTAAAGGATAGTCAGCAATAACACAAAACCTTTTACCATATTTTTCAGGAAGCTTTTTTACTCTTGGAACTTTATCAGATGCTCCTCTTAATAAAATAACATTAGCTGGAAGTAATCCTTTCTTCAGTCTTTTTCTGTTGACTTCTGAAGCTTCAAGAACTTTCCTTGATTTTTCTACAAATTCATTAACAAGCTCAGCTGAAAACTCTGCGTTTTTTTCCAAAGGCTTTGCTTTAAGCACTTTCATAGGATACTTCTTCAAAGCTACTGAGTAACCGTTCTCACCAATCTTATAAGCAGGGTCAACATTAGTTATCTTAGCTGAAAGCTTCTTTTTTGACTTTAAAACAAGAACACCCCTATGCTGCAAAGTTGATTTAAACGCAAAACTTGCCCCTGAAAGCCTTACCTTTGAATTAATTTCTTTTTCAAGCTTCTTAGCCTCCTTTGAACTTAAGCTCCTGCCAACCCTCCTGTCAACAAGCCTTCCATTGCTGGCTGTTGCAAAATTTGCTCTTAAAGCAAGCATGCCGTCTTTGAAATCAACTCCAAAACCAAGAGCCTCAAACAATCCCCTGCCAGGATGCCTTCTCAACTTAACGCCTAAAAGAGCTAATACTGCTTCATCAGATTCTGGAGCAACCCCTGGAAGTACTTCAACAAGACCCAACTTTGAAAAACAAGCTAAGTTGTCAAGGTTTGGCTTAAATGCTTTTTCAAAAGCGCTCTTTCCCTTCTTTCCAGCAGCACCATCCAAGACCACTAACAAAGCTTTCATGCATACCACTAAACTAACTCAATAAAAGAGCTTTTACCTAAGGAAGTATAACAACTAACGCAGTTAAACTCATAAGGATAATGAATTATTAAATGTTCTTTACCAAACTTTGAAAAAAACTCAAGGTCAGCCTTAGAAGGAATCCCGCTTGGAAGAGGATGAGAATGAAAAGACCCGTACAAGTTAGGATACAAAGGAACAGCATTTAAAAAAACCTGAACTGAATTCCTTGAAAACTTACCTGGCATTAATACAAAATCATCAACAGGGTCATTTAAAAGAATCCCAGCAACTTCATTAGGATAAGCTTGTTTTGACAATTCCAAAATCCTCTTAAGAACCTCTTTTTTTATTCTCATAAAGTAAGTTACAGCACAAGTTAATAAATAAGTAACATTGTTGGCACAATCAAGGAAGCCATACAAACATGCCTTGGAACCTCAAGCTCCTGACATAACAATCCAATACAAGTACTTGTAAAAAACACTAACAAACCAAAAAAGCCATGATGAAAAAACACTAAAAAAAGCAACAGGAGAAAAACAAAAGAAAAAAGCTTTCTTCCAAAAAAATAAAGGACAGTAAAAGCTTTCTTCAGAAAAAACAAAGCCAAGTAACCTGAAACAATAGTAGTAAAAATCAAAAGACCAAGCAAGCTAAGCAAACCTGGCTTTGAAGTTAAGTAAGCAGCTGAACCGCTGCGAGTAATTCCAAAAAAAGAATAAGCAGCAAAAGAAAACACCATGTAATAATAACTAACCGCTCCTGTAAAAATGATAAAATCATCTTCTTCTAAACCAAAAAAACTTTTAGCTATCACTGCAACTATTGAAGAAGAAACAGCTGGAATCAAAGAAAAAAACAAACTTAAAAAACCAGCTAAAAAACTATGCCTGTAACAAACTTCCTTAGAGAATACTTCTACTTGTTTAGGGAAACTTCTAACCATAAAGATGGAAGCAAGCAAAGTAGGTGAAGCAAAAAACCCTGCAAGCAAAGGAAACAACAGATCCTTATTCAAACAAATCAAGCCAAGACCAGATGAAAGCAAAATAACCACTAATGCTTTAAGACCATGCTTCAAAAAACCAATCAATGCGCCAAACAAAAAGAAGAAAAAAAGCTTTTTGAAAAAAGAAAAGACTCCTAAAATCAGAAAAAACAAGTAAAAAAAGAAAGGCAAGAGAAAAGCTGAAAACATTAAAGTGTTAATTGTTTTTGAAAGCACTAAGATTCCTTTTCTCTTAAGCAAAATCCTTTGAACAGGAGGAAGAACAACAAAGTTCTCCCCTGAACCTAAAAAAGCAGAACTAATCAATGAAGCAAACACAAAAGCAATAGAAGCAGAAACAATCACCAAATCACTTTTCAAAAAAGAAAGCACGTTATTAACATGAAACCCTGGTATTAAGCCAACAGCAAACCCTGCAAGCACTCCTAAAAATACTTCAAAAATCATTGAGTTTCACCTGCTTAGGAAAAACCCAGCAAGAACCAGAATACTTTGAAGCAAAACCTTTCACAGTCAACAAGTCCCCTTTAGAATAATTATAACCATTCAACAACACAAGAAAATGATAACCATTGCTTGAAACAACTCCTATCAAGTTACCCTTTTTAGAGTAAAAGACCCTGAGAAGCCTGCCGTCTAATTCCACTCTGCCATAGCAGTTTTCAGCAAGAGCTTTAGGGTCTACTTTTTCATATCTGTCATCTGAAAAATAATAACTTAAAAACAAGCCGAGTACTGCAAAACCCAAAAATAAAAAAGCTTTTCTCATGAATATGGAAATAAAATCTCTTGTTAAAAAATAATTCTTAACTTTAAAGAGACAAAACCAGTTAAAGCCTAATAATTGTAAGTCTTAGAAAAAACTGCGCTGTCTTTCATTATTCTTGAAGTAAAATTCAAAGAAACTTCAACAGTAAAAGAAGAAGGGCAATTATTAACAACATTCACATAATAAGTAGTATTCACGCCATTTTCTGAAAGCAAGGGACTTGAAAGAACTTCATCAAGCCTTTGAACTAAAGCACTGACAGCAGAATCGCAAGAAAGCGACGCTGACTTTGACTCCTCTACTGAATCATTAGAAGCAGCCTCAACAATCCTAAGCACATCAACTTTCCTATTATAAGTCTCATCAATAAGCATTAAAGCCTGGTCTTTAGAAGAATAAACTTTACCCGCTACTACAGAATAATTAACAAACACAAGCATGATCACGCCTAAAACCAAAGCAATACCAGTAATTATAAAACCCTTCATCACATCACCCATATACCCCGCATACTTTCACAAGCTCAGCTTTTACTTCATTTGCTTCAGAATCATAGTAGTAAGCTTTCTTTGAAACAACAACAGGAGCATTATCACATGAAGTATTAATCCATGACAAGTCAGCAGAAGGATCGATTCTCTTAACCTCATAGTAATCCCTAGCCAGCCTAGACAAGTAAACTACTCCATCATCATGGCTTGAATTTAACACTAACAAAGCAGTCATTGAAAAAATCAACACTACTATTACAGCCATTGCCGCATCCATTGAAATGAAAAATCCTTTCATGAGCAGATTTTCACCTCCAGCCAGCCAGAAACCCCATCAATGACCACTGCTCTTTTTGAAACAGCTACTTCATCATGACCTGAACAATCCCCAATTTTTTCACCAGTAGACAATTCTATCTCATAATCATAAGAGAGAGAACTCATCTTAGAAGAAAATTCCTGAAGCTTTGAAGAACTAATAACATTTGGTTCGCCATTAGTAAGGCTCCTTTTAACAGCAATCTGGGAAAAATCATCAGCCAACTGCTTTAACTCAAGATAATGCACATCTACGCTTCTTGCTTCAGTGGTCCTCTCAACAACAATAGAAAGAATTACTATTACCAAAACCAACGCAATCAAAGCATCCAAAGAAAACACCTGCGCTTTCATTCCTTAAACACCTTCAAATCAGTGTCATAATAAACACCATCAACAACATCATAATAACAATCAAAACCATCAACAGAAGCAACCAACGAACTTGAACCAGCTTCTTTTTTAACAGAAACATCTTTACGCCCTGAAAGGAAAACAGCCTCGCCAGAATAATTCAAATAAGCATCATTAGAAGGACTTGCAGCGTAAAAAGCATTAGCTTCAGACCCAGCTTGCTGAGCAAACCCACTGCATTGAACCTGCCTTCCGAAATCCTCTGAACTTTTCAAATAAGAAAAAGCAAGATTCTGAAGCCATAACACTAACAAAAACAACAAAACAAACATTATTAAAGCATCCAAAGACACGACTCCTTTCAAGAGCTCACCTCAACAACAGGGTTTCCAAAACAATCAATCACATTATCATTATCAGGAGAAACTCCACATTGTTCTTCTTCAACAAGATTAGCCAAAGTAATTGCATCAGAAGAATTCAAACAAGAGCCAGCAACCACAAAACCATTTTCACTGGAATTTACAACTGGTGTGTCACACTTCCTTTTAAACATTACCTGCTTTTCAAAATTAATTCTTAAAGCACCATCCTTCAACGCAGTCAAAACAACTGCTGGGCTTGCTTGAGAGAAAAAGCCATCCATTATCGAAAACAACAAAACTAACACTACCCCAATCACTAATAATAGCTCATAGCTTCCCTGAGACTTAAACTTTTTGAACTTTAATCTCTCCCCTCTCACCATTATTAATTACCCCCACAGGAGAATAAGATACTCCTAAACCTGAACCAACAACAGTTCCATTATACTCTTCAGAATAACCAGAACAAACATACTTTAAGTAATAATTATTTACTTCTATGCTGCAGTCAGCAGGCGCCTTAACCTCAACCAAGACAGAAGCACCTTCAGCCTGAGTTAAAAGCAAGCCAGCTGCTGAAACAAGAGAAGAATTAACAAAAGCAATGCTTTGTTTTGTCTGCACTTGCATTGAAGTCTTTAAACTTTCTTCCACCAAGTTCATGGAAACACTTGAAAAAAGCAAAAGCATTACCACAAGGATAAGCAAGTATTCAACAGTTACTTGAGACTTCATTCAACCACCTATCATGCCAACAGTTTTATTAGCAAGAGAAACTCCTTCTTGTTTCAAAGCACCTGCTTTTGAAGAAACCATGAAAGCAAGCACAGTAACTACTGCAGTAAGAATGACCAAACCAGCAAGGATTACTAAATACTCAGTACTAATCTGTGACTTCACTTAACCACCCAAAAGCTTAATCCTATAAGTTTTAATCAAGTCAAGGACATTGTTCCTAATTCCAATGATGTTAAAAGCAACTAAAGTAACCACTGCTGCTACTATTATTGACAACCCAACCAGGATTAAGTACTCTGTTGAAGTTTGAGACTTCATGATAAAAGTTAAAAAACCCTTATATAAAAAACTATCAAGCCAGCTAAAACCAAACCAGCCCAAAGAAGAGGAATGAACGGAATGCTTTTCCTAACCACAAGCTCACTGACTCCAAGACTCTTCAACTTTTTAATTTGATCCAAAGTCAAGCCATCAGCATTCATTGAACTAACCACCAGATTTCTGGAAAATCCCTTTACAATCCTTCCTTTCTCGTCAATGCTTACCGCAGGAATGTCCCCTTCCATTAACTCATTAACTTTCTTCACTTCTCTTAGCACAAAATCTTTTGAAGCCTTATAAAAAGAAACAGCAAAAAAAACCAAGAAATAACCTAAAGCAGCACCAATGCCTGTTTCAACTCCTTCAATAAACAAAAACACTAAGAACAACACTAATGCAAAGCCAAGCTCTTTGAAAAACCTTCTTCTAATGAGCGAGAGAAAAGACTGCTTAGCTTTATCATTTTTAAACACTTCGAAAACACAGTAACCTAAGACAAAAGGAGCTGAAGAAAGAACTCCTGCTGAAAAAACCAAAAATGGGAAAAACGCTACTCCATTAAACTCAGGAAGCATTAAGCTGATGCCTGAAAAAATAAAAACATCCCCTAAAGCCCAGCCTCCGAAAAACTTCATGGCAAGAGAAAAAACCACAGCACTGAACGCTGACAACAAAACCAAGTTAGAGCAATGAGTGAAAAGGTTTACTGCGAAAAAAACCAAGCCAAGAAACAAAAACAAATAGCATAAAAAATCAGGAACTTCATGACTCTTAAAATCATAATAACTAGCTATGCCAAGTAAAAAAAACGCCAGTAAAAAAGCAACTTCTTCAAGCATGCTTAACTAAAAACAAAACAAAAATAAAAAACAAGAAGGTTTCATGCTGAAACTATTACCTCTGGTTTTCCAGCCTTACATGCATCAACAGCTGTTGGGTAAGTTGCTGTGTCAGTTGTCGTTAACCCAGTTCCTGAACAAGCCTCATCACAATAACTACAAGTTGCTCCTGAAGAAGTAGCAAGTTCGGTAGCACACTGTGAAGCTGCTTGCTTACATTTTCCAACGTCACCGCCAGTGCTAGCGCTTTTGAAAGCTCCTGAAAGGAACAAAACCACTATTGCTGCAATAGCCAAGACAGCAGCAATGATAATCAAATACTCTAAAGCTCCTTGTCCTTTTTTCATTGAAAACCCTCCAAACATTTAGTTTAAAAAACAACATATTGCTTTAAAAACCTTGCTATCAAACTTCATGAACCCATTAAGAAAGACAAGAATACTGAAGAAGTCAGGACGTAAATCACGTAACTTGCAAGCATGCCTATTGGAATGTAAATCACTGCTTTTGAAAGCTTCCCTTCCCTCACTTGAACAGCGCCCATCATTGAAAGTGCTGACTCAAGCATTAAGTAAGCCTTAAACAAAAAGTCAAACTGAGACACTATTCTTACTGTCTCAGCATACATGGCTGTACTCCCGCCAACCTGAAGCAAGATCCCAAGCACTGACTTCACGATTCCAAAGACAAAAGGAGCTACAAAACAACCAGCTGTTATTATGAACAAGAACTGCATGAAAGTCTTAGTCTTTCTTTCTCTCTCAAGCCTGTAAAGAGCTCTAAAGTCCTCTGCCATTGCTGAAAGAGTTTCTACCAAAGCTCCTCCTGATTTTTTAGCAGCAATAATGATAACAGCTGCTTTTTTCAAAAGCTTTGACCTTGAATTCAAAGCAAACTCTGAAAAAGCTTCTTCAAAAGTCTGGCCCTCATTTATCCTCTTCAGCATTTGCTTTACTCCAACAGTTATTGGCCCATAATCAATCCTTGAAACTTCTTTCAAAGCAGCTTCAATAGTTCCGCCTGTCTTTAAAGTAGTTCCAATATGATGAAGCACGTCAGGAAGCCTTCTTTCAATCTTAGCTATTTTTGCCTCTGCTAAGAAGAAAGGAAGACCAAAACCAATATCAATAAGCAGAATAGCCATTAATACTGAAAGCATTGGGTCAAAAAACAAAGTCACAAAGCTAACTCCAACAGCAGACATTATAGTAAGGAAAGCTAAAACTTTTCCAGGAAGCTTTATTCCAGCAAACTCAACTGTTTCTTCGTACTTTTTCAGCAAACTCAATCAATCACCCAGGGTCAGCGCTTTTAATATAATACATGAACACGAACATCATTCCAGGAACCAAGACAAAGTAAAGCAACATTAAAAATGATGGTGAGAAAAATGAAAGCATTCCAAGATACTGGCTTATTGAAGGAGCGCTTGCAATAGTAGTCAAAATAGACACCATTACTGGAAGGACAACTATGGACATCATTAAAAATAATCCTATGAGGTTTAGTTTTTCAGCAAAGTCAGCTATCTTTGCTCTTCTTTCAAAAGAAACATCTTCTGCAATAGTAACCATTATGTCTGAAAGATTCCCACCAGTCCTTAAAGCCCTCACAATATGAGAAACCACTCTCTTTAAAGCCTCTGACTTAGTCCTCTGCGCCCATTCCTCAAGAACGTCTTCTGTTGCTTTTCCTTTCTCAACCTGGCTTAAAACCCATTTAAGCCCTGTGCTTAAAGGACCATAACCAGACATTGCAACAGACTCTAAAGTCTTGTAAATACTCACCCCTGCCCTGATTTCAATACTCATATGCCTTAAAGCAAAAGGAAGTTCCTTGTCAATCTCGTTAGCAATCTTATTAGCCTTGCTTCTTGGAATAGTTAACATCAAAAACATCACAAGCAAAGTGATTACTGGAGGAATAAAAGCAAGCATCACAATGCTTACTGCTTTAGCCATCCACAGAAGCAGGAACAAAACAAAAGAAATTATAAAAGTAAAAAAAGAAGCTGAAAAAACCAACGCAAGGTATTGCTCTATTGAATAATTCATCCCAGAAGCAAGCAAGTCATACTTAAGGCTTTCACCCATCTTCTTTTTGAAAAACTTAACGAATAAAGACAAAGGAGCTTCTAAAGCAAGGTACATCTTACCAAAGGCTCTGACAAGAGAATTATCATAAAGAGTAAGTTCTCTTGGAGAAGCACCGTACTCTATTTTTTTAGCTCCTTCAATCATTTTCTTCAAGTCAGCAGAAGCAACCTCTTCCTCTTTTTCTTTTATTAATCCCTCCTTAACGTACTTCTCTTTCATTCTTTCAACTACTTTAGCAAGCACATCCTCTTCAGGAAGCTCTTTCTCAAGCTTGATTTCTTCCTTCTTTTTCTTTTCCTTTTTCAAAAGCTTCTTAAGCTTTCCAATCCTCTTCATTTCCTACTCTCCTTAAACTTTTCAAACTCTTGAATTACTTCTCTCATGCTTCTTATTCCTTTTTCAGCTAAAGACTCAAATAAAGCTTTCCTTGCGTTAACCTCTTCTTCCAACTGCTCGACATTAAGGCCAGTGTACTCGCATAACTCCTTCAAATACTTTGACGGAACGTTTGTCCTTTTAAGAGAATCTGTTTTAGCATCCCACTGGTAAAGCATCTGAAGCTCAGGGTTTCCTTCAGGAACTCCTAAAACCTCAGCAATCTCAGTAACCCTTCTTATAGTGCCTTTTCTCCTGTCATGAATCCTTTTTTGAACAACTATTATATCAAGCGCATCAATCATTATCGCTGGAACATTCATGGGAGGATTAAGAAGCCTTATTATTGTCTCATGAGCAGAGTTAGAGTGAACAGTACCAAGACTTCCATCATGACCAGTATTCATTGCAGTGAACAAAGTAAAAGCCTCAGCATGCCTTATCTCACCAACAATAATCCTATCAGGTCTCATACGCAAAGCATTCTTAACAAGAATATCCATTGTTATTTCACCTGTTCCTTCCAAGCCAGGTGGTCTTGTCTCAAAACGAATCCAATGCTCTATTGGAAGATTCAACTCAGCAGTGTCTTCTATTGAAATTATTCTCTCACGCTTTGGAATAAAAGAAGCCAAAACATTAAGAGTAGTAGTCTTTCCACTTCCAGTTCCTCCTGAAATAAGCATGTTAGCTGGTTTTGCTCCAAAACCATCAACTGCCAAAGACAAAAAAGCAGCTGCTTCTGAAGAAAGAGTATTATTCATTATCAAGTCAATCATTGAAAAAGGATCAGTCCTAAACTTCCTAATAGTCAAAGTAGTCCCGCCTAACGAAATCGGGGGAATAGTGGCATTAACTCTTGAACCATCAGGAAGCCTTGCGTCAAGCAAAGGAGTCTGCATGTCAACTCTTCTATTAACCTGCCTTGCAATCCTATCAACAATATTTTTTATCTCTTCATCATCAGCAAAAACAATATTTGTCTTCATCATGTCATACTTCCTATGAAAAACATAAACAGGCTTGTTAGGGCCAATAACCATTATTTCCTCAAGCTGGTCATCCTGAGTAAGAACATCTAAAACACCGTAACCAATCATTTCCCTAACAACCATGTCAGCATAAAAGTCAACTTTAGTCTTTGGAACACCTAACTCAGGAGAAGACTCAATTATCTCCTTTACCCTTTGAAAATAAAAACTCCTCCTACGCTGAGGGTCTCTTATCTCCTCTGGAGAAATAGTAATAAGCCTGGTCGCTGCCTCTTGTATCAGCTTTATTATCGTTTTTTCAGGACCAGAAGGCTTAATCACAGGAACCGTATAATGAAGCAGCGGCTCTCCTTCAACCTTATAAATCTTCACGCTTCCATAAGAAGCAACCAATTTTTTCTTTGTTTCAACCTCTGTTTTTTCTGCCGGCTTCTTTTCTTTTTCCTGCCTTGACTTTGATTTCTTGATTAACTCATCAATATAAGCCATGGGTTTAAAGAAACAAGCATGGTTTAAAAAAGTTATGAAATACTAATGAGTAACCTCTCCAATGTAAAGGCCACCGCCGCCAGCACAGGAGTAAACAAACCAAGAATCCTCACAGACTCCAAGAGAATAAGAAGTCCAATTACTAATCATATGAGGAGAGCTCGGGTCAGTGACATTAAGCACTATTACTCCAGCTTCTGAAGCAGCTGCAAAAACTAAGTTCACAGAAGAATGATGAGAATAATAAAGGTCCCAAGCAGGGGACGGAATACCAACTCTCTTAATGATTACTGGGTTGAAAGAATCAGAAGTTACTGAAGAGACATTAATAACATAGAAAAAACTATTTGCGCTCAAATACAATAATTTTTCATTACTTATTATTTTTTCATTGTTAATGTAATTACTTTTAATTTCATTTATGGAACCAATGAGTGACGGGTTAGAAACATCATTAACATCAACAGCATACAAACCATTAGAAGACAACACATATGCAACATAATCCCTACCCCTCTCAACTACTGTGACTGAAGAAGGAACCCCGTCAATGCTAAATGAAGAAATCCTGGAAAGAACGCCAGTATCCTGGTCAATCTTGTAAATCAACAATCCAAGTTTGTCTGCTACGACAAACACATAACCCCTGTCGTCAACGAACACGTCACGCATGTTATCTTTAACATCTTGCGCAAAAACTTGCTCTAAAGTTGATGTTCCAGAAACTTTAAAAACATAAATTGAACTACTGCCAAAGGGATTTTTCCTTCCAACACTTACAAGAAACCTATTGCTGCCAGCATTAACTTCCGCCAAGTTAAAGCATTCATCCTCACAAAAAGACTTTGAAATCACTGAAGGTGAAGACTTATTAGAAACATTAACAGCAAAAACAGAACTCCCATCAGCTAAGAAAACAACATCCTTACCTTCTTCTCTTATCACGTCAAAAGCCGTGTCAGGACTGTTAAACCTTCCAACAGTGTTAATGCACCCGAATATTGGCTCGTTCACGCAAACCGCTTCTGAACTTCCAGGGTTCTGGCAGTAGTCAATAGTACAAGCATTACCATCATCACAGTCAGAATCATTATAACACGCTGGAGGAAGTTTTTCCCTTTGATAAATCGCGCTTGCGTTGCCTTGTCTACATAGTTCAACAGCACTGTATCCTGTTCCTTCAAGCAAGTCTACTCCATTAATAGTACATGCTTCTTCACAGAACAAACAAGGATCATTAGGAGCAACTAAATGCTTTGACTTGCATTGAGCAGCAGCAGACTTACATTCACTAAACTTAGCACTAATGCTTGAAGAAGAATAAGAACCAATCACAAAATAAACAATAAAACCAACTATTGCTAAAACAGCTGCTATTATGATTAAGTATTCTAATGAAGTCTGAAGCTTCATAAGGAAAAATAAGACCTCCAGCTATTTAAAACTAAACCATCACCTAATTCAACTACTGCCGACAAAAACAGGTCTTTTTGACAAGAGCACTGGCATTGGCAATGGTTTAAAAGGCATTCCTTTAGTTTTTTCTTTAATCTCTTCAGCTATCTCTTCAATAGAACACTGTTTTTGACTCTCATTTCTAATCCTCACTGAAAGCTTTCCTGACTCTACTTCTTTTTCGCCGACTACTGCTATGTAAGGAATCCATTCTTTCTCAGCTTTCCTTATCTTCTTAGAAAGAGTGTCATTAGTATCATCAATGTCAACTCTTACACCCTTTATTTTTTCCAAGAGTTTCAAGCAGTAATCAACATAATCTTCAGAAACAGGAACTAACCTCAACTGCGTAGGTGAAAGCCATAAAGGCAGTTCAGGCTTTTTTCCTTTTTTTGATTCAATAGCTGCTTTTTCAAGAAGAGCATACATCACTCTTTCAATTGCTCCTGAAGGTGACAAGTGCATTATTATGGGCCTTTTCTTTTTCCCGTCAGAGTCAACGAATGAAATGTCGTAGTTTTCAGCATTAACAACATCAATTTGGTCAGTGTTTAAAGCAGCTGCTTTTCCAAGAGAATCAACAAAGTTCCACTCGTACTTAAGCACGAAGTAAAAAATCCTTTCATCCCATACTTCAAGCAATGCTGGCTTACCCCACTTTTTCACAAGGCTTACGATAAACTCTTTTTCTTTTTCAAGGAAGTCCTTTGTTGCTCTTATAGCAAACTCAAAGTCTTCAGGTACACTGAAGCCGATTTCTTTTTGTATTTGTTCTGAAAGCTCAAACCTTCTCAGCATTTCTTCTTTTGCCTGATTCATATCCTTGCATAATGCATGGCAGTCAGGCATGGTAAAAGCCCTTAGTCTTCTAAGCCCAGCAAGTTCTCCTCTTTGCTCTACTCTGAAAGAATACTTTGTAAGCTCATAAAGCCTTAAAGGCAAGTGCTTATAAGTAATAACAGCATCATGAAGCATTAAGAACTGCCCAAAACAAGCTGCAAATCTTAAAAATACTTTCTTGTTAGGAGTAGTAATCGTGTACTGTCTTGCAGGAAACCTATCAAGGTACTTCTTCAAAGTAGGATGGTTGTAATCGTACATTATCGGTGACTCTATTTCCATTGCACCGTACTCCAATGTTTTCCTCGTAACAAATTCTTCAAGCAGTGATTTTATGAGTTTACCTTTAGGATAATACCTTAAGTTTCCAGGATCACTTGCTGGCTCGTAGTCAACCAACTCAAGACCACGCATTAACTTAATATGAGGTGGTTCTTGATTTACTTTTCTTGATTTTGAAATCTCATAAGCAGCGAACTTTTTAAGGTTTTCATAACTCTTAAAATCAAATCCAACAACTTCTCCGTCTTCTGCTTTTATTTCATGCAGTTCTCCTTCAGGAGTAATTATGAACCATCTTGAAGAAATCTTCCTTTCTGCTTTTAAAGCTTTTGATTCTTCTTCACCAGCTTTAATTTCCCTTGAAAGCTCTGACAAAGGATGTCCCTTGCATCTTATTTCAAAAGACTTATACCAGCCAAAAGGAGCATGACAAACCTCAAAACCCTTTGACTTTAAAACTTCTTCAGCCTTAACCAGCAACTCATAAGCTCTTGCAGGACTGCTTGGCTTTGCTGACAAATGAACCCATGGGTAAAGAACAACCCTCTTAACCTTAAGCTTGGTACTGACATCTTCAATTTCCTCTGAAAACTTTTCAAGCAACCTTTCATCATCTTCTTGCTCAAAACTTACAAAAACTACCAAGCACTCTTCTACTCTCTTCTTTTTTTCTTTAACTTCCTCTGCTTGCTTTACTGCTTTCTCTAAAGCCTCATATTCAATGAAATCAGAATGAACTAAGAGGACCTTCATACAAAACACTTCAGTTATTCTTGAATTGTTTTATATTACAGTTGTTTAATAAAACTTATGCTAAACACAGTAACAGTAGAAGAGCTAAAAGCACTTAATGCCTTGAAAAAATACAGGGTATTCACGCTTACTGCTGAAAGAAGACTCTTGTTAGGAAAAGTACTTTCAGACCTTGAAGATGGAAGAATAACTTTAAAACAAGCAAAAGCAAAACTCCGTGAAAAAGGACTTCTAAACGAAAAAATACTCAAAGCATTAAAAAAAGCAGTAGAAGAAGCAAAAACTTAATGTTTTTTGTATTGAGCATAAAACTCATGAATCTTCTTTTCTTCTTCAGGAGAAAGCTTCTTCCTAACATACTTTTCATAACCAAACTTCTTACCAGTCCTTTTTTCCCACTCCTCAACACTCATACTGTACTCTCTTTGAACCTTATCCCTATAAAGTTCTGGGATGACATTAAAAGCACAGAAAGGAACAACCCTACCATCAGCCATTACATAATGAATGACACATCTTTTCACTCTTTCAACGTCATAGTTGTAAGGATCCATGAAATGCATCATTCCAATGAATAATGAACTATGATGGAAAGACCTTAAAGAATCATAGCTTCCACCTGCAAGTGCTTCCATGAGCATTTTCCTAAAGCTTAGGCTCTTCGGCTTCTTATCCTTATCAATGAACTTTCTTAAAGCAAATAACAAGTCAAGCTTTGCAAGCAACCTGCTTCTGCCATTGTTAATTTTTTCAGTTTCTTCTTTTAAGAACTCATACAAGCCATCTACGTCAATAAACCTTGTAACAGGAATAAGCTTATCACCATCTTTAAATATATAAGTAGCCATGCCACAAGCAAAGTGAGCTGAAAGCCTATAGACTGGTTTAGTTGTTCCTCTTAATGCTTGAATAAAATCAGAGACAACCGTTGATATTGGAATTGGATAAAAATCTTCTTTGCCTATTTGTCCATCAGTCTGCTCTTCTATTCTCTTAATCACTTCTGGAATAGTTATTCTTTGTTTGGCTCTTTCTTCTTTAGGCATCATTCCAACCAAGGATACTGGCTGAAAAACAATGCCTCTAACAACATCAATGTTTCCAGCAGCAAACCTTACAATGTCACCAAGCTGGTCATCATTAACCCCTCTAATAACTGTTGGAACCAAAACTATTCCTGCTTTCGCTTTTCTAAAGTTTTCTAATGCTTTTGGAAACTCCCAGTAATTCTTAATATTTGACTCAGGAGTCATGCCATCAAAGCTCACGTAAAAAACATTAGCCCCTGCTTCAACTAATTTCTTAGCAAGCTCAGGATCTTTTGAAATGTTGATTATGTTTGTATTGACTTGAACATGGTCAAATCCTTCTTCCTTAGCCATTTTAACTATTTCAATCAAATCATCTCTTACTGTTGGCTCTCCGCCAGTAAGCTGGACAGCATTACAAGGAACAGGCTTTTGATTTTTAAGTCTTCTAAACATTTCTCTAAACTGCTCTAAGCTTGGTTCATAAATAGGTTCTCCTTTCTTAGCATAAAAGAAACAATACCAGCAGGACAAATCACAACGGTTAGTAACTACTATATTAGCAAGATTTGTGTGGGACATGTGAAGCGAGCATAATCCACAGTCATTAGGGCATTTTATCTCTTCTTTTGGCTTTGTTATCTCAGGATTTTCCAAAACAATTCCCTTTTCATCAGCATACTTTTGAGCCTTCTTGTACATTTCATAATCTTCCCAATAATCATCAATAAACTCTCCATGTTTAGGGCAGGTTTTTTTAATCTTAACTTTGCCATCTTCAACATAAACAATTGCCTTAACAGTCATTTCTGCGAAGTTTTTTTCATCAACACACTTTGGGCATAATGAAACTGTCTCGCCAATCACCTGCATTCAAATCACCAGCTAAGAAAGACTTCTATTAGAAAAGGCAAAAGCAAGGTTTAAATACATATTGTTGTATAAAAGACAACAATGGATATTATTTCTGCTTTAAAAAAATTTGGATTAACTGAGTATGAAGCAAAAGCTTATTCTGCCCTAGTAAGCATAGGGGCTGGTACAGTTACAGAAATATCTCAAATCTGTGAAGTACCAAGGTCAAACCTTTACTCAGTGCTTGAATCACTAAACAAAAAAGGATTTGCAGAAGTGCAAAGAGGAAGGCCAATAATCTTTAAAGCAATAAGCCCTGAAAAAGCCCTGAATCAAGCTGAAAAAGAAATAACCGACGGGTTAAAAAAAGCAAAAAAAGAACTATTGAAAAACCTTTCACTGAAAAGCAGGGGTAAAGACATTCAACCAACCTTAATCTGGGGGATAAAAGGATATAATTCTGTTATAAAACAATTCTCTGGAATGATAAAAAGATGTAAAAAAGAACTCTTAATAAACCTTCCAGACGTGTCACTTTTACAGCCAGTGGAAAAAGAACTTGAAGAAGCAAAGAAAAGAAAAGTAAAAATAAAAATCACTACTCAGCCAGAAGGGGTTGAAAAAGCAAAAAAATACGCTTTAGTTAGGACAAGGGAAAAAATTCATGGAATTGACATTGTTTCAGATGAGTCAGAAGTTTTAATAGCCCCTGAAATACCTGTAATTGCTGCTTGGGTAAACAACCCTGAAATAGCATTGCATGTGAAAGACTTTTTGGAACTTGCTTGGAAAGAATCAAAAATAGTGAGGTGAAAAAATGAAACAAATAATCGTAAAAGGAGAAGGAAAAGAGCAAGAAATAACAGAACTATGTGAGGCTTTAGGAAGAAGAGGAATAAACATAATATCCTTGTTCGGAGGAAAAACAACCAACGGCCACTTATTTTACATAATCACTGAAGATGAAGTAAGTGCTGAAAAAGCTTTCAAGCAAGCAGGGTTTGAAGTTACTGTAAAAGACTTTCTTCCAGTAAAAATTCCTGACAAGCCAGGAGAACTTGCAAAAATCACTAGAAGACTCCTTCACTCAGGAACTGTAGTAAAAAACATTTTCTTAATTACCAGAGAAAAAGACTACGCGTTAATAGGAATAGAAACAGATGACATTGAAAAAGCAAGAGAGGCAGTTAGAAAATGAAAATAAAAGTAGAGTCAAGAGACTTTAAAAAAACAATTAAACTTCCTGAAAAAAGCACTGTGAAAGACCTAATGCAAAAACTAAAACTAAGAACAGAAGATTATGTCATATCAAAAAACAAAAAAATAGTCCTGCCAGATGAAAAACTAAAAGACGGGGATGAAATAAAACTTTATTCAGTAATCAGCGGCGGTTGAAAATGAAATGCTCTTATTGTGGAAAAAAAGCTGTTGTTAACTTAAGGTATGCTGGTAAGAAGTTCTGTGAAAAACACTTCATTGACTTTTATGAGAGAAAAGTAAGAAGAGTGATAAAAAAGAATAACATGTTTTCAAGAAAAGAAAAAATAGGTGTAGGAGTAAGCGGTGGGAAAGATTCTCTGGTAATGCTTTACCTTTTGAAAAAAATGCATTATGATGTTACAGCCATAGCCATTGATGAAGGTATTAAAGGATACAGGGACAAGACTCTTCCTTATGTTAAAAAACTCTGCGCTGAACTTGATGTTCCATTGCACTTGTATTCCTTCAAACAAGAGTACGGCATGACCCTTGACCAGATTCATTCTAAGAAAAAAACATTAGCATGCAGTTACTGTGGTGTGTTACGCAGGTCTCTACTTAACAAAGCAGCAAGAGAACTAAGATGCGACAAGCTAGCAATAGGCCACAATTTGGATGATGAAGTGCAAATGATAATAATGAACCTCACCAGGTCAGAGCTTCTAAGACTTGCAAGAAGCGGTCCTGTAGTCGGGTTAGTCAAGCATGGAAAGTTTGTTCCAAGAGCAAAACCACTAAGAGAATGCAGTGAAAAAGAAGACGTAATATATGCTTTGCTTAAAGGCATAGAATACAGTGAAGCTGAATGCCCTTATGCTCATGAAGCTTTTAGAAGCACTGTAAGAGAAGCAATTAACTTAATGGAAGAAAAACACCCTGGAGTAAAAATAGGTATTTTAAGAAGTTTTGATAGAATGCTTCCATTCTTAAGAAAATACTTCTCAAAAACCAGTGCAAGTGAACTAAACGAATGCGTAGAATGCGGCGAGCTAACATCAGGAAAACTATGCAAAGCATGCGAGTTAATGAAAAACCTATAAACCAACTGCTTTTTTCACTGCTTCTGCTATTATTTTCCCATCAATTTTTCCACGGTACTTTTTCATTAGCTCTCCCATTATTGCCTTGAATGCTTTTCTTTTGTCTTCTTTTAAGTGCTTGTTCTGTTCAAGTATTTTCAAGGCTTCTTCTTCTAACTGTTTTACGTTTACTTTTCCTGCTTTGATTAATTCTTTTACTTTCTTTTCAGGAGCTTCTGCAATGCTCTTCAAAATTGACGGAATTGCTTCCTTTGAAAACAAGCCCTTTGTAAATTCAGCAAAAAGCTCTCTTATTTTGTCATCAGTTATTCTTGAAACATCAACCCCTTCTCTTCTAAGACTCTTAATTGTTTCTTCAAGAGTAACAGCAACCACTTTAGGATTGACACCTTGCTTTACTAACTCCTCAAACAATGCTCTTCTTGGAGATGTGACAAGCTTTTCAGCAAGTTCTTCACTCAAGCCAAAAGCCCTCAACTCTTTAAGTACTTCCTCTGGTTTTTTAGGAAGATTCTTTCTAAGAGCATCAAGTCTTGCTTTTGAAATAAAAACCGGAGGAAGGTCAGTCTCAGGATACATTCTATGCTTTCCAGCCAAATACCTCATGAATTCACTGTTGCCATCTGGAAGAGCTCTTCTAGTCTCTTCAGGCACTTTTTCAAACGCAAGGTTTATTCTTTCAGCTAACTTTTGGAATACTTTTGAAGCAGTACCCTTGTCAGCAACCAAAAATATCAAAGCATCCTTGCTGCTTAGTTTTTTATCATTACAAATTCTTTTAACTTCTTCAGTTATTTTGTACTTTTCAAGGTCCTCGTCAGTATGAACTATTCCTTTCAAGCCAAAAGCCTTAGCAATTCCAGCCAGCTCAGTACCAAACCTCCTTCCAGGAGTCAGCTCAAAACCAAGCAACCCAGCCCAAGACTTTAACACTAAACAATAAACTTCTTTTCCTGAAAAAAGCCTGCTTTTTGAATTCTTAAAATACTTTGTCACTTCAAAAAACTTCCCATCAGACTTGACTGCCTTGTTTTTCCTAAGCTCTTGCTTTAACTTAAGCAAGTTCTCCTGCCTCATTACTTCAAGCTCAATAAGTTTATCTAACAACTTCACATCCTGCAAGCCTTTAATCTCAACCCTCGCTCCTTCAGGAATTGAGATGTTAACATCCTGCCTAATAGACCCTATCCCTCTCTTAACTTTCCCAGTCATTCTTAAAAGCTTTCCAAGCTCAAGGGCTACTTCTTTTACCTGAACAGGGGACAACTCCATTATCCCTGTTGATATTTCTACTAAAGGAATACCAAGCCTGTCAAGTCTGTAAACCTTCCTTCTCTTTTTCTCACCTACAATCCCAGCTGCTTCTTCTTCAAGAAAAACACCTTCAACTTTTATTCTCCCATGCTTGGTTTCAATAAACCCATTCCTCCCTATCATCATCGTCCTTTGAAAACCAGTGGTGTTACTACCATCAATAACTATTTTTCTCATCACATGAGACTCATCAACTATCTCACAATTAAGCAGTAAAGCAATTTCTAAAGCAATATCCAAGGCTTCATTATTCAACTCATGAGGAGGCTCTTCATCGCACTCCACCAAACAAGAAGTATCATCATATACTAAGTACTCATACTCTTTACTTTTCAAAGCCTCAAGCAAAGCAGCAGGATCTCTTTCACCAAGCTCACCAACAACTGGTCTAAGCCTTCTAACAATCTCAGCTATCTTCTCCCCGCCTTGTTCAGAGGAACAACTACAAAACAGCTTATGCGTATCAAGCCTCTGATGAAACTCAAGGCCGACCCTAACTTTCAAGCCATCACCTTTTTCATCAACTCATCAATCTTACTCTTTAATTCTTCAATCGTACCATCATTATCAATAACGTAGTCAGCCATCCTAAGAACTTCCCCAAGACCCTTGTTTTGAATGTCCCTCTTGTCTCTTTCAAAAAAAGCATTTATGTCATCAGGATCTGTGTCTTTTCTTCTTGAAAACCTGTTAAGCTTTCCAGCCCTCACTTCAACCAACACAAAATCCTGAAATTCATTCCTAATAAAATCAACCTCTTCAGGAGACCTAAAACCAGTAATAACATAATCATTTTCAGGTACTATCTTTTCAGCTAAAAACTTTGCAAGAATACCTCTCCCACCTTCTTTCCGTAATTCATCACCTAAAATAGACATCGCCATCTTATCTTTTGACTCTATTCCTCTCTCTTTCGCTTTTTCAAGCAACACGTCCCTGTAAAAATCCAAATGCTTAAAGCCATACTTCTCAACCAAGTAAGCTGCCACTGTATCTTTTCCTGCTCTTGCCAAGCCAGTCAAACCAATTATCAACCAATCACCTCAAACCAAAAACTCATCAATATTAAGTTTTTCTTTCAACTCACCAACATAATTAACCAGCATTTTTCTCTTAACTTCCTCTGTTGACTTTTCATGAGCAAGCAACCAAGAAAGCTTGATGTAAGCAGTCTCAGGCAACATGTCCTTACAGAAAACAACGCCTGCTTCCTTAAAAACTCTTGCCTCAGAATAAACAAAAGGATTAAGAGCACCATAAAGAGTCTGAGGAGCAAAACAAACAACAACCCCTTCTTTTATTGCTTTTTTCACTGCAGGAAGCCAAGAGTACTTTTTCTCTGCAGTATGAAGAGGAACTTGACCAAGCCCAGTTGCCTCAACCACTATCCCCTTCACTCCTTTTGACAAATAAAACTCTATTAAGCCAGGGTCAGAACCAGGATATGCCTTGACCAAAGCAACCCTCTTATCAAAACCATTAACTGCCTTCACCTTACGGTCTTCCCTGTTCTTTGTCTCTTGTATTTTTTCAATCCTGCCATCAGGAAAAACCCTTGCCAAAGGCTTATCATTTATTGGTCTAAAAGCATCTCTCCTGCTTGAATGCATCTTCCTAACCTTAGCCCCCCTAAGCAAGTAACAATAATCATCATTAACAGTAGCATGCATGCAAACCATGGTTTCAGCAATATCAGATGAAGCAGCAATAGCAGAGCATATCAAATTCACAGCAGCATCAGAAGAAGGCCTATCAGAACTTCTCTGAGCCCCAGTAAGCACTATTGGTTTTGAAGACCTGTGAAAAGCAAAACTTAAAGCAGCTGCAGTGAAATGAAGAGTATCAGTACCATGAGTTACTATTACCCCATCTGACTTATTCAATTCTTTCTCAACCTCCTTAACTAAGTTCTCATAATCTTCAAACTCCATGCTTTCACTCATCCTATTAAAAGGATTTCTAATATCAACGATATTAACTCTCTCAAACAATTCAGGAACTAACTCAAGCAATTCTTCAGGACTCATCAAAGAAGTAACCCCACCAGTCTCGTAATCAACCTTTGAAGTTATTGTCCCCCCAACAGTAACTAAAGAAACCCTTGGCTTATCTTCAGAAAACCCTCTAAGCTTTCTTTCAACTTTTCTTGACTTCTTCTTTTCAACCAACACAACTCTTGTATCATCATCAATTAAGACACCTACATTATAACCATTATCAAGCTTTAACACTATGGTATTTGGGTCTGAAAAATCATGAGAAGGCATTAAAATTCCTTCATACTCTGTCTTAGAAGTAATTACTTTAATCTTATCACCAAAATTCATTCCTTCAAGCAGCTTAAGCGCTTTTTTTGAGTACATTCAAACCCCTTATTATAAACTCTTGGATTGGTTTTAAAACCAACTGTTAAAGCAGTTTGCTCATGTAAGGCCCTTCAAGCATGAAACCTTTTTTCCTATAATAATTCCTTACTCCCACTCCTGAAATGACTAAAAGCTTACGCATCCCATTCTCTTTAGCTATTTCTTCTGCTTTTTCCAAAAGCATACTACCATAACCCTTATGCTGCTGTCCAACCAAAGACCTTCTGCCAATCCTAACAACTGGCCCGTAAACATGAAGCTCCCTAACACCAGCAGTATCCGAAGTAATCTGTTCAATGAAAGGCCTGTATGGAAACCTTAATCTTAAAAACCCTATCAACAAGTCCTGAACAGGGTCTTCTAAAGAAATAAAAAACTCCTTACCTCCAGAAGCTTTATACTCTTCAACCATCAACTCTACTCTCTTAGGAGTCCTGTCCCTTATTTCCCTACACCTAATGCACCTGCATTTTATGCCTAACTCTTCTGATTTTTCATCAACTAACTGTCTCAAGTTACTGCTCTTAACTCCAGCTTCTATCAAATGAGAAGGAATATCTCTCTGAATCCTCATGACCCTAACCCACTTAGGAAAATACCTCCTAGCTTCAGCAATAAGCCTTGCAGCAGTTTCATCATCATAAGGCTTCCACAATCCTTTCTCATAAAGTTCATGCAACCCTACTTCACCATATTCTTTTTTCACAAGCAAGCAAGGATAAATCTTAAGCATGTCAGGCTTGAACCTCTCATCTTCAAAAACTCTCCTAAACATTCTCAAGTCTTTTTCAAAATCACTTCCAGGAAGACCAGGCATCAAATGATAATTCACCTTCAAAAAACTGTCTTTCGCAAGTTGAGTTGCCTTAACCACGTCCTTCACAGAGTGCCCTCTTTTTATAATTTCATAAATTTTATCATCAGGGTTCTGCACTCCAAGTTCTACTCTCGTAGTGCCATAAGAAAGCATTAGCTTTATCTCTTTTTCAAAACAATAATCAGGCCTGGTCTCAACAGTCAAACCAACACAACGATGCTCAGCAGATTCATTTCTCTTCAAAGCCTCTTCAAGAGTCCTGCTCTTAAAGCCATTCATCGCATCAAAACAGCCTTTAACAAACTCTTTCTGGTATTGCTCATCTCTTGCTGGAAAAGTACCTCCCATGATGATTAACTCAATCTTATCAGTAGCATGCCCTATAGCTTCAAGCTGCCTTATCCTATTAACCACCTGCTCGTAAGGATCAAACTCATATTGAATGCCTCTCATCGCAGCAGGTTCTCTTCCAGTATAAGACTGAGGAGTTGAAATGTCAACTCCCCCTGGACAGTAAATACACTTTCCATGCGGGCAAGGAGCAGGAGAAGTCATGACAGAAACAATAGCAACCCCTGACAAAGTCCTTGAAGGCTTCTTCTGAAGCAAACGTAGAAAAAGCTCTTTATCCTCGTCTGGAAGAAACTCCAAGATATCAGCATCAGAAGGAATATAGTCAAGATTATATTTTTCAGCAAGCCTTGCTTTTTCCTTCTGAAGCTCCTGCTTAGTCTTTATCTTTCCAGACTTAAGCTCCTCAATCACTTCAGTGAAAAAATCCATCATAACAATCCTAAAAGAGACATCAGAGAATAAAACGGCTGAAGAACTACTGGAATAACTGAATAACCTTCTGAAAAAGCTTTAAGTTTAGAGTCAAAAGAAGGCTTCACCCTAAGATCCAATTTCAAGAAATCCCGCAACGCGCTTGACTTTCTTTCAACAACAATTCCACCAGGGTAATATCCTTCCTCGTTAGGCGTCAGACTAAACTTCAAAGTCTTCTCTTCAAAAGGACCTAAAAAAACTTCCCTGCCATCAATCCACTTTGAAGGAATTCCAGAAAGCTTCCTTATTATCAAAGTATCAGAAGCAGCTGAACTGCTTTTTACCTTAATGAAAAAGTACTCAGTATGCCCTTGAACAACTTCAAGACTTGAAGGAGCTTCAAAAGAAAAAACATCTTCCTTTACTTTTACCTTAAAAGTAATCAAATGAGGAGCAATAGTGCCAACATGCCCATAAAGAGTAACATTAAACTTCTGGTCGCCTCTTAATGTTTCTGGAACAGAAACCCTAACAGTAAGATTTTTTGGGTTTAATTTGAAAGAGTAAGGAAAAGGTTTTACCTCAGCTGACTCCCAAAAAATAGATGCAGAACTCTCAGTATTATTAGGCCCAGTATTCCTGGAAAACACTAATTCAATCACCTGACCTGGAGCAACGTCCCCCAAGTCATACTCGCCTAAAAAATAATTGTTATCCTCCAAGTAAGTGCCATAATTCATGATTACATGCTTCGGATAAACCAACGTAGCACTAGCCAGAACAGATGACAACACCACCAAAAACAAAAACATCCTCTTCATGAGTATAAAAAACGTAGAAGTTGTATTTTAATTTTCCTTTTTTACTACAACTGCCCCCAACGGAAAATCTTCATCTGGGACGAGTTTTCCGGCAAATAAGGCTAGCTTGCTTAGTTTTACTTCTTTGTTTTCTTCAAGCATTTGTGGGATTATCAGTGTTTGTTTTTCTTCGCAGAGTGAGAGGAAATCTTTTTCTGAAATCTCGCCTGTTATTTTTCCTTGTTCTTCTTTGAATTTTACTCCTTTGAATACTGCTGAAAGCATCTTTTTGAGTTTTTCTTTGTCTTCTGTTGGTCTTACTTCGCATTCGATTTTCATTTTACTCTACCAAAATCAGGGTGTTTGTTTCTATTACCCCTTTAACATTTCCAAGTTTTTCTTCTATGAATTCCTTAAGTTTTGTAATGCTCTCTGCTGCTATTTCTATTATGAAATCATATTCTCCAAGCACTCTTTTTTTGCTTATTATTTCCTCTGTTTTTTCAAGAAAGGCTTTCACTCTTTCTAATTCTTTTGGAATAATCTTTAGAAGAACTATGCCGTAAACTGGTTTTCCAAGTTTTTCATAGTCAATGTTTATTGTGAAGTTTTTTATAACTCCTTCTGAAAGAAGCTTGTCTATTCTTTTTTTTACTGCAACATCTGAGATTCCAAGTTCTTTTGAAAGGTCTGTATAAGAGGCTCTTGAGTCTTTGGATAAAAGTTCAAGAATTTTTCTATCATTTTCTGTTAAGTCCATAAGGTTTTATTTAACCCTGAATGTTTAAATAAGTTCATGGCTGTTTCAGAGAATGTTGTTATTGAAAAATGCCGGCAAGCTGGAGTAAGCTTTTGGATTGCATCAGAAGCAGCTTTAAGACTTAAAGGAAAGCTTTCTGAAAAAGCAACTGACTTAGAGATCAACAAAAAGATACTAAGTGTTTTAAAAGAAATAGACAGTGAAGCTGCTTCTCAGTTTGAAAGTTATCATTCCATTGAAGTTATCACTTCTAGTCATGTGCTTGAAACTTTTAATAGGGATAAGATTACAAAGTCTCTCATAAAGGAAACAAGAATACCAAAAGCAATAGCAGAAGATATTGCTAAAGAAGTTGAAAAAGAAATCAGAAGGGCTCAAATTAGAACTGCTTCAACAAGTTTGATTAGGGAGTTGGTTAATGCTGAGTTGCTTGAAAGAAAATTAATCAATGCTCAAAGCAATTATACTCGTGCTGGAATTCCAGTGTTTGACATTAAGAGAATCATTGATAAGAAAGAAGTAAAAAGCCCTGGTGAGCTTAATGAGCTTTTTGGCAATAGGATAATGGAGGAATTTGTAATCAACAAGCTTCTTTCAAAAGAGGTTAGCCTTGCTTATCTTAGTTCTGACTTGTACATTCATGCTATTGAGGATTTTGCTACTTTGCCTTATGCGTTTAACCCTGACTTGAGAGTGTTGTTGAAGCATGGTTTTGTCTTGCCAGGAGTGGTTACTACTGGTCCTGCTAAAAATCCTGAAGTGGCTATGAGTCATGCCGCAAGGTTTCTAACCACTGCAAAGAGTTATGTTGCAAGAGGAATCGGGTTTGACTTCTTTAATTTTTTCTTAGCGCCTTTCATTAGTAGAAAAAGCAAAAAACAGGTAAAACAGTATTGCCAGACTTTTCTTTATGAATTGAACAGGGCTAATTATTATGATAACACTTTTGCAATAAACCTTGAAGTAGAGCTTCCTGAGTTCTTGAAAGAAGAAAAAGCAATAGGCCCTAAAGGAGAAGAGAAAAACACTTATGAAAATTATTATGATGAAGCCTTGCTTTTGGCTGAGGTTTTCATAGACATGATGAAAAAAGGAGATTACAGTGGAAGAGAATTCAGACATCCTTCAGTGTGCTTGAAGCTTAGAAACAAAGTTCCTGAGAAACTCATTGATAAAGAACTAAGGCCTGTTTATTATATAAGACAAGAAATGAAAAACAGTTCTCTTGTTGAAAACTTGACTTTTCAAGAGAACTCATTGCATGGGCTTGGTTCTGGCATTATTCAAACAGTTTCACTTAACTTGCCTAAAGTAGCTAAATTAAACCCTGATGATAATGCTTTTTATGAAAAATTAGGCAGATTGCTTGAACTTACTAAAGAAACTGTAAAACTAAAACTTAAACTCGTAAAAGAAAAAGCTTACAAGACGAAAATGCTTGAGTTTCTTGCTCAGAGTTTTGAAGGCAAACCAGTTGCTGAAATTGAAAGATTTAAAGGAGTAGTGTTGTTCACAGGTCTTTCTGCAGCAGCAAAGCTCTTCTTGAAAAAAGAGAATTATGACAAAGAGTGTCTTGTTTTTTCTGAAAGAATTCTAAGATTTACTCATAAAAAGCTGAGGGAGTTTAAAAAAGAAGAAGGGATTCATGTTCTTGTAGGAGAGTCTGACAACGTTAATGCTCTTACTAGATTCACTGCTGAGAATAAAAAGCATGGGATTGAAGAGGATATTTCAAGGTCTTCTTTCTTTCAAGAGCTTGATGATGAAAAGCTTATTGACGTGCTTTCTGCCTTACAGCCTTTGTATAATGCAGGCTCATTCTACGAAACTAGTGACAAAAATCTTTTGAAAAGTAAGGAAATCTTATTCTTAAAACTATTCTAAGTTAGAAAAACAAACCTATTTATTAATAAATAATAGTTGATTTAGGATTGTTAACCAGCCTAATGCTGGAGGGGAGAAAATGCTTACAGTAAAAACAATTGAAAATGTAAGAGGAGAAGTAATAAAAGTTTACTTCAAAGAAACAAAACCACTGGATGAAGAAGGCTCACCCAGCATTCCCCTCCAGTAAAACCAAATTCTCCTGAAAAAAGACTTAAAGTGATTAGTCATGCTCACCAAAGTAAGAAAAAGAGACGGTAGAATCGTTGACTTTGACAAGACAAAAATAACAGATGCTATTTTTAAAGCAGCGCAAGCAGTAGGGGGAAAAGACAGAAAAGAAGCTGAAAGACTCACAGAAATAGTTGTTGAAAAACTAAGCAAAAAGTACGATGAAATAAACATTCCTGGAATTGAAGACATCCAAGAAGTTGTTGAAAAAGTACTGATAGAAGAAGGGCATGCTGCAACAGCAAAAGCATACATAATCTATAGAAAAAAGCATGCTGAACTAAGAGAGTTCGCTGCAATGATGCATGACTTTGACATCATTGACTCATACTTACACCAAATAGATTGGAGAGTAAAAGAAAATGCCAACATGACCTACTCCTTACAAGGATTAAACTTTCACATTTCTTCAACAATAGTAGCAAACTACTGGCTTAATAAAGTCTATCCAGAGAACATTGCCAAAGCACACAAAGAAGGAGACTTCCACATTCATGACTTAGGAACACTGGCAGCTTACTGCGTTGGCTGGGACCTTCAAGACCTAATAATAACCGGCTTTACAGGAGTGCCTGGAAAAATAAGTTCAAGACCAGCTAAACACTTAAGAGCCTTGTTAGGGCAAGTAGTTAACTTTTTCTACACATTACAAGGAGAAGCAGCAGGAGCTCAAGCATTTTCAAATTTTGATACTCTCATAGCTCCTTTCATTTACTATGATAAACTTGAATATAAAGAAGTAAAACAAATCATGCAAGAGTTCATTTACAATGTTAACGTCCCTACAAGAGTTGGATTCCAAACTCCCTTCACTAACATAACCCTTGACTTAGAACCTCCTTCTTACCTAAAAAATGTTGGAGTAGTAATCGGCGGAAAAATAATGGACAAAACTTATGGAGAATTCCAAGAAGAAATGGACATGATAAACAGGGCTTTTGCAGAAGTAATGATGGAAGGAGACGCTAACGGAAGACCATTTACTTTTCCAATTCCAACTTATAACATTACAAAAGACTTCCCATGGGATGATGAAAGACTAGATGCTCTTTGGGAAATGACTGGAAAGTATGGCATTCCTTACTTTGCTAATTTCGTGAATTCTGACATGAAACCTGAAGACGCAAGGTCAATGTGCTGCAGGCTAAGATTAGACACCCGTGAACTTAAGAAAAAAGGAGGCGGGTTGTTTGGAGCAAACCCATTAACTGGAAGCATAGGGGTAGTAACAATAAACCTTCCGAGAATTGGTTTCCTAAGTAAAGATGAAACTGAATTCTTCGAAAAACTGGAACAATTAATGATTCTTGCAAAAGACTCTCTGATAATAAAAAGAAAAATAATTGAAAGATACACTGAACAGGGACTTTATCCTTATTCAAGATTTTACCTTAGATCAATAAAACAAGCTTATGGACAGTACTGGAAAAATCACTTCTCAACAATTGGTTTAGTAGGCATGAACGAGGCCTGCTTAAACTTGTTAGGTGAAAGCATCATATCAAAACAAGGACATGAATTTGCTATAAGAGTTCTTGAGTTCATGAGAGAAAGAATAAGCGAGTTCCAAGAAGAAACAGGTCAATTATTCAACTTAGAAGCTACTCCAGCAGAAGGAACCAGTTACAGGCTGGCAAGAATAGATAAGAAAAAATATCCTGAAATAATCGTGGCTAACGAAGAACAGGTAAAAAAAGGAGCAAAACCTTATTACACTAATTCAAGTCTTCCTCCTGTTGATTGGAATGCTGACTTGTTTGAAATCCTTGACCATCAAGACCCACTGCAAACAAAATACACTGGAGGAACAGTATACCATGCTTTTATAGGTGAAAGATTAAGCAAGGAAGCTGCAAAAACAATAGTACGTAAAGTATTTTCAAGATACCAACTTCCTTACCTTTCAATTACTCCTACTTTTAGTATTTGTCCTATTCACGGGTATCTTCCTGGAGAACATGAATACTGCCCAATATGCGATGCTGAAATGGGTGTAAAAGACGTTGCAAAAGTGGAGGTGACTTTAAAATGAACGGGAAAAGAACAAAATGTGAGGTGTATTCAAGGATTGTTGGTTATTTAAGGCCTGTAAACCAGTGGAATGATGGAAAACAAGAAGAATTCAAGAACAGGGCATACGTAAAAATAAGCATGTGACAGTGAAACCATGGAAATCGCTGGGTTTGAAAAACTCTCCTTCATAGACTACCCTGGAAAAGCCTGCAGCATAGTATTTACTCCAAGATGCAACTTTAGATGCCCTTACTGCCATAATTTTGAAATAATAAACGGCTCACAACATTTGATTCCTGAAAAAGAAGTTTTCTCTTTCTTGGAAAAAAGAAAAGGAGTAATTGATGCTGTTGAAATAACAGGAGGAGAACCCACTCTTCAGTTTGATTTGATTGAATTCATTGAAAAAGTACGTGAACTGGGTTTTTTAATAAAACTTGACACTAATGGGTCAAATCCTAAAATGCTTAAGCAAATCCTTGACTTAGGAATAGTTAATTATGTTGCAATGGATGTCAAAGCACCACTAAAAAAATATGAATTAATAGCAGGAGTCAAAGTTGATGAAAAAGCAATAGCCTCAAGCATTGGATTAATAATGAAAAAAGCTCCAGAATATGAGTTTAGAACAACTGTCTTTCCAGCATTAAAAGAACAAGACTTTCATGAAATAGGGGAACTAATAAAAGGAGCTGAAAAATACTACCTTCAGCAATTCAGAAACAAACACACGCTGGCAGCAAACCATGTTGTCCCTTATCCTCCAAAAAAACTTAAGGAATTTGCTGAAATAATGAAAGCTTATGTCAAAAAAGTAGAGATTAGAGGAATTTAGAAGAAATTTTAAACCCAGCGCTCCTTATGAATAACATGAGAGCATTTATAGGAATAAGAATCCCAAGTAACGAAAAAATAATCGAAATACTAGATCTGCTTAAAAAAGAAAAGGGAATAAAAGCAGTAGAGCCTGAAAACCTTCATATTAACTTAAAGTTCTTAGGAGAAATAAGCAAAAGCCAATACGACGAAGTAACTAAAATTTTAAAAACCATAAAAGAGCGCCCGTTTAAAGTAAAAGTAACAGGAGTCGGTTTTTTCCCAAGCAAGAGCTTCATAAGAGTGATTTTTCTAAAAGCAGAAGCTAACGAACTAAACAAGCTTCAAAAACAGTTAGAAGAAAAGCTTGAAAAAATAGGTTTCTTAAAAGAAAAAAGAGAATTCATTCCACACATCACTCTTGCAAGATGTAAGAAAAAACCAGATGAAAAACTCGTGAACAAAATATTGGAATTAGCCGAGAGCTTAAAATTAGAAGTTAAGGTTAATAAGATAGAACTGATAAAAAGCACATTAAATAAGGCAGGTCCTACCTACGAGACCTTGTTTGAGGTGGAATTATGAAAATAAAAAAAGCCCACATGATCATAATCATCTTAATCCTATCAAGCCAGGGTCTCGCGATAAAAAGTCTTGGGCTTCATGAAGAAGGATTCATAATAGTAGGAGAAAACTATGTTGCAAAAGCACCTGCAGTGCTCTCAAAACCAGTTATAATAAACAATGCGTATGAGATAAATGTAGTTCCAGTAGTGTCGATTTCTGGAAAAGCTTATACTTTCTCGCCAACAATAAAAGAAGAAATGCTAAGCGGGTTAAAAAACAGGTACTTGTTTGAGTTTGAAAACTTAAAAGAAGACATAAACATAAAAGAAAACATAGAATTCAATGATGAGTACGTGAAAACGAGAATCGAAGTAATAAATCTTGGAAAAAGAAAAAAAACAATATCAATAAGCTATCCTATAAGGTTGATTAACAGTGGCAGTATTCTTTTTCCATCAGCTTTAAGCAAGAAAAAAGAAAACTACTTAGTATTTTCAAAAGGACTTGCAGGGCCTTGTCTTGGCGTGAAAGCAAGTTATCCTCTTCCAGTAAGTGGGATTCCTGTCACTTCATCTGAAAGTTATTCTCTTATGATAACAGTAAACTTAGAACCTGGCAAAAAATTCTATTACGACGTGTACTTTTATCCTTTTTACTCCACCACGCAGAAAAAGGATTACCCTACAGAACTTTACCCATTAACTTTTAATAAGATAATAACAACAAGCGGGAGAGTAAGGCAAGTAACTAATTCAGGTGACAAACTAAAGACCTTATTAAATGCTTTAAGAGATGCTAAAAAAAGCACTGACCCTGAATTTGCTTTAATAAAAAAAGTCAACCTTGAAAGTGAAAAAGACAGTCTTGGAATGACTGCTTACGCAAAAGAACTCTGTAAAAAACTTGAACTTCCCTGCAAAGTAATAATCGGGAAAAAAGACTCAAAAATGTACTCATGGATAAGAGCATACTATAATTACTGGCAGGACATTGATCCTTATGCTGGAATAAAAAGCAGTCCAGGTTATAAAATAATCTTTGAAGAGCCTACTGGAAAAACAATTACCCTTAAAGGAAACACGACAGAAGACTTTTATGAAAGCACTAAATGGGTTAAAGAAATTGGAGAAAGTCATTACTTTTTATACTTAATATTAGTCCTTTCAACAGCAGCAATAGTCTTATTCATAGTTCAATTAAAAGCTAAAACCCTTACAAAAGAAATTACTAAAGGAGAAAAACTAATCAAAGAAGAAGTAATAAGCGGTAAGTACAACATCCTAAAAGAAGAAGTCAAAGATCCTTTCATAAATGAAGTACTGCAAAAGATAAAAGAAGAAAAAGGAGAAGTAGACCTTGAAAAACTTTCCTCAGAAATGAAATACTCAAAAGAACTTATTTCATTTGCAATAGATTACTTAGTAGACACTGGAGTATTGAAAAAAGAAGAACAAGAACAAAAAATTGAAAGAAAAAAACTGGATAAAAATATTAAAAAGAAAATAATTGGATTAGCAGTAACTATAATAA
>CAZBZN010000005.1:0-35772 GCA_964496415.1 Microcaldota archaeon | reverse complement strand
GTCAGAACCTTTCTTTAAAAATTAAGAAGGAAGTTTCCTGAAGTGGCAGAGCACCAGGCTTTTAACCTGGGTGTCGGGGGTTCAAATCCCCTCGGGCCCGTGCTGGAAAACAAGAATTAACTGCGCCGGTAGTCTAGCCTGCTTCCAGTCACTCACTGGCTGGATGCCTGGAATGGTAGGACTTTGGCCTTCCAAGCCAACGGCCCGGGTTCAAATCCCGGCCGGCGCATTAAGCCGCGCGCGGCTTGCGGGCAGGGGATTTCGCTTTGCTCAATCCCCTAGACAAACTTCAAAGAGCCGCATGCGGCTCGCAGATACAAGACTTCAGGCCTGCAGCCTTCAACCCAATTAGTTTTTATATTCTCAAAGGTTAAGTGTTTTTTATGAAGAGGATTCTTTTTCTGTTACTTGTTCTTTTTGCAGCACATGGTTTTGAAGAGTCAGCTGTTTACGAGTATAAAGTAACAGGCAACGTTACTAATGGGTATTTGATTTTAAGAGTTCCTTTTAACACGTCCTCCCAAAAAGTAATTCAAATCACTCCACACGAAGTTTTTTCAGATGAATACGGTGACTATGTAAAACTATCCGGAGAATTTGAATACAAAGCAATAGTGGAAGTGAATGCTAGTCCCTTAAGGTTTTCAACAGCTTCTGGTGACATTGGAAAATTTTTAGAAAGCACGAAATATGTTGACGTAACACCAGAAGTTATTGAAAAAGCAGAAGAAATTACAGCATCAGCAGAAGATGATTATGAAAAAACAGCTGAGATAATAAAATGGGTTTTTGAGAACATGAAATATAACATTTCAAAGACAGGAACTCGGAGAAAAGCTTCAGAGATCCTTAGAGAAATGAACGGCGTATGCGGCGATTACTCTATCCTCTCAGCAGCGTTACTTAGAGCAATAGGAATCCCAACCAAATACGTTGAAGGCTTTCTTGTTGAAGATGAAAGTTACGTCCCACATGCATGGATTGAAGTATACATTAATGGAAAGTGGATTCCAGCAGACCCAACAAACGGAGAGTTTTTTACAAAAGCAGACAAGATAAAATTAGTTGAAGCAGAAGACCCTTCAAAAGGAAGCGATAAGATAGTGGGAGTAAACCCAGTTCTTGAAAGAAAAATATTCATTACAAAAATAACTGAGTCATCTTCAAAGCTATTCAACACACACCTACTTCTTGCTCATGAAAAAACAGCACCAGGCTCATACAACCAGTTGATGGTGACAGTGAAAAACGATAATCCTTTCACAGTAGCCTCTTTAGTGAGAGTATTCACTGATGAAGACATTAATCTTAAAGAAAAAATAAAGACATTAGTTGTGCCACCATATTCTTCAAGAACGATCACTTTTGACTTTAACTTATCTTCAGCTCTCTCACCAGAGTACGTTTACTCCTTCCCGATAGTGGTTGTTACAATAGACTCTCAGCAAAAAATAACTCTTCAAGCAAGTGATGATTACCCATACTATTCAGTTAAAGGAATTCAAGTAACGCAAGTAAATGAAATAAATTATGAACACCCAGAGGCTAAAGTCCGAATAAATTACTCTGAAATAATGAAATACGTTGTAGTGGTTCTCATAATAGCAGTCTTGTTGTTTGCAGCAAGGAATAAAAACCAGAAGATTAAAAACACTTATGAAAAACATTTGACTGAAAGAAAAATTAAAAAATCCCTACAAGCCTTATCAAAAGAAGACTAAACATTATGCGCCCGTAGTCTAGTGGTATGACACGGCCCTGCCACGGCCGAGGCCCGGGTTCGATTAACTGCATGCCTTAAAAAACAGTTTTTTCATAATAAGCATGCGGTTTGAAACTCCCGGCGGGCGCATACAGCCGCGTACGGCTGGCGGACAGGGGATTTCCGCTGACGCTTCAATCCCCTAAAACCGCGTGCTGCTTGCGGCAGCTTCAAAAAGCTGGCATTTACAGGACGTTCGCTTACGCTCAGTCCAGTATGTAATAGTTATTGGTTTGAAATCATGCTTAGTTAAAAAACCAAAAGCAGTTGCCCTGGTAGCTTAGTCCGGAAAAGCGCACGGCTGTTAACCGTGAGAGCGCCGGTTCAAATCCGGCCCGGGGCGCTTTATTGTTCAGCTAAGTTATGTGAAGTGATGGCAGTGTTTGATGTAAAGTTGATCCGTGAGAATCCAGAAGAAGTAAGAAAAATGCTGGAAAAAAGACATTCTTCTTTCCCATTAGATGAGTTAATAAAAAAAGATGAAGAATGGAGGAAAAAACTTTACGAACTCCAGCAATTAAGACATGAGAGAAACAAGGTAAGTGAAGAACTAGCAAATGAAAGGAACGAGGATAAAATCAATAGAATGAAACAGCTTAAGCAGGAAATAAAACGCCTTGAAGAAGAAACAGCCTCTTTGGAAAGAGAAGTTAATTCACTTTTGATGAAATGCCCGAACATGCTTCACCCAGACGTTCCTGAAGGAAAAGATGAAAAAGACAACATTGAAATAAGAAGGTGGGGCGAGCCAGTTAAAAAAAGCTTTGAGTTAAAACCACACGGCGAGCTCATAGAAGCTCTTGGATTAGGGGACTTTGAAAAAGCAGCAAAAGTAGCTGGAAGAGGATTCAATTACCTGTTCAGTGAGCTTGCTTTACTTGACCTTGCATTACAGAGGTTTGCGTTAGACTTTCTTATAAACAAAGGCTACAGGCTCGTATTACCACCATACATGCTTAGAAGAAAAGCTTACGAAGGAATAATTGATTTGGATGACTTTGAAAAAGTAATGTATAAGATTGAGGAAGAAGACCTTTACCTTATACCAACTTCAGAGCATCCCCTGATAGCGCTTTACGCTGATGAAGTCATACCAGAAGAAGACCTGCCGGTGAGAATGGTTGGGCTTAGTACTGCTTTCAGGAAAGAAATCGGCGCTCATGGCGTTGACACGAGAGGCCTTTTCAGAATGCATCAGTTTAACAAAGTAGAACAAATAATCATATGCAAGCCAGAGGACTCTGAAAAACACTTTGAAGAAATGCATGCTAACATTGAAGAAATTTATAAGAAGTTAGGGATTCCTTTTAGGACAGTAGAGATATGCTCTGGGGACTTGTCAATAAAAAATTACAGGCAGTATGATATTGAAGCATGGTTCCCAAGGCAAGGAAAATATGCTGAGGTTGGAAGCACTTCAAACTGCACTGACTTCCAATCAAGAGGACTTAACATAAAATACGGAAAACGTGGCGGTGAAAAAGAATACGTTCACACGCTTAATGCTACGGGACTAGCAACCAGCAGGGCTATAGTTGCTATTCTTGAAAACTACCAGAACGAGGACGGAACAATAACAGTTCCAGAAGTTTTAATACCTTACATGAATGGAGTAAAAGTAATTGGAAAAAAATAACTTAACTGTTCACGGGCCCATAGCTCAGTCTCTGCAGGAGCTTTTCGCTCCTGAGCTTTCAGCTCTTGCAGCTGAAATGGTTAGAGCACCAGGCTCTTAACCTGGGTGTCGGGGGTTCAAATCTGCAGAGAGCTAAGCTCTCTGAGCTTTTCTCCTGCAGGAGAAAATCCCCCTGGGCCCGTTTTTGAAAGGAGATTGAAAGCATGGAGTCAAAACACTGGGCAGACCAGTACGCTGATGAGATTGTTAAGAGGAAGCCTGAGAAAGAAGAGTATGTTGTAGAGAGTGGCATTACTCCTTCAGGAGTGGTTCATGCTGGCAACTTCCGCGAAATACTAACCCAGGATTTTGTTTTCAAAGCATTAATTGACAAAGGAGTAAAAGCTAAGTACCAGTATTTTTGGGATGACTATGACAGGTTTAGGAAAGTTCCTGCTGGTGTTTCTTCTGAATGGGAGCAGTACATTGGACTGCCAGTGAACAAGACTCCTGATCCTTGGGGATGTCATTCTTCTTATGCTGAACATTTTGAAGAGCCTGTTGTTAATGAAATGAAAGCATGTGGTGTTGAAGTTGATTTCTTCTTTGCTTCAGAGGAATATAACAAAGGAACTTTTGTTGAGTACGTGAAAAAAGCCTTGGAGAACACTGGAAAAATCAAAAGCATCCTTGACAGGTTCAGGGCAGAGCCTTTAGAAGAAGGATGGCTTCCTGTCAGGGTTTACTGTGAGAAGTGCGGGAAGGACACTACCAAGGCTGTTTATCTTGGAGGTTATGAAATAAAGTACTCTTGCGAGTGCGGTAATGAAAACGTCATTGATTTTAGAAAGAATCCTAGCGCAGTGAAGCTTGTTTGGAGAGTTGACTGGCCTATGCGTTGGGCTTTCTATGACGTTGACTTTGAAAGCAGCGGCAAGGACCACAAGGCTTCAGGAGGATCATGGGATACAGGAGTGTTAATCTGTAAGGAAGTGTTTAATCATGAGCCGCCAATAGGCCCAATGTACGAGTTTGTTTACTTCAAAGGACAGAAAGAGAAAATGAGTTCTTCAAAAGGAAACATTGTCACTATAAGCGACTTGCTTGAAGTATACGAACCAGAAGTAGTAAGATACTTGTATACTACGAAGATAAGCAGGGCTTTTGAAGTAGGATTTGACGCTGACGTTTTGAATGTTTACAACTACTTTGACGAGGCAAGGAAAGCGTTCTACGGCAAGGCTGAAGCTGATGACAACGAGAAGAGAAGGTACTTTTTTTCAAGAATAGGTGAGCATGGTTATGTTGAACTACCGCAGTTTTCAGTGTGCGTGAACGCGGTTCAGATAGCATTAGGTGATATTGAAAAAGCAAAGCAGATTCTTAAGAAGATAAATCACCCTTATGAGAATGCTGACTTAAGGTTAAAACTTGCTTGGAACTGGGTTCAGAAGTACGCTCCTGAACAGTTCAAGTTCACTGTGAAAGAAGAAATTCCTGACGTAATGATAAGTGAGTGGGGCCCTGAAATCAAAGAACTGCTTTTTGAAACAGCTGACTTCATTGAGAAAGGAGCTACTGGAGATGAAATCCAGCAGTTTGTTTACAACACTGCAAAACAGAAGCAGATTCCTTTAAATACTGCTTTCATGGTGTTTTACCAGCTCTTCTTAGGCAAAAGCCGTGGCCCAAGGCTTGGCCCTTTCCTCGCTTCTCTTGACAAAGAATTCGTGTTAAGAAGGCTTAAGCTGCAGTCGTGATTTTTTGATATCGTCATTAGTCGTGGTAAGCTTTTTATATTAGTGCCTTGATAAGTGTTCTTACATTGAAGTGAGTGTTATGAATCCTGCTGTTGAAAGATTGTTAGCTCATAAAGAGGAAATTGACAGAAGGCTTAGCAAGTACTTTAATGAGAAAGTACAGCATGCTGTGACCGCTTCAGAGACAATAGAGTATGTCAAAGAGCTTGCAGAAAGAATAAAGGACTATAACCTTAGGGGTGGTAAAAGGATAAGACCTGCTTTTGTAGTAGAGGGTTATAAAGCTGTTGGAGGAAAAGACCTTGATGCGATTTATGACGCTGCTTTAGCAGCTGAAACAATGGAAGGATTTTTACTAATACATGATGATGTAATGGACAGAGACGAGGTCAGGAGAGGTGGAAGGACTGTTCACAGCATTTACCGTGATTGGTATTTGGAAAGGATTGATTCTTCATTGGAAGAAGCAGAGCACTTTGGAAATTCAATAGCCGTTAATGCAGGGGATATTGTTTTTACTTTAGGTTATGAGCTGCTTGCAACAGCAAGGTTTGATCCTGCTTTAAAGGTAAAAGCTATTAAAAGATATTCTACTATTGCAAGGTATACTGGTTATGGGCAAGTTCTTGATTTAATAATTGAAAAACTGCCTGTTGAGCAGGTTACTGAAAAGCATGTGATGACTGTTCATAAGTTTAAGACAAGTTTGTACACTGTCACTGGCCCTCTTCAAATAGGTGTAATTCTTGCCGGTGGGAATGAAGACCAGTTAAAAGTAATGGAAGAGTATGGCGAAAACGTAGGAATAGCTTTTCAAGTGTTTGATGATATTCTTGGAATGTTCGGAGATGAGAAAAAGCTTGGAAAACCAGCTGACTCAGATTTAAAAGAAGGGAAAAGAACACTGCTCATCCTTAAAGCTTTTGAAAGAGCAGATGATGAACAAAAGCAAAAGATAAAGAACGCGTTGGGTAACAGGAATTTAACCCCTGAACAGCTTGAAGAAGTAAGGAACATAATAAAAGAGACAGGTGCGCTTGATTACTCTAAACAATTATGCCTTGAACTTGTTGAGAAAGGAAAGAAAGCATTAGATAAAGCTGACCTTGACCCTGATTCTAAGGATTTCTTGGTAGGTATAGCAGATTACATGGTAAACAGAGAATACTGATTTTTCGTTTATTGACGTGAGAAGGCTTTTATATTGCCATATGATAATTATAAGCTGAGGCGATTGTTGATGGGTGATGATTGGGGTTGGTAAGCGTAGAATATGTTTGCTTTTTGGAAGGAATAAGATATGGAGTTTAAAGGGGTTTGTGCTAATCCTGGGAGAGTAGTTGGGATAATAGTTGATTCTCTTGATGAAGAAGGTATTTATTTAGCTGATACTTTGAAGCCTTATGAAATAATAGATCCTAAGAAAACTAAAGGAATGATACTTAAAAGAAGCGGTTTGTTAAGTCATGGGGCAATAATCGCAAGAGAGTTTAATGTTCCTTGTGTTGTAAAAGCAAATGTCCCTGACTTAAAAGGGAAAAAGGTAGAATTAGATGCAGGTGCAGGGATCATTAGGGTTCTTTGACAGAGCAGTTCAAAAACCACGTTCTCCAATCAAGACAACGATATGTAATTATGCTATTCTATGTTCTTTTGGAGATTTTGCTTTAAAGTACTCTTTGCGAGACCCGTATCCTCTTGGTTCTGACGTATCAAATTATTACTTTTCTAATAATACTTTGGAGTTTTATGATGGCTTTTTTTCGACAGTATTGAGTTTTTTTTATAAAAAACAAGGAGTTAAGAAGCTTTCTTCTGAAGTAATGAGTGATCTTAAAAAAAGCAATACTCTGCAAAAAGATTATGATGAGTTTCTTGATTGTTGTTATCTTGCTGAGAAAGCCTCAACTTTTATAAATCTTGTAACAGATTGCGTTGAAAGAGAAATCAGTAATAGAAGTTTTTTTAACATCCCAATTAATGATTTTTTACAATTAAGCAATCCGCCAATCACTCTTGCAACTGAAGAAAAAATAAGAGCTGTAAGAGAAGCAGATGATTTGTCTGATGAAGAGCTTGGTAAGAAATATTCCTGGCTCGTGTTAAAAGAATATTTATCAAATGGAGCAGCAGTAGCTGGCAGAAGATTAAGAGAAATACTTTCAAGTTTTGATGTTGAAAGAATGTTGCGTTTGAAACAGGAAAAAGAAGAGTTCATAAAGAGTTATCCTTTCAAAAGTGAAGAAGCTGAATTGTTTATTGAAAATCTTCGTGAGTGGAATTACTTATCATGTTACGCTCATAAACCAGTTCTTTTAAGCAGAGCGAAGTCAAGAAAACTAAGGGAAGAAATAGGAAAACGCTTTGGAATATCTCATTTTGACGTATTATATTGTTTGCCTCATGAGATAATGTCTGGAACTGTTGATAAATCAGTGATAAGAAAAAGGAAAAAAGGATACAAGACGATTATGCTTAAACAAGGAACATTAGTTGAGTTATAGTAATTCTTCTGGTTTTTTAACAACTATTCCTTTGTTTGTTATTTGCATTGCAAGGGTTTCTTCGCAGTGTTTGGTGTTTCTCATTTTTTCAATGGTCAGTGTTCTTGTAAACTCACTTCCAGTGTTAAAGTTGAGGAGTATTAGTCCGTCGCTTAGGAATTCTGATGCTTTATCAGAGGAAAGCCATTTTGAGTCTTTTGGGATTTGACTGGTGATGACGCTTGTTGCTTTGAAGTCTTTTAAAGTCATTATTAGCCTGTGTACTTGGAATCTTGTTATTAGTTCTTGTGATATGTTCGGCATGAAGGAAGAAAGTTCTGAGATTATTCCGTAGTTTGCTAGTTCTTCTATTGGGACTGGAATGTTAGCTAGAGGGGTTATGCTATCGATTACTATTCTTTTTGGCCTGTGTTCTCTTATAATGCTTTTTATTAAGTCTATGTGTGTTTGTTCTGGGTCTAGTTTTCTTTGAGTCATGTCTATGAAGAAGAATTTTAAGAGGTCTTGTCTTTCTAATGAAGGAAAATTCCATCCAAACCTTGCTGCTTGCTCGAATATTTCAGGGATTCTTTGCTCAAAGGAGATGTACAATCCTTTTTCTTTGAACTCATTTGCTCCAGTGTATAAGAATTGTTGTGCGAAGATGCTTTTCCCTGTTCCAGGGCTTCCGCTTACCAGTATGACTGAGTTTTTTGGAAACCCACCTTCTATTAATTCATCAAGCCCTGTTATTCCTGTTGGTTCTCTTTCAACCATGTTTGATTAAAAATCAGGCTCAGCTTATAAATCTTATAGGTTGAAAGCTTCTTCAGGAGTTCTTACTACTATTCCTTTACTTGTTATCTGCATTGGGAGTATGTCTTCTGAGTGTTTAGTGCCTCTCATTTTTCTGATGAACATTGTCCTGTTGTATTCTTCATGAGAATGAGAGTAACTTAAGATTATCACTCCGTCAGCAACGTATTCTTCAACACCATATTTTGAAAAGGTTAATGGTCCGTGGTCTATTTGTTCTGGGATTTCAGAGGTTATTACTGTTGTCACGTCTGTTTTCATTAGCAAGTAGTTTACTTTTAGTATTGCTTTTCTTATTTCCTGTTCTTTTTCTGCTTGGAGTCCTATTCCTGCTATTGAGTCGATTACTACTCTTTTTGCTTCTATCTGGTCTATTGCTTGGGTTAGTTTAAGCAGCAGCCTGTCAATGTTTACTCCTGTTTGAGGCAGGGAGTATTTCTCATCTGACGGATAGCCTATTTTTGCTGAGGAACCGTCTATTAGTATGAAGTTTCCTTTTTTTTCTGCTTTTGAAATATCCCACCCGAATCTAAGCATGTCTTCCCTTAGCATTTTTGGTCTTTCATCAAGAGTAACAAAAATGGATGGTTCGTTGAATTCAGTTGCTCCAAGATAAGCGTATTGCATTCCAAAAATTGACTTACCAGTACCACATCCTCCGCTTACTAAGATTGTCCTTCCTCTTGGAAATCCACCTTCTATTAGTTCATCTAAGCCGTAGATTCCTGTTTTTACTCTTTCCATGAGTTTGATTACACTGCTTTTGTTTAAAAAACTTTTCAATTTTCTGAGTAGTTTTTTACCTGACAAAGGGTTTATTAATTGATCAATGATAAAATAACTTGAACTTATTTTTGTTAGGAGGGGTGGTTATGGATTATTCTGTAAGAGGAACGAGAAGACATCTTAACGCAAGCCAAGCTACTGGAACTAAATTATTGTTTCCAGAGCATGTTACTCAGTCAGGTCTTTGTGCTACTTGTACTCAATGCGGCCAATGTGAAGTTGGTTTAAAATCAAAGACCGGTCAGACTTTATTCCCGCAGCCTTTTGGAGCAGGGCAGTTTGGAGCTGAAAAAAGAGCTCCTGGATTAGAAGACATTCAGATAATCCCTGAACTTTATGGAGATGAAATTTTCTTCAACACTGTGAAGACTGAAACTGTTTTAGGGGGTTTTGAAGTTAGCGTTCCAATAGCAATAGCAGCAATGGGTTCTACTAAAGTGGCTCATACTAAAGGAGAAGCTTTAGCAGTTGGTGCTGCAAGGGCTGGAATTCCAATGGTGATTGGAGAAAATGTGATCGCTACTTATGGAAAAGAAGGATTAAAAGAAAGGATTCAGCCTTATCTTGATAATTATTCTGGAAAGGGTGCTGTAATTGTCCAAGCTAACAAGCATGACATGGCTATGAATGCCTTTGAACTAGCTAAAGAGTACGGAGCACATGGAATAGAAGTGAAGATTGGCCAAGGAGCAAAACAAGGGCTTGGCGGAGAAATAAGGTTTGAAGGAGAAGAGCAGGCAAAAAAGTATGAGGAGTTAGGTTATCATATTGAAAAGAATCCTGATGGTTCTTTTCAAAGGCATGCTAGCCCAGGTTCTCTTTCAGACGACCAGTTAAGAAATGTTCTTTTAAAGTACTCTGAACTTGACCTGCCGATTTGGGTTAAAACAGGAATTGGCAGAGGAGTAATAAGACTTGCAAACACGCTTGAAACCATAAAACAAGAACAAGGAGTAAACATTGCTTGCTTCACAGTTGATGGTTTGGGCGGTGGAACTGGAATGAGTCCTTGGTTAATAATGAATGAGACAAGTATTCCATCAATAGCTTTCTTAGCTGCTCTTGAAAAAGAGTTAAGTTTTGATGTTTTGATTGCTGGAGGAATAAACAACGGGCTTGATGCTGCAAAAGCAATGATGCTTGGAGCAAGTGGAGTCAGTATGGGCAGGGCTTTCTTAATAGCAGCAGGCTCTATGAAAGAAGAAGGAGTGGTTAATTTTGTCAATGCTTTAAAGACAGAGTTGAAGATGGTCGCTACCATCTTGAAACAAAGAGAACTCAGTGGAATAAGGAACAAGAAGTCAAACTTGTTTGCCTTGAGCAAGGAAGCAGCTGAAATGTTTGGTATTCCTTACAAGCCTTCAGAAGTGCTTTGATTTTATTTTATAAACTCTCTAAGCCTTTTTAAGGCAAGTCTTTTTTCTTTTCTTTCAATTTCGCTTCCCTCTACTGCTTCTTCTAAGAATTTGACAGTGTCATCGTATAATGCTCTGTCAACAGGGTACGGGATGCCGTCTTTTCCACCATGTGCAAAAGAATATTTTACAGGGTCTTCCCAACTGGCTTTTTCACCGTAAACCAGTTCTGCTGTTAATGCTAATGCTCTTAGCTTTTTCTTTCCAATTCCTTTCAAACTCACGAGTTCTTCGTAATCTTTTAAGTCAAGTTCACTTATCTTCTCTAAGAACTTTTTTTCAGCAGCAGTAAGCATTATTGAATGCTGTCTTGGAAGCCTTAGTTTTTCAAGTTTTAGGAAATCTTTTTCTTTTAAAGCATCCAAGCTTGCTTTTTGAGCTTTTTTACTCTTTTTTGATACCAAGTCAAGTACTTTTTCTTCTTTCTTATCGCAGGCTATTTTTTCAGGTTCTTCAACAAAACTTTTAACTTCTCCTGAAAACCAATGATACCTACGAGCGTATCCATTTTTTTCATTCATCCCTTGTTGTACTACGCTCCAGCATCCTTTTTCATCAAAGACAAACACATGATGGTATAACTCATAACCATCCTGAATGCATGAATTGTCAACTTTTGCACTAAGCCTGCTTGCTTTTATTAGTTCTTCAGTCTTTTTTTCTCCTAGTTCGCTTTTTTTAATTTCTTCAACAGTCTTTAGGCTGGCTTTTCCTTTCCCACCACAAATTTTAATTCCCTGTTCTTCTAAGCCTGCTTGTTTTAAAGCGCCACACACAGTTGTAGTTAGTCCTGATGAATGCCAGTCAAACCCCAATACACAACCAAAAGCCTGAAACCAGTAAGGATCAGAGAGTCTTTTAAGAAATTCTTTTGACCCATAATCTTCGATTATTAGAGTTGCTATTGGTTTTGAAAGTTTTACCATTCTTTCAAAAAGCCATCTTGGAGCTGAGCCATAATGAAGAGGAAGGTCAGCTATTCCTGTTTTTTTGCTTTGAAGAACAACCATGCTTTTTGCTCACCTTTATCTGCTTTTGGAAAACGAAGCAACACGTACGTTCCTTTAAGTTTTTTACCTTCAAATTTTACTTTTATCTCTTTATCTGTTTTTTTCAACAGCTCATAGTTTCCGTTGTCCCAGATTTTAACAATTCCCTTGCCATAACCTTCTTTTATTTCCCCTTCAAAAGAAGCATACTCAAGAGGATGGTCTTCTGTTTGTACTGCAAGCCTTTTAGTTTTTTCATCAAGCGGAGGTTCTTTTGGAACAGCCCAGCTTTTAAGCACTCCTTGCATTTCAAGCCTAAGGTCCCAGTGAAGCTTTCTGGCATGATGCTCGTGGACAACAAATATTGCCATGATAGTATTTGAAGCAACAATTATTATAAATATGATTTTTATTTTCTAATCATTAGGAGGTGTGTTAATGGTTCAAGTTGACAAGTCAAAATGCATTGGCTGTGGAGCATGCGTTGCAATATGCCCTGATGTTTTTGAAATGGGAAGTGATGGAAAGTCACAGGTAAAACAAGGAGCTAACGAATCCCTGCCGTGCGTTGAACAAGCAAAAAACACTTGTCCTGTAGGAGCAATAAGTTAAGCCAATGCTTTGGCAGAGCTGTAGATTTTTTCAAGCTCTGCCTCAAATTCTTCACTTAATTTTTTAGAATAAATTACTACCAAGTTCTCGTTGTTCTGGTTTGTAGCTCTTTTGGTCCAATTATAGCTTCCAGTAATCACTATCCTACCGTCAATTACTGCTATCTTGTCATGCATGTAAGCAGGATTGCTGTCAAGGAGTACGTCAATCCCAGCGTCTTTTAACTTTTCATAGACAGAGTATTGGCTTACTTGCTGTGATTCAAGTACTACTTTTACGTCAACACCTCTTTGTTTTGCTCTTATCAAAGCATCTGCAATGCTGTCAAGAGTGAAAGAATAAACAGCGACGTGTACTGATTCATTTGCTGAGTCAATTAGTGAAATTACTGCATCAGCACAAGCATCTTCTGGACAAAAGAACACTTTCACTTCTCCTTCAGCACATATTTCATTTGCTTCTGTCAACTCGTAGTACGCGCTTGTAAGAACAATACTCACTATTACTAGCATTAGAGTGCTTTTAAGTTTCATACTTCATCAGTCTTCTATTCCTCTTGAAGTTACCCTGAATACTGCTTCTCCTTCAGGCATGCATGGCGAGTCAACGAGTCTTGCTATTCTTTTGCTTTCTTTTGACCTTCTTAAGTACAATCTGTAGGTGCTTTGATGTCCTACAATATGACCTCCTATTGGTGTTGTGGGGTCTCCGAAAAGCATTCCAGGATTCGCCATTACTTGGTTTGTAACAAATACTGCTAAGTTATATATGTCTGCCCATTTTTGCAGGGTATGAAGATGCCTATTGAGACGTTGTTGTCTGTCTGCAAGTGTTCCTCTTCCAGTAAAATCTGATCTGAATCTTGATGTTAAAGAGTCAACTACTATTAGTTTTACGTTGTGTTCGTCGATTATTTTGTTTGCTTTTTCAACTATTATCATTTGATGGTCTGCATTAAATGCTCTTGCCACCACTATTTTTTTTAAGGCTTCGATTGGGTCAAGTCCTTTTGCTTCAGCCATTTGTTTTACTCTTTCAGGCCTGAATGTGTTTTCAGTATCAATGAACAAGCATGCGCCTTCAAGCCCGCCTTGTTCTTTTGGAAGTTGCACGTTTACTGCAAGTTGTAAAGCTAGTTGTGTTTTTCCAGACCCAAAAGCACCGTAAGCTTCTGTTATTGCTTGGGTTTCAACACCCCCTCCTAATAGATCATCTAAAGCTTTTGAACCTGTTGTAAGCCTGTTTACTTTACTTCTTCTTTCAAGGATTTTATCAGCTGTCTCGTAACCAATTTCTAACGCGTCTCTTGCTGCTGCTATTATTTTCCCAGCAGTTGTTTCACCCAGCCCTGCTGCGTCCATTAGTTCTCCTGGGCTTGCTACTGCTATTGCTTCTAAGCTAGTAAAGCCAGCTTCCCTTAGTTTTTCAGCTGTTGTGGTTCCTACTCCTGGTAGGTCTTCTAAGCTCACTATTTTTTTACTCATATCATCCCCTCAAGCATTTTTAATTCATTAGCATAATTTGGTTTTGAGAAGTTTTTCACGATTAGTTCAATTCTATCAAACTCAGGAACTTTTTTCATTGTGCCTGAAAATATTAATTCTTGCCCAAGCAGTTCTTTCCTTTTTTTATTGAAGATTTCTTGGTTTGCTTCATATTCGCCAGCATTCATTCCAATAAATCTTTCAGCAAGTCTTCTGTAAAAAGTAGTTCTAAGGTTTCCAGTGCCATCGTCAATTATTGCGTTTATTATTAGTGTTTTCATGAATTCGTTTGACCCGCAGGTGCATGATTGGTTTAGTACTGTTGCTCCGCATTTCAGGCATATTTTTATTATTGTTGGTTGAAATACTTCAACTACGTCTGCTTTTACTTGAACGTATTCTTCTGTGCCGTCTAATTTACTTATTTTTTTTCTGTTAATTTTTACTTCAGGTATTTCTATTCCTTCTGGGTTTTTTATTATTCTTCCTTTCCATCCTAAGTGGATTTCAAGTTCTTGGTTTTTTCTTGAATAAGCATTTTCTACTTTGATTAGGTCGTTTATTGCAAGTTCATTAACTAGTTCAGCATGAGGCTCCCATAATACAAGTCTCTTTGCTGCTGTCCCATCATTTACTACAATGCTTGATACCTTGCTTATTTTTCCATTTTTGTTAAACTCATAGCATGGGTTTATTCTTTCAACTCTTGCGTAAAAGTCAAAGTCTGTTATTTCATCATTTACTTCTGATAGTTTTAGGATTTTTTCTTCGTGTTTTTTTATGCTTGAATTGTCATCGTTGATTACTTTTATTTCTGCTCTTGTCCCTGCATGAATTTCTATTCTCCCATTGTTGTTTTTAGTATAAGCATTTGTTACTTTTATCAAGTCGTTTTTTGAAAGTTTTTTAATTTGTTCTTCTTTACCCCAGACCACAAGTCTTGTTTCCCCAGTCTCATCACTTATTTCAAGATTAGTTACTTTTCCTTTTCTTGTTTTTGTGAAAAAGCTTCTTGTTGGCCCGACTGCTTTTATCCTTCCAATTATTGTTATGAATGTCATTCCGTCTGCTAAGTCTTTTATTTTTGTTTCATTGCCTTCATTAAGATCAACTCCTAAGTCTTTTGCTATGGAGTAAGCTGCTCCAGAAACAGTTAAAAGCCCACCATATTCTTCTTGTTTTTTTGAGAGTTTTTCATTTAGTTCCTCTTCACTCCAGCCAGTGTGTTCAAGAATTTTTTGTTTTATTTCATCAAAGTTGTCCAAGAATTCAACGACCATGGCTCGCGCAACTCCCAGTTAAATCTTAACTAATTATTTTAAGTGGTTCAACTATTTAATATTATTGAAAAACCAGTTAGTTCTAACTTGTGAGTTACATGAAGTTTGGAAAAGTAAAAGTGTTACTTAGCAATGATTTTTCTTCAAACTCTTATGTCATTGAAGATGAATTAGTTTGCATTGTTGACCCTGGCTTTGGTGATAAGGATTATGGTATTAGTTTTGATGAAGTTGATTTAGTTATTAATACTCATGGTCATTTTGACCATTGGGGAAATGATTATCTTTTTAGTAAAGCAAAAATTTTCACGCATGCTTTTGATATTCCCATGATTAAGACAGGGATTGGTTCTTGTTATGAAAGTTTTTCAAAAAACTTTGTAAGAGTCAACCCTCTTCCTATTCCTAATGAAATAAGGCTTGGTGATGTCGTGTTTAAGGTTATTCATACTCCAGGTCATACTCCTGGTAGTATTTGTTTGTTTGAAAAAAATCTTAGAATTTTGATAAGTGGTGATACTTTGTTTGCTGATGGGGTTGGCAGGACTGATTTACTTGGCGGCAATGAAGCACAGTTAGTTGAGAGCCTTAAGAAAATAAAAGAGCTTGAGTTTGAGCATTTGCTTCCGGGTCATGGTTTTTTAGGAACTAAGGAACAGGCTTTTTCTAACATAAACTGGCTTCTGGGGGATTGACGAACATAGGTTTTATAAATGCCGAAGAGGATATTTAATAGCATGCTTAAAAGAAAGAAGCAACCTTACAAAAGAATAAATCTTCCTTCAAAAGTAATAATAGGAAAAAAAGTGCTTGAAAAAGCATCAGAGTTTATCGAAGGGTATAATGGTATTCTTGTTGTTACAGGTAAAAAGACTGAAAAAATAGCTGGAAAAAAAGTGTCAAAAGTAGTTGATTCTGAAAGGTTCATCATTACAGAGCCAAGGTATTCAGAGGTTAAAAAATTAATAAGTGAAGTGAAAGCTCAGGAAGTTGACTTGATTTTTGCTTGCGGTGGTGGAAAAATAATTGACGTCTCAAAGTTAGCTGCTTTCCAGGCAGGAATAGATTTTGTAAGCATTCCAACTAATTGTTCTAATGATGGAATTTCCTCACCTATTGCTTCTCTTTATTTTAATGGTCACAGGCAATCTTTAGTTGCAAAGCCGCCAATAGGAGTGATTGCTGATATTAAAATCATAAAAAAATCCCCTTACAGGTTTATTGCTTCTGGTTTTGGTGACGCGATTGCAAAGTACAGTGCAGTAAGAGACTGGAGCTTAGGCCATGTCATTAAAGGAGAGTATTATGGGGATTATGCTTCTTCACTTTCTTTAATGGTTGCAAAGATGGTTATGAATAATGCTTATGAAATCAGGAAAAGAACAGAAAGAGGGCTTAATGTTTTACTTGAAGCTTTAATTTCTTCAGGAGCAGCAATGGGTATTGCAGGGTCTTCAAGACCAGCGTCAGGTTCAGAGCATAAGTTTTCTCATGCTCTCGATTTGATTCTTAAAAAGCCAAATCTTCACGGGCTTCAGGTTGGGCTTGGCACAATAGTCATGAGTTACTTACAGGGGAACAATTGGGAAAAAGTGAGGAATGCATTAGAAGTTGCGAAGTGTCCAACTACTGCTAAAAAACTTGGTGTGACAAGCTCACAGGTGCTTGAAGCAATGCTTAAAGCAAAGGAAATAAAACCAGAAAGATACACGATAATAGAACATCTGAAACTTGACAGGCATACTGCTTTGAAAGCTCTTGAATCAACTGGAGTAATTTGATGTGGTTGCCATGAATTTTAAGGATTTTTATGATCTTGCAAGATTTGATCATGGCATATTAGTGGTAATAGCAATTTTAGTTGGCGAGATAATCACGTTAAAGTCTTTCCCGCCTTTTTACTTGTTTTTAAAAGCTGGCTTGACTGGATTGTTTATTCAAGCAGCTTCTTTTATGATAGGTGATTATTTTGATAGAAAAACAGACATGCTCAATAAAAGATATGACAGGCCTCTTGCAAGAGGAACAGTAAATGAAAAAACAGCAGTGTTGCTTTCATTGTTGTTTTTTGCAGTTGGTTTAACCCTTGCTTATTCAATTAACTTTCCTGCTTTTTTAATAGCATCTGTTTTTGCGTTAATTGGTTTTTCTTATGGCTTTTATTTTAAGAATACTCCTTTGTTAGGTAATTTTTTTACAGCAGCTTCTATGGCTGTTCCTTTCATTTTTGGAGGTATTGTTCATGGAAAAATACCTTCTTCTGTGATAGTTCTGTCTGCGATGGCTTTTCTGGCAGGAACTGGAAGAGAACTAATAAAAGGAGTTCAGGATTACGAAGGAGATAAACTTACTGGAAGAAAGACTTTTGCAATAGTCTTTGGAAAGACAAAGGCTGTTTGTCTTGCTGTTCCTTTTGTTTTATCAGCAGTTATTTTATCATTTTATCCATTTTTTGCGATTAAAGAATTCTTAATGGATTATGTTTATCTTTCTTTCATAGTCATTACTGACTTGCTTTGGGTTTACGCTGTGGTTAAAGCTGTAAGGTTATCAAATCTTGAATCTGTTAGAAGAATTACAATGCTCGGGCAATTTACTGCTTTGTTAGGTTTTCTTTTAGGAGTATTATTTTAAACCTTTATGATGTAATCAATAGTGAGGTGGAAAGAGAATGAAGGTTTATGATTACTTGCTTGATAAAATTAAAAAAGAAGGAGCAGTGCATTTGTCCTTAATTGATCCTGAAAACCAGTCACCTGAAAAAGCTGGTGAAATAGCAGCATTAGTCGAGAAAGCAGGCTCTGATGCAATAATGGTCGGGGGTTCAGGTGGAGATAGGACAATGCTTGATGACTGCATTCAGTCAATAAAAGCAAATTCAAAACTTCCAGTGATTCTTTTCCCAGGAAATATCAATGATATTTCAGCTCATGCTGATGCTATTTTTTTCATGACTCTTCTTAATTCAAGGTCAAGGTATTGGCTTGCTCAAGCTCAAGCTTTTGGAGCAGTAGCTGTAAAGAAACTTGGACTTGAACCAATTCCAATGGGGTATATTGTTATAGAGTCAGGCAGAAAAACTTCTGTTGAGTTCTATGGGGATGCTAATAGTATTCCAAGAAACAAGCCAAAGATAGCTTCTGCTTTTGCCTTAGCAGCAGAGTACATGGGTATGAAGTTTGTTTATTTTGAAGGAGGCAGTGGAGCTAAAGAACCTGTTCCAAATGAGATGATTTCAATTGCAAAGAAAGTGCTTACTATTCCATTGGTGGTTGGCGGTGGAATAAGAGATGGTAATACAGCATATGAAAAAGTGAAAGCAGGAGCAGATATGATAGTAACTGGCACGGTTATTGAAGATACAATTGATGTTGAAGCTAAAGTCAGGGAAATAGTTGAAGGAGTTAAGAAGGCTGGGAAGGAGAAGCTTTTATGACTCCTCTTTTCTTAGAAAAGGTTCTTTTAGCAATTTTTGTTGGAGCACTTATTGGATTAGAAAGAGAGTATTCAAAGAAGCAATTAGTTGTTGGTTTAAGGACTTTTTCTTTAATCTCTTTGTTCGGGGCTTTAACTTCAATGATTAGCGATGCTTTGATTCTTGCTGGTTTTTTGTTTGTAGCTGCTGTTTCTTTACTTCTTTATTTTTCAGGTATAAAGCAAAAGAAAGGAAGGGGATTTACCACTCACATGTCCATAGCAATAACTTACTTCTTAGGAGCTTTTGTTGGTTTGGGTTATTTTACTGAATCAATTTCTTTAAGCATAATCGTTTCAGTTGTTTTGTTTTCAAAAGAAAGGCTTCATAAGTTGGTTGAACATCTTACTGAAAGAGAAGTAGGGGACTTACTTGAGTTTTTAATACTTCTTGGAATAATATACCCTATTATCCCTGATTCTGTAACTATTTATGGTATCACTTTTCCCCTGATGATGATTTGGATGTTGATTGTTCTGGTTTCTTTGATTAATTTTGCTGCTTTTCTTAGTTCAAGGTTTATGAGTGCTGCTCATGAAGTTGAGGCAGTGGGTTTTTTCGGTGGAGTTGTCTCTTCTGTTGCTACTGTTATTTCTTTGTTTGAGAATCTTAAAAGCAAGACTTTCATGCCTGTGGTTCTTGCTGGCTTTTTAATAGCGAATGCTGCTTCTTTGTTCAGAAACGCTTTTCTTATGATGGTTTTTGAACCAACCACCATAACTTATTTGTTTATTCCTTGTTTTGTCTCAGTAGTTTTTCTTTTATTGTTAGGGGTTAGGAAGCTTGAAAAAGTAAGAGTTAAGAGGTTTAAGGTTGATTCCCCTTTCAATGTTTCTTCAGGAATAAAACTTGGAGTATATGTTTTGGTTTTGTTTACTTTACTTGATCTGTTTAAGGGCTTTTCAGGAGCTGTTGGCCTGCTTTCATTTTTCGGAGGCATAATCAGCACTTCAGCAGTTGTCATTTCTTTAGTTTCTTTGATGTCAGCTTCTCAGATTTCCCCGCAGATTGCTGCTTTTAGCCTTGCTCTAGCTCAAGTTGGAAGTTTTCTAAGTACTCTTATTGTTGCTTACTTCTACAAACGCAAAGAAGTAGTTAAGAGTTCTTTAAAAGAGTTGACCGCTGCTTCTATTCTGCTTTTGCTATTGGTGACATTGTCAGTGAGTGTCTTATGATAGTGATTGATGGTAGTATCGGAGAAGGTGGGGGGCAGATAATTAGAACTTCGCTTGCATTATCATGTTTTACAGGCACTCCTGTTAAAATAATTAATATTAGGGCTAAGAGAAAGCAACCTGGGCTAAGACCTCAGCATTTTTCAGTAGTGAATGCTTTGGCAGAGTTATTTAATGCTGAAGTTAAGGGAAATTTTGTTGGTTCTAAAGAACTTTATTTCTCACCAGAAAAGTTTTCAGGGATTGATGATTATGAAGTTAACGTTGGAACCGCTGGAAGTGTTACTTTGATTCTTCAGGCTTTGCTTCTTGCTTTGCATGAACATAACTTAAGACTCACGCTTTTAGGTGGGACTGAGGTGAGATGGAGTCCTACTATTGATTATTTTGATAATGTGATAAGGCCTGCTTTTGAGTCTTTTGGTTTCAGGTTTGACTTAAGAATACTCAGAAGAGGATATTATCCTGAAGGAGGAGGTAAAGTTATTGTAAACTTGGAAGGCTCTGTTTTCTCTCCTTTTGATTTTTTAGAAAAGGATGATTCAAGAGAAGTTCAAGGAGTTTCAGTGTGTTGTTCTCTTCCTTATTCAGTTGCTGAAAGACAGGCTAAAGCAGCTGAACAGTTATTAAGAGAAAGTGGTTACGAGCTTAATATAAGGTATTTTGTTGGCGATGGAAACAAGGGTTCTTCTTGTACTTTGTGGCAGGGTTTTGTTGGCGCTGATGCTTTAGGTGAAAAAGGCAAGCCTGCTGAAGAAGTTGGAAGAGAAGCTGCTGTTAAGTTTTTAGAAGAATCACAGGCTGTTGTTGACAGCCACTTAGCAGATAATTTGATCCCATATATGGCAATGATAACTTCAGCTACTAAAGAAAGTTGTTCTTTTGCCACGAGCAAAGTTTCAAACCATTGTCATACAAACATGATTATTTCTCAAAAATTTTTTGATAATGTAGAGTTTGAAGTAGTTAAAGGAAAAGTGATTTCAAGAGTTAAGTAAAAAATACGTAAAGAAGTCTCCTGTTATTAAGTTTATTATCATTGCTAAGAGCAAGTAAGGGAGAAAAGGCGGGAGATTGTCATAAACTAAGATAGTTTTTATTCTTTGCTTTTTAGCTTTTTGTTTCACTTTTTTTAATTCTCTTTTTAGTAATGTTTTTCTTTTTATTCCAAGTTTTTTCAAGACCTCTGACTTTATGAATTCAGTTGCTATTACGTCATCTTCGTCAAGTTCTGAGATCTTCTTTTTGATAGCAAATTGTTTTAGAAGGTCTTCTTTGAATGGTAAAATTAATGTTGAGATTGTGATTGATGGTGTTAGCAAGAGGAATAACTTGTTGAACTGGCTTATTACTATTAAAGTGAATCCAAATAATGCTGCTGTAAGCAGTCCTGTTATTAGTTTTTCTTTGTATTTTTTTATCTTGTGTTTGTTCTTGTTAAGGCGTATGAACATTTTTATTGGCTGGATAAGCATTGGGCCTATTAATGCTGCTAGTATGAAAGTTGAAAATATAAAAGGAAAAGGAGTTGGGATTGTTTTTATTCCAAAATAACTGGGAATACTTGAAGGGGTTTTTGGAACAAGTAGGGTTATTATTGTTATTACGAACACGTCTCCAGCACCAATTCTTCCAGTGAGGTAAGCTAAGAAACCTATTGAAAAAATGACACTAGCTATCAAAAGGTTTTGGAATTCTTTTAGCAGTAATGCTAAGAGGATTGAGAGGATTAAAAGCACCCAAGCAGCTTTTTCAGGGATATACCTTGTCTTATAATCAGTATATGCGCAAACTCCTGTGAATAGAAGAGCAATTATTAGTCTTATTATTTCAAGCATTATTCGTCACCTACTTTGATTACGTTAAGTTCAACGCACTTACAGTTTTTAATAAAGTCTGAAAAGCTTGGTTTTGTTCTTCCATCATCCCCTGAGATTAGTTCTTTTACATAAGTTCCTGATTGTGTTTTTATTATTGCTTTGAATTTGTTGTCTGTAAGTTTTTCGGTTTTTACAGAGAATATTTTCTTTTTTCTTATTTTATCCGCCCTGCGGTGAGCTACTCTTTTAGGGGTTCTTTGACTAATAATTTTATTGTCAAACTGTTTTTCAAGAGTTCTAAGTTTTTCCTCTGTAACTTTTTCATCGCATTCTATAATGCATTCGTAAGTCTTTGTTCTGTCAGTGCTTTTCAGTATTCTTACTTCTTTCTTATTAGAAAATTCAAGGTCGCTTACTTCAATTTTTCCTTTAGCATAAGAGTTTATTTTTTCTTCAGCTTTCTTCAGGTCAATGTTTCTGATTTTTGGTTCTATTAATTCAATTATGAATGGTCTTCCACTGCCAAGCATTAAAGCGTCTATGTCTTCCCTTCCTTCACCATGAAATTTTGAACCAATTGCTTTGGTCATTTCAATTAACTTAGCAGCTATTAGTTCTTCCACTGACTCTTGATATTGTTTTCCTGTAAAATTGCATTTTTCACAGCCTTTGCCATGACAGTTTCTGCATGGCCATTTAGTTTGAGGTATTCCTCTTACCAGTTTCCTGTATCTTCCTTTTATGAACAACGGATTTATCTTTTTGCTTATTTTCCCTTTCGTGTAATCTATTATAAACAAGACATCGGGATTTTCTATGCTTACTTTTTTCCCAAGTTTTTTAGCAAGAAATTTTCCGAAGCGCATGTCTATTTCTTTTTTTATTGGAATGCAGTATTCTATTCCTGTTTTTTCCCAGAGTTTTTCCTCAGCACTTAAAATTTCTTCAGGAACATGGCATCCTATCAGGAAAGTGTTAAATTCTTGTTCAGCTGCTTTTTCAAGCAATTCTTTTTCATACTTTTTGTTTTCATTGAAGATATTCTTACAAATCATGCAGTTTATTTCATCATTAGGTTTTACTTTCTCTTCTTTTAACAGTTTTTCTAATTCTTTTTCATTTTTCGCTATTCGCAGGCATGCTCCTATTTTTTCAATAGGATACCCTTTAAATTTTAAGTAAAACAATCTTCCAAGACAATGATCACAAATTTCATCAATGTTTATTTCTTTTTTTAATTCTTCAAGCATTTTTGCCAACCTCTAACTTGTCAAGGTAATTATTTATGACCACAATGCAGTGGGAAGTAAGATAACTTTTTGGCCCAAGACTTAACTTTTCAGCGCCAAAGTTTAAGTTTATTCCTTTATCATCTCCTAAGATAAATAATGAGTCTTTTAATTCTTTTTCTTCTTCTATTGGTTTTCCTTTTAAATCTAATAAGAATACTTTTTTATGTTCTTGGTTTTCAACAAGCTCTTCGAACGAGCTTTCGTAGAGTTTTATTCCAGGATATTTTTTTCCTTCAAGTAAGTGTTTAATGAACCCAGCAATACTTCTTTCATCAGGACGCATTCCTTTTATTTTTCCATCAACTTCTATCACTTTATTATTTTTAAAATGAAAGATGATTTTTACGTCTCTTCTTATGTTCTTATCAAGCCATAGTGCTGCATTAATGCATCTTGCAACTAAGTCTATTCTTTGAGAGGTAAGATTGTTAAGGTTAAAGTCTTCAAGCTCATGGTTTAGTTTTACTAAGAAAAACCTCATTTTCCCACCTAAAACCCGCTTAATTGAAATCTTTTCATTAAAGCTTTCATGTTTTTCATTTTTCCTTTCTTTATTTTGTTAAGCATTTTTTTACTCATTTCATATTGTTTTAATAACTCTTTCACTTCACTCTCGGTAGTCCCGCTTCCTTTTGCTATTCTTTTGATCCTACTTGCTTTTATTATCTCAGGATTTTCTAGTTCTTCTTTTGTCATCGAGTCCATTATGTACTTGAATTTTTTGAGCTTTTCTTCACTCGTTTCAATCAGGTCTTGCGGCATGCTTTGAACTCCAAGCATTTCAAGCACTTTCTTCAAAGGACCCATTTTCCTAGTAGCTTCAAGCTGCTTATAGAAAGTTTTCAAAGTGTACTTCTCTTTTAGCAGGTCTTCAGGATTAAATTCAGTTTCTTCAACCACTTCTTGTGCTTTTTTAAGTAATGCCCCTAAGTCAGGGAATCCAAGAATCCTTGCAACAAACTTTTCAGCATTAAAAACCTCAAACTCGTCAAGCTTTTCTCCAGTACCTATGAAAGCAACAGGCACTCCAGCAACATGGCATGCTGTCAAAGCGCCTCCTGCTTTTCCACTTGCATCTGCCTTTGTTACTATTACTCCTGTCAATCCAATGCTTTCCTTGAATTTTTCAGCTTGTTTTAACGCTGTTTGCCCAATGTCAGCTGAAATGACTAAAAATATTTCTTCAGGCTTTAATTCTGCTGCTATTGATTTTATTTCCTCGATTAATTCTTCATTAAGAGAATCTCTTCCAGCAGAGTCTATTATTACCACTTCATATTTTTTGAGCTCTGGTTGTATTTTCTTTATTATATCCAAAGCATTTTTTTCTTCAGGAGCCCCAAAAACAGGTATTTTTATTTCCTCTCCAAGCTGCTTTAACTGTTCATAAGCAGCAGGCCTCCAAGTGTCAGTAGTTAAAATGCAGGTCTTCAGCCCTCTTTTAGAATAAAACTTTGCTAATTTTGCTGCAGTGGTTGTTTTTCCAGAACCATAAAGACCAACAAGGAGAATCTTATGAGGCTCAAGTTTTGGGTTGTATCTTTCTCCTCCAAGAATCTCTACTAACTCATCGTAAAGTATTCTTATTAAGTGCTCTTTTCTTGAAAGCCCTGGAGGAAGTTCCTCTTTTAACGCTCTTTCTCTTATTTTTTTTGAAAGCTCTTGAACTAATCTTATATTCACATCAGAAGTTATCAGAATTCTTTGAATTTCCCTTATCACTTCCTCGATTAGTTTTTCATCTACTATGCTTGCTTTGGTTATTCTTGAGAATACTTCTTTTACTTTTTTCAGCATGCTTTTATTTAATCAAATAACTTATTAATTAACCATTCCTTTTTAAAGGGCAGTAGGTCTTTTAGTTCTTGCCCTGTTCCAATGAAGAGTATTGGCTTTTTTAGTTCGTTTGATATGGAGAGGATGCTTCCTCCTTTGGCATCGCAGTCTGCTTTTGTCATTATCACGCCATCAATGTTTACTGCTTCGTTGAATTTTTTAGCTTCTTCTACTGCTGCGTTTCCTGCTACTGCTTCCCCTATATACACTACTAGGTCAGGGCTGACTACTCTTGCTATTTTTTTCATTTGTTCCATCAGGTTTTTGTTTAGCTCACTCCTACCAGCAGTATCTATTAAGACCACGTTAATTCCTTTGCTTTTTGCGTGTTTTACTGCGTCAAATGCTACTGCTGCAGGGTCTGCTCCATAGTTGTGTTTTATTACTTTCACGCCTGCTTTTGAAGCTATTTTTTCTAGTTGTTCTATTGCAGCTGCCCTAAAAGTATCTGAAGCTGCTATAACGCATGTTAGCCCATTTTTAAGAAAATATGCGGCTAATTTTCCTATTGTGGTTGTTTTCCCATGACCGTTTGGCCCAAGAAGAAGAATTACAAAAGGCTTTTTCTTTTTTGCTTCTTCCAAAATGTCAAAGTCAGGTTCTATTATTGCTTCCTCAACTGCTTTCTTCAGACTTTGTTTTATTTTTTCTTCAAATTCATCTTTTGGAATTTCTTTATCTATTAATTCTTCTTTTATTTTTGAACAAAGTTTTTCAGCTGTGTTAATTGAAACATCTGCTTCAAGCAGTTCAAGTTGGAAGTCCCATAAGATTGGTTCAAGGTCTTTTTCAGTAAGTTTTATTTTTCCAGTTATTGCTTTTTTTAGTTTTGTTTTTATTGTTAGCTTTGCTTCTTTTTCATGAACAGGTTTTTTTTCTTTTGCTGTTTCTTTTTCTTGTTTTGCTTTTTCGGTCTTTTCTACTTCTTTTACTTTTATTTTTGTCTCTTCTGTTTTTCCTTCAAGTTCGGAAAGTTTTTCTACTTCTTTTTTTTCCTTTTTTATGAAACTCTTTAATTTGTTTTTTAATCCTTCAAACATCAACTCACTTTGTTAAGTTTTTTCCTATATTCTTCTATTTTTAAGACAAGTTGCGTGTATTCTTTTCTAAGAGCATCAACTGCTTTTGAAAATTCTTGAATGTTGTGTTTTATAGTGGTTTCTCTTTTTTCAAGGTCTTTTATCACTTCTTCTACTGGTTTTTCTAAATAAACCCCTTCACCAGCACCCATTATTACTTTATCATTTTTTTCACTTTTTGCTTTTATCAGTACTCCGCTTCCTATTGGAATTAATGTTTCTTTTCCAGCAGCAACTTTTTTTATTTCTTCTAACGCTCTTTTGGTCAGCAGGGTTTCTGTTAGTGAATTATTCAACAAGTTCATTTCCTGTGTTAATGCGTTAAGTTGTTCTTCTATTTGTCTTGCCCTTAATACTGTTTCTTGGATTTCTTTTTCATTCATCAGCTCACCTCAATATGAAGATTTCATCAATTCTTTTTAATTCAGGACCACTTGTTCTTTTTCCAACAAGTATGCCTTTACTGTTTCCAATCATTCCTGTTTTCACATAAGGGTCTCCGAAGTTTACTGTTCCTATACCACCTTTTACTTTTAATGCTTTTTCTATTACTTTTATTTCTTTTTCTAAGGCATCAGGATGAGTCATGAACCCAGTGTTTGTTGAGAACACGCAGGAGCCAACGAAATCTGAGCCAGCTACTTTTGTTATTTCAGCTTCTTTTAATATTTCTTTTAATGGTTCAGAGCACACTATCCCATGGTCGTTCATGGTTATCATGTTTCCAAGGGCAGTGAATTTTTCTTCAAGAACTATAACTTCTGAAAAGATTTCTTTTAAAACATTCATTTCTTCTTTTTCAAGAATGTCTGGGACTATTATCTTTTCTGAATTCATTGCAGAAAAGACTCCTATCAGGTTTGTTCCAGCCATCGTTGTTTCTACTGGGTCTACATCTAGTTCCTTTTTAATCACTTCTTTGAATTCTGTAGGAGAATTTGTTGGGATTAAAGCATATTCTTCATTAACGCTGCAGAAGATTCCTAAGTAAGGAGAACTCATGTAGTTTATTTTTGTTATCATTTTATTTCACTGGGTAAGCAGTAACTTTTGTTTCGCTGATGACAAGTTTTACTTTTATTTTTCTTGGTGGTTTTTGAATTCCCCTGCTCCAAAGCACTTCGTTTAATGTTTTGTCTATTTTTACCTCTTGCTTTTTAACATGTCTTTTTATTTGGTCTCTTAATACTTTTACTGCTGTTCTTGTTCTTCTTGTTCTTGGTGATTTCCAAGCATCTTTTAATGAGAAAGTCATTATCTTTTCTTCTGTTTTTTCTTTCTTTTTCGGTTTTTCTATCTTTTTCTCTTCAGTTTTCTTTTCTTCTGTTTCCTTCACTTCTTTTTTCTCTTCAACCGTTTTTTCTTCTGTTTTTTCAATTTTTTTCACTTCTTTTTCTTTTTCCTTTATTATTGCTTTTGCTTTTTTTGTTTCCTCGCTTTTTTTAGGCATTTAACATCACCATGATTTTTTCATTTTTTTCTTCTTTTTTATGTATGGTTTTATGTAAGTAGATGATTTTTTATCCATATGTTTTATCTTTTTTCCCAGTTTTCCGCTTCTCCAATGTCTCTTTCTAACATTAATAAGGTCTCTTGCTTTTGTTTTCAAATAAACCCATAATGGGGCTCTTTCATTGACTCTTATTGCATGTGAAAGATGTTCTTTTTTCAATTTTGTCTTTGCAGTAGCCATTAAAAGCACCTCATTTTCTTATGATCTTGGTTTCTCTTTTTTTACTCAAAGTTAACAGTAATTTTTTAAACTCATCATCAGTTAGTTGGCTTTGGATTCTTCCAAGTTGATATAAATATATGAGCATTTGTTGGATTTTTTCTGCTCTTTCTTCATCGGCAAGCTTAATATTTGTAAGCCTTTGTCTTGCTTCAGGACTTAGAATTTTGTTTATTATTGCTTTTACTTGAGCTCTTCTTATTTCCTCCTCTTCTGCTTGTTTTTTCAGTTCTTCCTGTTGCTGCTGAAGTTTTTTCAGTTTCTCCATTCTTATCTTTTCCAGCTCGTCTTCCATCTTTTGCCTCCTTTATTTTTGTTGCTGTTTTATTTACTAATGAGCTTCCTTTTGGAGTGAGGCTTCTTCCAACTTTTTCTTTTTTGACAAGTCCTGCTTTTTCAAGCTGCTGTAACGCGGTTCTGATTATTTTTCCTCCAGCGTCAACATGATGTTCTGGAGCAGAGCCAAAGTTTTTCCTTCCACCATACCATGTTCTAAGCCTGCCTACTCCTACTTTTCCTTCAATGCTTATCTTTCTGAGAATTGAAGCGCATCTAACATACCACCAGTCGTCATTTACAGGCCTTCTTTCAGCATGTGGTCCTGTTTTCACAAATAAAGCCCATTCAGGCGGGTTTATTTCAGGTATCTTTTTTAATTCTTCAGTTAGGCTTTTTATTAATGCATCTGCAGGCACGTCTTTTGCTGAAACCATCTATTTATCCTCCTTTTTTAGTATTATGGTAGAACCCCGTCTCTCAACGAGTTGAGCATTAGTATGTTTTAGAATTTGATTTATTAGTTGATCAACCTCTTTTTTAATACTTTTTAGAAACTTCACCTTTATATACTCTTTTGTTTTAAGCTGTGCTTTTATTTCTTTTATTACTCCTTCATTTACTTTATTTTTCCCAATTTGGACTGTTGGTTTTAATACATTCATTTCTTTCAATTTGCTCTCCTCAATGTTTTTTTATTGCAAGTAAGACAAACTATTAACAATGCGTTCTTTCGTCTTATTTTTCTGATTTTTACGTTTTCAGCTGTGAAGAAAGTATTACAATTTTTGCAAAATTTTTTCTTTAACTTTGATGGTATTTTTACAGTGTATTTTTTTGAGATTTTCCTTGCAAGTTCAATATACCTTCTTGCTCTTTCAGGATGAGAGTACTTATTTTCTTCAGCAAGCTTGAACAAAGTAATTATTCTTTTTAATGCAAGATTTTTTACCCATCTTGGTTTTGGTCTTCTTTTCATTTTAACCAACATTTCTATTAATAGCCCCGGGCGGATTTTCATGAGGAGTTGCACTTGCCCCAGCACTAGACAATTAAGCATTAGCGTATGTTGCCTGAGGAGTTAGGAGAGGTACAACTCCTCTTTCGAACCGCCGTCGCTGGCTCCAAAGGCCAGCATCCTTGGCCACTAGACTACGGGGCTATTAGAATGTAGAGTGGGTCCGCCCAGACTTCCGTGAAAAGCTGCGCATAGTTTGGCTCTAGCGCAGCTTTCCTTTTCGAACTGGGGATCTCCACCTTGTAAGGGTGGCGTCTTAACCGCTGGACCACGGACCCACTTAGTTGTTTTTAGTTATTACTTGTACTCCTTTATAATCCTGTATCCTACTTGACCTGACGCCTATGATCTTTCTTATGCCTGCTTTGCTTGCAACATCTATCAGTCTTTGAGTTACCACTCCATCTATTACTAGGACTTGTCCTCCTTCGGTTTTTTCTATTTCCTTTGTTATGTCCTTGACATCTGCTTCTGCTATTAAGTTTTTGTTAGCGTCGTAAATTCTTCCTTTTAAACTGCCTTCTAATTCTTTTAATTCCTTCAGATATTCTTTTTCATGATGGTAGTGCTTATGATGGTGGTTTTGATTATGAGCTTGATGCTCGTTTGCATATTCTTTGAATTTTCTGCTCATGAATTGCTCAAAAGGTATCTTGTTTCTTAAGCATTTAATTATTTCTTTTTTTGTCAGTTCTTCTACTTCTTTTCCATCAGGTGCTTTTGCCACAAAGTCTATTTCAGCACAGTCTGCCAGTTGTTTTATTATTAAGTCTCCTCCACGGTCCCCGTCAACAAATGCTGTCACTGTTTTCTTTTTTGAAAGTTCTATTACTGTTTTTGGAATTACTTTTCCCTGTAATGCAATGACATTTCTTATGTCTGCTTTTAAGAGGTTCAGCACATCAGCTCTTCCTTCTACGACTATTATGTGGTCTGCTTCATCAATATTTGGCCCTGCAGCTAATTTTTCAGGCCCATACTGCTGTACGTCTGCAAGTTTGACTTGTTCTCTTACTAATTCTGAGATTTCTTTTCTTTCAGGCATTATTTCACTCATCATGCCTTTTATAAGTTCTTTTGCTCTTTGTACTACTCTTTCTCTTTTCATTGTCCTGGTGTCTTCTATTTTTGTTACTCTTATTTTTGCCTCGCATGGGCCTACTCTGTCAACAGTTTCTAAGGCTGCTGCTAAGATTGCTGTCTCTATTCTATCCAGTGATGATGGCAGTATTATTTCACCCACTGATTTTCCTGCCTTTGTTTTTAGGTTTACTTCTATTCTTCCTATTCTCCCTGATTTTTGAAGTTCTCTTAAGTCAAGCTCATCTCCAAGCAATCCTTCTGTTTGTCCAAAGATTGCTCCTACTACGTCTGGCTTTTCAACTATGCCATCAGTTTCTATTTCAGCATGAACAACGTATTTTACAGTATCAATATAGGTTTTTCCCATTTTCAACACCTCTGCGCTTCTTCTTTCATTTTTTCATATTTTTGAAATAATTCTTCAATTTGAGTTATTCCAGTTAGTTTTTTCAGTTCTTTTTTATATTCAAGGTTAGGGATTATTCCTTGTGAGATTAGTGCTTCTTTTAGTCTTTTTTCAAGTTCTCTGCCTTTCCTGTCGTAGTCTGTTAAGATTATTGCCTTATGTTTAAGTTCTTTTATCTTGTCTTGCACTGGTTTTCCTTGCAGTGTTATTATGTTCTTGATTCCAAGCCTTTCTAATGCCTTTTTGTCTTTGTTTCCTTCTACTATTTTCACTGCTTTTTCTTCCTTTAGTTCAGTGAGTAGTCTTTGAAGTTTTTCAAACTTGTTCATAAGCCTCAAGTTTTTTCAGTTGTTCTTGGTCAACAAGGATTGTTTTAGTATTGCTTGTCATTCCTTTGATGATCTGAACATCTCCGATTATTTTACTGAGTTCTTTTACTAGTTCTTTGTTTGCTTTATTTTTGACAGGTTCTGCTTTCACTGCTACTCTCAAAATCCCTTGTTTTTTGTCATATGAGAGTATTTTAAACGAGTTAGCTTTTGTTTTTACTTTCACTGTTAAGGCTTTTTTCATAATACTCTTCTTTTTCACCCTACCTAATCAAAAATAGCTTTTACTGCAGTGCATTGTTCTTTTTAATAAAGTTCATTGGTAAGGAATTAATGAGCGTGATTATTTTTGATTAGGTAAGGGCTGTTTGGCGTGGTGTTGTACACGCTTCATAAGTCAGCGTGTTTCACCCCCACGCCGAATAATTTATGCACTATGAGGTTTAAATACCTTTACAGGCCTCTGACTATCTTCTTAATAAAGTCTGTTTTTGTGATTATTCCTGAAGGGCTTCCTTTTTTATCTACCACTATTAATGAGCCAATTTTATGCTTTAGGAGTTTTTCAGCTGCTTTTACAGCACTTTCTTCAGGTTTTACTGTTTTGATATTTTCTTGCATTACATCTGCTACTACTATTGGAAGTATCCTCACTTGTTTGCTGATGGGTCCTTTTGTGCTTTTTCTTATAAAGATTATTTTGCTTGGTTCTGGTTTGAAGGAGGCAAGGCTTAGGTCATGTTCTGTTATTATTCCTACTGGTTTGTTGTCTCTTACTACTACCAACCGCCCTATTTTGTGTTTTTTCATCTCTTTTATAGCATGAAAGATTGAGTGGAATTCTTTAACTGTTTTTACTCCTTTGGTCATTAGTTCTTCTACTTTTATTCCAGGGTCTGCTGTTCTGCTGAAGTATTTGAGAAGACTTCTTTTTGTAACCATTCCTATCAGGTCTTTCTCTTTTTCCACTGGTATTCCTGATATTCCTTTTTCAAGCATTATTTTTGCAGCTTCTTTTATAGGAGTGTCTGGGGTTATGGTGATGAGTTGTTTTTTCATTATCTCTTTTGCTGTTATTTCATCGATTGGTCTTTTTTCATTTCTAAGTGCTTCTACCAGGTCTTTTTCAGTGATTATTCCCAAAGGTTTTTCTTTAAAGACTATTACTCTGTCCCCATGTGTTCTTAATAGTATTTTTCTAATATGAGCTATTGGGTCTTCTGGTTTTACAAGAACTATTGGTTCTAAGAATTCAATTATGTTTTCAATCATGAACTAACCTCCATTTTTATTCTGAATAATAACAGTCCTCACAGACGTACATGCCATTCTTGTATCTTAGGTTTTCTGAGTAATTACCGCAGTTTTCACAGATTCCTTCATAAGCAACTTCTTCTTTTAAAGTTGGAATTGCTTCTTTTTCTTTCATTATTTCTAATAATGCTGGCTCTATTAGTGTCAGGTCTCTTTCTGTTACTATTCCAATTAAGTTACCTTCTTTGTTTACTACTGGAAGTCTTTCAATGTTAAGGTCTCTCATTATTCTTGCTGCTTCTTCCACGTCTGTTTCAGGGGGGATTGTTCTTACAGGATGTTTCATTATCATTCTCACTGAGACTTTTTTGTAGTCAAGGCCTTCTGCTAACACGTCTTTTATTATGTCTCCTTCAGTGATTATTCCTACAACTTTTCCTTTTTTTGCTACTACTAATCCTCCAATGTCTGCTTTTTTCATGATTTTCGCTGCTTTATAAATAGAATCATCTTCTTTTGCAGTTATCACTGCTTTTGTCATTATTTCAGATACTTTCACTCCAGTCGCCATTTTCATCAACTCCGATTATTATTCCACCATCTTTTGATTCAAGTGAGTCTAAATACTTCTCAAGCATTTGATGTTTTCCTGTTTTATTAAGTTTTACCCTGTCTGTCTTGACTTCTTTTACAAACACCCCTGTCCTATTAAGTGAGTAAACTAATAATGGTTTTGCTCCGTGCTTTTCAGCTGTTTTCATAAGTTCTCTTAGCCCACTTATGTATGCTTCTTCTTTTCCTGTTTTTTTACATTGAATCAGAAGCTTGTGGTTTCCTTTTACTGCTAAAATGTCAAGAGGACTTTTTGAAGCAGGGCTTCTTACACTAAGCCATCCTTTTTCTTCAAGTATTTTTTTACATTTTCTTTCCAGTTCATAGCCTTTCCTGTAGTTGTTCATTTTTTCACCTTAATTGATTAATTTGAGATTTCCTGTTATCTTGTCTATTTCTTCATCATCAAAGGGCCCTATCCCTATGCAGGTTTTTGTTCCAGGTTCTAAGTGAGTCTTTCCAGCATCTATTATTAGCTTGCTTGGTATTTTCCTGGGTATACTCTTCTGTATTTTAATTAATTCTTCTTCGTCTTTTACTCCAACAACTACTTTTTTAGCCCCTGTCCTCAACCATTTTTTAACTTTGTCAGGATACTTTTTTTCAGCTATCCTATAGGCTTCTAATGAAGCATGAGCTACTTGAACACTCATTTTACCTTTAGTTAGTTTTAAGTCTTTTCTAACCACTATTACTTGTTTCATCTTTTTCACCAAGTTCTTTTACTTTACTTAAATATAAGCCGTCAAGCAAATAAATATCTAATTCTTTTTTGTCAAAGTATTTTGTTAACGCTCCTAAGTCAGTCACTCTTATGTCTTTTCCACCTATCAAATGGTTAAAGTGAGGCATTACGATTATGTTTTTGCCTTTTAACCATACTTTTTCCTGGAAAACCAACCCCAGCTTGTCTTTTATTTCAACTATTGGGTGAATGTGGCTCATTATTATTGTTTTTTTAAAGGCTTTTTTCGGAGGTACTGCGTGTCCGTGGATGAGGTAATATTTTCCTGCTTCAAGTCCTTTTGAGTCATAAACTTTTATGTCAAGAATTTCATCAAGTTTGCCGTCATGGTTTCCTTGAATTAGGATTACCTCAAATTGATCTGAAAGTTTTTTGCAATAAGTTTTTGCGTCTTGGACGTCTTTTTCAAGAGTTATTGAGTGCTTTAAATCCCCCAAAATTATTATCTTACTACAGTTGTTTTGCTCTGCAAGGTTTTTGGTCTTTTTAATCAGTTTTTTTGTTTGGTTTTTTATATTGTACCCTGCTTGTCTTAGTTCCCGTTCAACTCCTAAGTGAAGGTCTGCTATTAAAAGTTTTTTGCCTATTACTGCTGCTGGCTCATTTTTTAAGAATTTTATTACCATGATATCATTTTTATATGCTCTAAGTTTTATTAATTGTATGTTTTTTGTGGTTTTGTTGTTTATTGGATTATATTTGCTGGTTAAAGGTTCTGATTATCTGGTAGAGTCAAGTTCTGATATTGCTAGGCATTTTGGTATTAGTGAGCTTGTGATTGGTCTGACTTTGGTTAGTTTAGGAACTTCTATGCCTGAATTTGGTGTTAGTATTGTAGCTTCTTTTTGTGGTCATGCTGATGTTTCTTTAGGCAACATTGTTGGTAGTAATATTTATAACATCTTGGTTATCACTGGTTTGATTGGTTTTATTACAAGGTATCATTTTAAGTCAAGTGAAATTTTGAATAGGGATATTTTTTGGATGCTAATTACTTCTATTTGGCTTACCTTGACTGCTTTAGATGGTTATATTGGTGCTGATGTTGGAGTGCTCTTTATTAGCTCTTATTTGGTTTATTTGATTTTTTTATATAATCAAAATAAAGAAAAAAAGGTGGTGAAGGAAGCTGCTGTAACCTTGAAAACTTATTTTTTGTTTTTGTTTAGTATTATTTTGATTTATTTCGGAGCTAAGTTGACTGTAGAGAATGCTATTTTGCTGGCTGATGCTTTTGGCTTTACTAAGTGGGCTATTTCAGCTTCTTTAATTGGTGCTGGTACTGGTTTTCCTGAGACTGTGACTTCTTTAGTTGCTTTAAGGAAAAGAAAGCTTAAAATTAGTCTAGGTAATATCATTGGTAGTAATGTTTTTAACATTCTGGTCGTTGTTGGTTTTTCATCATTGGCTTCTCCATTAGTTTTTAATTTTAATGAAGTGGTTTTGAGTTTTGTTTTTATGCTTGTGGCTAGTGTTTTGCTAGCTTTTTGGGCTATCAAAGGCAGTTTTCATAAGAAAGAAGCATTAGTTGCTTTTTGCTTGTATCTACTTTACTTATATTTATTATATAAATAAGATATTAATTGGTTTTAGTGTTATTGCTGGGATACCGTGATTGTCAGATGCATTAGTAAAGTTTAAAAACTTGTTTTTGTAAAATTGAAAAGGATTAGTTTTTTAGGGTGATAAGTTGCTTACTCGTTTTGAAAGAGCAAGGATAATAAGTGCAAGAGCTCTTCAAATAGACCTTGGAGCGCCTTTGTTGATAAAGTCAGCTGGAGGCGATTCAAGTATTCAGATAGCTGAGAAAGAGTTTGAGAAAGGAGTGCTTCCAATTACCGTGGTCAGGAGACTTCCTAACGGTGATGAAGTTTTATTAAATTCCAAGGGTGAATTGGTTAGCGTTTAAGTGATTCTTATGGGTAAGAGAAGTAATAAGATTGCTCGGAAGCAAGCTCAGCAGATCTATGAAGCTTATAAGGAGAAATTTAATGAGGATTTTGAGAATAATAAGAAAGTACTTACAGAGCTTGGGATATTTCAAAGCAAGAGAATGAGGAACGTAGTTGCAGGTATAATAACTAATCTTGCTAAGAAGCCTGAGCTTTAACTTATTTTCTGGCAAGTCACTTTGGTTGGCTCGTCTTTTGCTTTGTCTCTTTCAAACAAGTAAAGATAAGCTGAAGCTGCTTCTTCCAAGAGAGGGTCATGGGTTATTATAAATACTTGGTCAACTATTTTTGGAAGATGGTCTCTTAGCATTTCAGCTAAATCTTTTACTGCCTGCTGGTCAAGGTTGTGTGTTGGCTCGTCTAAAACAAGCCATGAGAGGTTCTGTGTTAATACTAACGAGAATGCTATTCTTAATGCCAAACATGCTATGCTTCTTTCCCCGCCACTTGTTATGCCTTCAACGTTAACCCATTTCCCGTTTCTTGTTTTTACTTGTAGGAGGTAGTCCCCTGAATCGTCAATGCCAAGCCTTAGGTCTAAATAGTCTTCGTATGGGTATATTCTTTTCCATAAGTCAGTTAAAGCAATGTTTGTCGTGTCAGTGAATTCTTGCCTAAGTTCATTTTGTAATCTTGCAAGCGCATTCTCGAGAACATGCAAGTTTAAAACTTCTTTTTCAAGCAAT
>CAZBZN010000004.1:35147-35815 GCA_964496415.1 Microcaldota archaeon | reverse complement strand
ACAACCGCAGGAACACAAGTAGTTGGTGAAGGTGACACAGTAAGCGGTGTGAAGATCGTTAAGATCAATGTGCCAGAATACACTGTGTCAGGAGCAGTTACTGGAACTTACTACGTGAAGAAAGATGCAGTGTTCACTGAAGCAAACATAATCAAGGACACTGACCCAATAACTACAACTTACGCAATAGTCGTAGGTGGTCCTTTCGTAAACAAAGTGGCTCAGGAGATGGCTGCAAAAGACATGGTGACTCAGGAAGGAGCAAGCTATGTCTACGCAGAGGGTAACAAGCTCTTAGTGGCTGGTTACTCAGCAACTGACACTACTGCAGCCGCAGACGAGCTCATACAACTCTTGAAAGCATGAAAGGACCAAGAATGACTAAAACCTGAAAAGGAGAAAGGAGCTCTCCTTTCTCTCTTTTTAACTTTTATTTTTCTGATTTTGGATTTGAAGAAAGGTGTTCTGATGAATAAGCCTGAAGCAGGGATTGTTATTTTTGTCATAGCATGCTTACTTTTCCTTAACTTTTACTTGTTCTTTTCTCCTAAGTGGTCTGTTTCCTGTTACGGCAGCGGGTGTTTTTACGCTAGGCATGATTTTGAGGAAGAGTTTAAGGCAGTTGTTGCGAATCATTCAAGAGTACTAATAATTGCAGAGGGGGATCA
>CAZBZN010000004.1:0-35137 GCA_964496415.1 Microcaldota archaeon | reverse complement strand
TATTGGTATTGGTTTGAATGATTCTGTTCCAGTTACTTGTTACGAGTGTGTTAATCTTTCTCAAGGAAGTAATGTTAGTAATCATTCTCTTTGCCCTGTCAGAGAAGTTTCTTATTGCCTTAGCTTAGAGGAGAATCCTCCTCATGATTACTTTGTAATAGTGCTTAAGTATCCTGGTTCTTTAAAGACTAAAGCTGTTCTTGAAGGAAACAAGCTTGTTGTTGAAGCTGTGAGTGGAAAGCACTTGGTTGGCATGGTTAATGTCCTTCATGAGTGGTTGAAATGAAGCTTAAGGGTTTTCTTCTTGCGTTGCTTTTAGTGATAGGTCTGGGTTTTTATTCTAAGGATATGTTTTTCAGGATTAAGTTTGTTTACTTGCTTGCAGGCGCTCTTGCTTTTTTATTTTCTACTTTCCTTTGGTTTGTTTCTTGGGAGAGAGTCATGGGAAGAAAAGTTGGTTTGAGAGTGTTTTTTTCTTCTTTGAAAGGTTTTATTCTTCCAGCAGGGATTGGAGTTGACTTGTCAAGAGCGCAGGAGTTAAGGAAAAGAAAGCTTAGTGCTTCTGAAGCAATAGGGTCAGCTATGGTTACAAGGTTTTTTAAAGCATTTATCATGATTTTTTTCTTGCTAGTTTCAGTGAGTATTCTTGCTTTTAAGTCTTCTGATTTTAAAACTAATTCCTTGTTTTTCATTTTAACTACTTTTTTCAGCTTGCTTTTAATCATTGCCTTTGTATTGTTTTTACTACTTCCTTTTGGAAAAGCTTTTGAAAGATTTTCATGGTTTTTTAAGCTTAGAACTGCTTGTATTAAGACAGTACACCAACTTAACTTTGGTAATGGTTTTAAAGTGTTTTTACTGCTTCTGGCTTCTGCTTTTTTTGAGTTCTTGGCAGTGTGGTTTTGCTTGTTAAGCGTAAGCCAACCGTTGCTTTTGGATCATGTTCTCATTCTTGGTTCTGTAATGCATAGTTTTTCTTTGGTTCCAATTACTCCTCAAGGAATTGGATTTGTAGAGGCAAGTGGTGCTCTTGTCATGTCAATGGGTTTTTTTTCAGTACAGAAGAAAATAATAGCATTGTTTTTAATTAACTGGAGCATTATTAGAATGTGGGTGCCTGCAATTATTGGAATGCTTTTCACCCGTGATTAAAAATGAAAGTAAGTATTGTAATTCCAGCGTATAATGAAGAAAAACATATTGAAAAGGTTTTAAGGAAATTGAAAAAACTAAAAGAAGTAGGTGAGATAATAGTTGTTGATGATGGCTCTACTGATAAGACGGCAGTTATTGCTGAAAGGCATGCTAAGGTAGTTAGTTATGGTGAGAATAAAGGCAAAGGTTATGCAATGAGGTATGGTGCTTCAAGAGCTTCTTATGATTACGTGGTTTTTTTTGAAGGGGATGACCAGCTTTATGTTGAGGATGTTAAAAAAGCAGTTGCTTTGCTTGAAAGTGGATGTGATTTGGTTTTTGGGGTTAGGGATTTAGGGGTTATTCCTTGGCCTAGGAGAGTTAATAATGTGTTAACTACTCTTGCTTTGTTTTTAGCTACTGGGAGGATTATAAGAGATCCTTTGTCTGGTTTTATGGGTGCTGATAAGAGGAAGTTTTTAAACTTGCGTCTTAAAGAAGATAGGTTTAATATCGAGTGTGAGATAAGGTTTAAAGCAGTAAAAAATAAGCTTAAGTACTGTTGGTTTCCTGAAAGAGTTAAGTATCATGAGAAAAAAGCGTTCAAGTTTAACAAGCTTGGCTGGAGGCAAAGTGCTTTGATTATAGCGTTTTTGGTGAAGTTGGTTTTGGTGAGGAGAGTATGAGAAAGTTAATCTTGGCGTTGTGTTTTATTTTCCTGTTAGTTCCTTTGATTCATTATAAGCATAATTCTGAGGAGCCTAATGAAGTATATTTTAGCAATGTAAGTTACTCAAATGGCTTTCTTTCTTTTTCAGTGGTTTTTAAGAACCGTAGCGCTGGTGTGATGAATTACTCTTTGGCCGTGGATGGATTAGTTGTTGAGAAGGGGGTTTTGCGTAGTTATCAGAAGTTTTCAGTTAAAGCTGAGAATGGAAGTGTGGTTAAGTTTTTGGTTTTTGGTGATAAGAGGTTTGATGGTTATGGTGGTTTAAACAAGCCTTATGAATTAATTTTAAAGGTGAACTGATGAAAAAAGAGACTATTGCTGTGTTAATTGTAATTTTAGCAACAGGCTTTTTCCTTAGGCTTTATCCTGTTTTTCAAAATCAAAGGCTTTTAAAGTATGATTCTTATTATCATTTGAGAGTAGCAGAATTGATAAAGTCAAGTTCAAGCGTTCCTTTGACTCAGCCTTGGCCTGAAGACAGGCCATTACTCTATCCTCCAGGATATCATTTTATTTTGATTCTTGTTTCCTTTTTTACAGGGGGTCTTTATCAAGCGGTTCGGTTTACACTGCCAGTATTATCTTCTTTGCTTCCTTTAGCTTCGTTCTTTTTTGTGAGAAAGTTTTATAATGACCAAGCTTCCTTGCTTACTGCTTTTTTTATAGCAGTTAATCCATTTTTAATAAATGTGAGTTATGACTCTCCTCAAGTGATTAATCTTTTTTTCTTACTTCCTGCTGTTTTTTACTTGTTGAAAGACAAGTTTTATTTTTCAAGTTTTTTCTTAGGGTTAATGTTTTTGTTTAATCCTTTTTCAGCATTGTTTTTTACTTTTGCTATTCTTGTTTTTACTATCTTTACTAAGTTCAAGGATTCTTGGAAAATTCTTTCTTTTCCAATTATCTTTTCTTTGTTTTGGTATCTTCCAAGAGCAGGTGGTTTAAATAATGTGATTGGAGCTTATTTTGTTTCAAAGACTTTAAATATTATGGCTTTCCTTAACCCTTTTTTAGTTGCTTCTGTGCTTTCGGTTATTTTTGTTTCAAAACCTAAGAAGATTTTTGAAAAGTTTTGGTTTTTTTGGGCTTTGTTCTTTTTTGCCTTGTTTTGCGGTGCTTTTTTTACTTCTGTTCATCATCCTTGGAGGCATGATGTCTTTTCAGCATTTGGGGCGAGTTTTTTGGCAGGTACTGTTTTTTCAAGGTTAAAAAGAAGTGACTGGCTAAAACTTCTTGCTTTCTTCTGTTTTATTTTAAGCTTTTTAGGTTATTCTGTTGTTCTTTATTCTTCACAGGCTTTTCATCCAGTGTTAAGAGAACAGGATTTTTATGCTATGACTTTTCTTAATGACTCGAGAGTAAAAGTTCTCTCTGACCATGATTTTTGCGCTACAATGCTTACTCTTACAGAAGCTAATTGTGTTCTTGACCTTGGTTTTGAGAGTTTTAATGATTCAAGAGTTTATGATTATGAAAGGTTTTTTTGGACTAACAAACCAGAACAGATGAAAAGTGTAATTGATGAGGGGGATTTTGATTTTGTTGTTTTTTCATCTAATGACTGGGGCGCAGAATTATTAAAATACTTGGAAGTGAATAAAACATATGTCGCTTTTGAGTGTTGGGGTGATTATTGCTCTAAGGAGACAAGCATTTTTAAAGTAAGGTGAATGAAGTGAACAAAGCAAGACTTAGATTATTATTGGTTTTTGTATTCTTCTTTTTGTTTTTTTCAGCTCCGCAGCAGGTTAGAAAATTTGCTTATTCTGACAGCATGATTGGTACTACTACTTATTTTCATGTTAGGATGGCTGAAATGCTTTTGAAGGGCCAGCTTTTTGACCCATTGTCTTTTGGCGGGAGGCCTTATACTTATCCTCCTGGATTTCACTTGCTTTTAGCAGGTTTTCTTTCTGTTAAGGAATTTTTACTTCCTTTTATCGGCGCTTTGGGTTTAGTGCTTTGTTATTATTTTGCAAGAGAATTAGGATTTAATGATGAAGAGGCTTTAACTGCTTCAGGTATTCTTGGGCTGATTCCAGGTTATGTCTATCTTTCAGGCCATCTTAATCCAAGGATGCCTGCTCTTTTGCTTATGATCTTAACTTTTTTCTTAATTAAAAAAGCAGAAAACAACCCTCATTATGAGTATCTGGCTTCTATTACCTTTATGTTTGCTTTACTCACTCATCCTTTTGCTGCTTTTATTGGTGCTCTTTTTGGTTTAATTCTTTTCATTAGAAGAATTAATGATGTGTTAGTTCCATTGGTTTTAGGAGGCAGTATTTTTGTTATTGCTTGGTTGCTTCCTTTATTGTTGTTTAATGGAATCCCTCCACAGCTTGACTTTTATCATGAGTATATTGAGTTAAGGTCAGGAGTGCAGTATTTTGTTTTTGAAGCTGCTGTAGTGAGTGACTCTATTGGTGCTTTGACAATTATTGCAGCTCTTTATTCTGCTTTAAAGTTAAAAACTAAGGGTGTTAATTTTCTTAAGCTTTGGTTGTTTTTGTCCATTGCTGCTTCTATGATTGTTGGGAATCGTTTGAATGAGATGATGTTGTTTCCAGTTGCAATGCTTGCTGCGAAGACAGTGATTTCTTTATGGAGTGAGTTTACTGACACTTTCCATTTGACTGATTTTGTTAAAAACAATCACTTCTGGCTTGCTGGTTTCTTATTTTATTCAGCGTTAGCTGGGTTGCTTGCTGCTGGTTCTTTAATGTATTTCCCACCTTCACCTGCTGATTATAGTGCCATGCTTTGGATTAGAGAAAATACTCCTGAAGATAGTGTTGTAATGGGTTATTGGCAGGATGGGCATTGGATTACTGGGATAGCTCAGAGAAAGAATGTGATTGATGCTTACGCTGAGTTTGCCCCGGATGTTGATGATAGGTATTATTCCATGCTTAAAGTAATGGAAGGCTCTGACGTGGATGAAGCTTTAAAAGTTCTTAGAAAGTATAATGTCAAGTACATTTATTATCCTCTTATCAACAAGAAGTATTGCACTGGGTTTAGCTATCTTTCCAGATATCCTTATTTTGAAAAAGTTTTTTCGTCAGGAGATAAGTTTGTTTTTAAAGTTGACTATTCTGGAAAAGCAGTTCCTTTTGATTTATGCGATCACTTCATCAAGGATGTCTCCAAATAAAGCTGATATGACTATTGTGGCGTAACTTCCTTTTGGAAGCGAGAACCTGACTAAATACTCTTTTTTATTTTCTTTTTTTATTTCAAGGTCTTTTAGTTCAATAAAGAGTTTTCTTCTTTTGCCTTTAGTGCTCATTTCAGGCATTGAATTTACTTTAAACTGTGAGAGAGTCAGTCCCTCTTGTTTTAGTATTTCTTCTTCTAGTTTGTTTTTTAAGTTCAGTTCGTAACCGTATAAGGGCCCTTCTTCATACGGCAAGTTTAGTTCTATGACTTTTTTGAGAAACTTGTTGAATAAGTAAGCCTGGTAAGCGTGGACAAACATTATTCTAAGCATTTTTGGCAGGGTTCTTAACGCTCCAACGTAATCATTAGGGTATTTGCTTAAGTGTGCCAGCATGCTTCTTTCAAACTTCAAGTATTTTGGAAAGTACTCAAGGGCTTTTTTGTAGTCTTTTTCTTCAGCAAGCCTTTTCCTTGCTTCTCTTGCTTCAGGTTTTTCTTTTTCAGAGTAATAAGTGAGCATTATTTCTACTGCCTTCTTGAAGTTCCCCTTGATTATTTCTTTTCCAATAAGGTGGCTGGTTGCTCTTTTATCCCCGAATCTTTGAATTCCAAAAAAATTAGGTATTCTTTTTATTTTTCTTGGCGGGTTGTCTGAAAAGACTTTAATCGTGAATCTGTTTCCTTTTAAGTCCCCTAACTTCAGACCTTCTGTTGAATAATTTATTGGAAATATTTTTACGTCTTTTATTCTTATTTTTTCCACTTCTTCTGGAGTTATCGCAAAGATTGATATTCTCTGGCTTGTTATTGCTTTTTTGTCTTTCATTCCAGCGTATCTTATTCTTTTTTTTGATATTCTAAGATTTCTTGCTATTTTTTTAAGCACTAGGTTTTGGTCCCAGTCTTTTTTGATTAGCACGCAGACTAAATGTTTTCCTTTTCCTCCTTTAAACTTGTATTCTTTTCCAACTTCAAGAATTTCACCTTCTGGGGTAATTTCTTCCACAATGAAATCTTCAGCTGTTTTTTTTATCTCATACATGCTTTTGTTATGCTCTTTTGTGTTTTTATTTTTTAGAGTCTTGAACTGATTCTTTTTAGTAATTGTTTGATTTCTTTGAGAGTGGTTACGAGTTCTTCTAAGCTGTCTGCTTTTCTTTTTTCTATTATCAGCAAGTCATTTTCCATTAACTCACCTTTAAACAATTTTATAGCTAATTTATATTTATTTTATAGATATTATAATATTAAAATGCCTTATAAATTTAAGGCATGAGTGATTGGAAGACAATCGGAAAACTTTTGTCAAGCAAAAACAGACGCAAGGTGTTTTATTCTCTTTATGATGGTAAGATGCCAAGTGAAGTAAGCAGAGAAACAGGTTTGGCTAGTTCTAACGTGAGCAAGATGATAAAAGAACTTGAAGAATTAGGATTAGTCAGATGCGTGAATTCAGAACTTAGGAAAGGAAGAGTTTATAAGTACACCAAAAAAGGAAAAGAAATCTACCAAATTCTGAAGAAACGGAATAAATCCAGTTCTTAGTTGACACGGTTTTGTCAGGTTTTAAATTTATGATAATACCTTATTTGCTTTCATGAAAGTTACTGACCTTCCTCTTTTTCAAAGGCCAAGAGAAAGATTATTTCAATACGGTCCAGAAGCTTTAAGCAACATTGAACTTCTTGCAGTTATACTGTCAAATGGTTCCAATAACTTAAGCGTGTTAAGGATAGCTGAAAAGCTTGCTGGTTTTGGATTAATAAGACTTTCAAGAATGAGTGCTGATGAACTGCTAAAAGTTAAAGGTATTGGAGTAGCTAAAGCTGCTAAGATAGTCGCTTGTTTTGAGTTAGCAAGTAGAGTCAATAATGAAAGAGCATACTCTTGTAAGATCAACTGTCCTGAAGATGTTGTTGAATTTTTCGGTTCACAGTTCCGTAAGCTTGATAAAGAATGTTTTTTTGCGTTGTTGCTGAACAATGCCAGAAAGATGATTTCAATTGAAAGAATATCTGTTGGAAGCATGGATCTTGCTATAGCTCACCCCCGGGAAGTCTTCAGGAAAGCTATTGAAAAATCAGCAGCAGGACTGATATTAATTCATAATCATCCTTCAGGAGATGAAACACCGAGCAAAGAGGATATTTCTTTAACTAAAAGAATGGTTAAAGCAGGTGAGATTATTGGGATAAAAGTTGTTGATCATGTGATTATTGGTGATGGTTACTTCAGTTTTAAAGAAGCAGGCTTACTTGAACCTTAACAAGGCTCCTATTCCGCCAAAAGCTACTTTGAACTGTTCTCCTTCAACAGTGTCTTCTGAAATCATCTCAACTTTTGACCCCATTTGCTCTGCTAGTTCGCTTAATTCTTCTATTTTTTCATCATCTAAGCTTTCTGAAAGTAAAAGGGTTTCTACTTTTCCTTCAAGCAAGGCTTCCTTAACTTCTTTTTCACCATAAGTAGCTAATCCACCAGTTACTGCTTCTTTTACAAACTTGTCAACTAATTCTTTTTCCTTGTTTATTTCAAGCTCTTTTATTACTTCACCTGCTTTGTTAGCTAATTCTCTTATCCCGAATTCGTCAGTGTAACTTGTGTCAATTATTCCAGCTATTTTTTCTTTGACGTTGTTGAACAAGTAATCTCCTTTTAGGAAGTCATGCTTGGTTGGTCCAGGGCCTCCTACTATTATTGCTTTTACTTTTGGGTCTGAAAATAATGAGTTAGCTGTTTCTCCTATTTCTTTATAAAAGTCATGAACAGCGCCTTCAATCAGTCTTTCAAACCTTCTCGCTGACTGACCTCCTTTATGATGTTTTCCAGGCACTGTTGAAGTAAGTTTTTTCACTATTATTATCTTTTTTCCTTTCAGGAATGCAAAAGTAGCTTCCCTCCTATCTAATACAAACAATCCGTAAGTGTCTTTTTTTTCAAGCATGTCTTCTAATGGTTCAATGTAAAAAGTTGAATCACACCGATATAATGAGATTGGTATGTCTTCTGGGGGATTATTTACTATGTATAATTCTATTTTTCCATTTATGTTTCCGCAGAATATTGCTGCTCCTTTTTCAGGTGGCTTGTGAACTCCTTTAAGCACTCCAATAATTTTATCAATTGCTGCTTGTACATTTTTTCTTGTTTGCTTTGATTTTATGTTCATTGCTTGACCGTATTCATCTCGAAGTCTTGCAGTGACTTCGTTGACATTAGAACCTGGAGGAATGTAAACACTAATTAATTCTGTTCCCTGCCCTTTTTGCTTTTTAAGGAACTTTACTAGTTTCTTAAATTCGTATTCTTCTCTGCTCTTTTCACTCATTTGACTCACAGAACAAGTATTTTTTTATACTGTCGTGGTTTTTAATTATCAGCAGGATTATATTTAAACCAAGGGGTTTTTGATGAAGGTTGTTTTATCTTTGGGTGGTTCCTTAGTTTACCAGCAGGGAGTAGGGATTAACGTAGAATACTTAAAGAATTTTAGGAATCTGATTGAAGGAGTTCAAGGAAGGATTGGTCTTTCTGTTGGCGGGGGTAGGATTGCAAGAGAGTATTATGAGAAAGGAAAATTACTTGGTGCTAATAATTTTGAACTTGACGAGATAATGATGCAGTTAGTTAAGGCAAATTCAAGAATAGTCAGCGCTGCATTGCCTTCTTCTGTTTATTTTGAAGATTATGATGAAGCAGCAAAGTACTTTTTAAGCCATGAAAAAGCATTAATAGTATTAGGAGTAACTTCCCCTGGCCAGACAAGTGACACTACAAGTGCGTTATTTGCTGAAAAAGTAGAAGCTGACAGGTGGGTCAATCTAACCAATGTTGATGGAGTGTATGACAAGGATCCTTTCATCTATAACGATGCTAAGAAGTTCAATTATTTAACTCATGAGCAATTGCTTGCTCTTGCAGAAGAAAATGATAAAAGAAACCCAGGACAGAACTTTGTTATTGACTTGCTTGCTGCAAAGATTCTTGCAAGAAGCAAGATAGAAGCACATGTTGTTGATGGTTTTGATTTGGATGAAGTTAGGAAAGCAATTCTAGGCCAAGAGCATTCGGGAACAGTAATAAAATCATGATTCATAGTTTAATCTTTTCTTTATTTTCTTGTGTTTTGGTTTTGGATTTTTAAGAACTAACCTGTTCTGGTCAACGCGTGTTGGTTTGAATCCCATCTTCCTGTAGAGGTTTAGGGCTGCTTCTCTATCTGCTTCTTTTGAAGACACCCAGAGACTTATTTCATTTACTCCTTTTTCAGCAGCTTCAGTGATTGCCTTTGAAAGAAGAAATTCTCCCAAACCTGTTCTTCTAAATTTTTCAGCTACTATCAAATCAACTATTTCTGCTTTGTTTTCTTCTATTACAAGGTGAGTTACTCCTACTGGTTTGCCTGTGGCAGGGTCTTTTATTTTTACGATTAAGTTATTAGGTCCAAAGTTTTCTTTTTTCACTATTAGTTTTTCTCCTTTTGCCATTAGCAAAGAAGATTTCTTTTTCTTTTGAATTAGAAGTCTTTTTCTCATAATAGTATTTTTTGACTGTAAACTTTTAAAAACTTGGTTTGTTTTATAATAAATCATGAAGTACGGTAGTTTTGACAGGGCTATAGCAAGTTCTAAGCTTTATTATGCTGAAAAGTACAAGAAAGCTACCATGGAGGACTTGCAGCTTTTTAAGGAGATTTTAGGAGCAGAAGTTGTCATTTCAGAAGATGGGAAACGCGCTTCTATTACTTATAATGGCGAGACTATTGACGTGGCTGTTGTTTAAGTTTTTAGTTTTTTTAGTTCTTGAAATTCTTCTGGCAGCAGTATTGGCTTTTTGTAGTTCTTCCAGTCGTCAATTACTATTCTTGGACAAGCTGTTACAACGAACGCGTCAAATGGAAGGTAGTCTATTTTTTCAGGAGTCACTTCATTTAATATTATTAAGTATGTGTTTTTTTCTTTGCTTAACTTCCTTGCTGTTTTGAAGTCTTTTTGCCCTGGCTTTAAGCTTACTATTATTCCAAAAGTTTTTGAGTTTAATGCCTTGCTTATCCTCATCCATTTTTCTTTTTCAAGCTTTTTCCCAGATATTACCCTTACTTCGTTGGAATAAGGGTTTGCTTGAACTACTTCTTTTCCAGTAACAAGAGATATGATGAGTGGGTGGAATTCCCCTGAGCCTATGAAAAGAATTGAATCATAGTTTTTCAAACTAGTAACAGCTCCAACATCGCATCCTAACACTTGCCCAGCATAAGTTGTTCTTTTACCTTTTCCTATTACTGGTTTTTTTCCTGCTTTTTTTAGTTCTTCTACTGCTTCTTTTAGCTTATGAAGATGCTGTGCTGTAGTTACTACTGCTGGTTTTTTCCCAAGTAATGGAGCTGCTTTTTTCACAACTTTTTTCAAGCTTACTTTTGCTTTTACTTCTATGTAAATTACGTTTTTGTTTTCAAGCATTTTTGTATGACCAAAGTGTATTGTTAAGAACCCTGGGAGAGTTATGATGTCACATGCGCCGTAGCAATGTTCTGCTGAGAGGCATACTTCTGCTCCTGTTTTTTTCAGAGCGTCCATTATTTTTCTTGCTTCTTGTTTCAGGCCTTCTGGGAATTGAAGAAGGAGTTTCTTTGCTTTTCTTTTTTTAACTTCTTTTATTATCTTTTCTAATTCAAAATCATACTTCATTTTTCAATCCTCTATTTTTCCAATCATTGAAAGTCCTAAAAGGTTGAAGGAGAAGAATAATGCTATAACTTGAAGATGCCATGGTCTTAAGCTTATTAAATATCCAGTGGTTAAGGAATCAACAAGCCAGTAAATGACTACTATTTCTTGTAATGCTAAGAAGAAGAAAGCAACAGCAGCCCATTTTATCAAGTTTAAGTTTTTCTTCAAGTACTTCTTGTATAAGATTATTGCTGTTGTTAGGAATACTGAAAAGCTTACCACGCTTGTTATGAAGTAATATGAGAGTACTTCTCTTATCATTTAATCCACCCTACTGCTATTGTTATGAATAAGTATCCTATGGTTATAATCATGTTTATTGCTGCTTCTGATTGTATGGTTATCAGGTTTGTAGCTTGAAGTAATGCTGTGAAGAAGTAACCAGTAGCTATCAAAACAAATCCAACCGTGCCTACTAAGATGTCTTTTTCTTTAAAGTAAAGATAAGTTTTTATCACGTAGTAAAGTAATGCAAACGCGTTTAAGCATAAAAGAATTTCTACTAAGATGAGGACTTGTAGGTCAATTGTTATTTTTTTAGTGAAGAGGCTTCCGAATAATAGCAAGAACGCGATGATGTTTCCAGCTAACAGTATTTTTCCAAGGTTTTGTTTTATCATTTGAAAAACTCCCTTACAGTTATTTTTGCATCAGGGGCGATGTTAAATTCAATCCATTCTAAAGGGTGTTTGGTATTATGCATTCTTTCAATTTTTAAATACCTTTTTGCTTTTGAAATCTCCATTCTTATTGTAGCATCTGTGAGATAGTTGATGGTTGAAAACTGGTTTTCTTTATGCATTCCTTCTTCTAACACGAATAACCCTACAGAGTCTAAAGCTATTATTTTTCCCCTTGTGATTTGCAGGAACTTATAAACTTCTTTTTCATCATTGTATAGTAAGAAGTCTGACACGCTGTCTATCACGAACAATCCTTTTTTGAATTTAGTGTCTTCTACTGCTTTTTTTATTTGAAGGTTTAACTCGTTTAAGTTTGAGAGGTTTGTTATGAAGTATTTTTCTTCACATTTCAGGAAGGGGTAAGCATTTATAAAAATAAGGTTGTCATTTACAGTAAAATTATAGAGTTTCATTTTTTTCCTTACCGCGGATGCTGGTTCGTAAGTGTTTATGAATATGACTTTTTTCTTTTTATCTAACGCGTTGCTTATTAAGTTCAAGGTGAAAGTGCTTTTTCCGCTTCCAGGAGGACCATAAAGTAGTGTTACTGATGCTTCTGGCAGTCCCCCGCCTATTATCTTATCAAACCCTGGTACTCCTGTAGGTATTCTCATGCGTTGTTTTAAAGAATAATTGGTTTATAAAAATGATGCAAGGGCTTTGCTTTGACGATTCTTCTATTAAGGTATTCTGCTAGTTCTTCAGAGTACCCGTGGACTGTGAAGACCTTTTTTGGCTTAGTTGCTTTTATGTACTCAATGATTTGGTAGAAGTCCGCATGGTCTGAAAGGATGAAAGTTTTTTCTATTCCTTTGGTTTTAAAGTCATACATTGCTCCCCAGCCAGTTACCATGCTTGCTTTTGTTTTCTTTTTAGTGACTTGTTCAATGCTTCTTATAAGCACTTTATTTATTAGGTGAGGAGGGATTATTACCACGTCATTTAATGGTTCTGTTTTAGAGCAGGAGTACTTAAGTTTTATTCCATTTTGCTCGTAAATTTTGCAGTATTCAGCTATTTTTGGGTGAACAGAAGGGACTATTCCTTCCTGGTTTAAAATTTTTATTATTTCTTGTGATTTTCCAAGAGAATAAGCGCCTATTAGAGAGAGAATGTCATTTTTTTGATTGTTTTTCACCCAGTTTTTTATTTCTTCTTCAACAGTTTTTTGCTCAGGGAATTTTATTCCAGGCAGTCCATAGGTTGATTCTATTATTAAGTAGTCTGCTTCAAGTAATTCGCACTCTGAGTCAAACACGCTTTCATTTAGCCTAAAGTCTCCGGTGTAAGCTATGCTTGTTTCTTTCGATTTTATTAGGAATTGCGCAGAGCCAAGGATATGGTTTGAGTCATGAAGGCTTATCTCCCACCCGTTCAAGTTTATAATTTTACCGTATTCTATTTCTTTTTTTATTTTTCCTTTTGAAAGCTGTTTTGTCTGAGGAGTTGAAAAGCTTTCCGTGTCATGAGGTTTTAAATGGTCTGAGTGAGCGTGGCTTATGCCTATGATTGCCTCTTGTTTAATTTTTACTTGCGGGTCAAGGAACAACTTCAAGTTTTTTTCCTTTAATAGTATTCCTTTTTGATAGGATAGTCTCATGCGTCACCGTCACCAGTGATTATAAAACCAGAAAGAGTATTTAAAGCCTACGAGCTGGCGTTTGAAAATTAGCCCTCCTTAAAAATATTAAAAAAGAGAGGAGGGGGAGTTTTATTTTTTCTTGGTTTTTGACTTGGCTTCTCCTGAAATCTTACTCACTATTTTCTCAAGATAAGTTTTTGTTTCTTCAATTTCTTTTTGGTCTTTTTCAGCGTTTTTTGCCCTAACGTAGAGCAATGCTATTATTAAGGCTATTACAACTACTGCTCCGATAAGTGTTGACCCTCCTGCTATTACTAAGCCTGTTGGTGCTCCTACTTTGTATCCTGCGAAGGTTATTGTTTGGCTTGTTATGACTTCTCCGTCTTTTTCAAGGGTGATGTTTACTTGTTTTTCAGCAAAAGAGTCTGGGATTATTGTTAGTTCAACGTATTTTGTCTCATAGCCTTTTATGGTGAATGGTTCGTTTCCTGATACTTCCCAGGTTTCTGGCATTCCTTCAAACTTCCATTCAACATTGCTGAGGTCTGAGATCAGCCTGTTCCTTACTTTTGCAGTTATCTTGTATCCTATTACTTTTCCATTTTCTTTCACTGGCTCCCATGGAAGCATTATTTGAATGTCTAAAGCGTCTTTAAGGCTTTTTCTTCCTTCAACCTCTATTGTGGTTTCTGCTTTTGTGATTGTGTTTCCGCTTCCTGCAAAGACCCTAACATCATATTCTCCTGTTGGGTAGTCTTTTGGAACATTGATTTTTATGCTTATTTCTTTTACTGCTTTTGCATCAAGGTTAAAGGTTTCAGGGTATTGTGGTGAAAGACTTTCAGGAATGTCTCCACTTATCACTATGTTTCTTAGTTTTTCATCTCCATTGTTTCTTATCAAGAACTTTAACTCTTGGGTTTCTCCTTGCAGTACTTTTATCTTGTCATATATTGAGTTTATTTCAAGAATTCCATTTCCTTCTTCAACATTAACTGCAAGGTTTTCAATTTGCCCGTTAGCGTTAAACTTTATCAAATGCAGTCCTTGTTCTGCATTTTCTGTCACTGCGAATAAATGCACTATCTTTGTTTCTCCACTTGCCAAGCTTATTACTTCTTCTGACAGTGATACTGGCAAGTCTGATTCTGCTGATAATAGTATGTTTTGTTGGTCTGCTTCAGTATTTGTTATTTGGATTTTGAAGTCAGCTACTTTTCCTTTTTCAACAGTTTGAAGTGGGTTTTCTGCTGTTATGCTTAAAGCCATTGCCAGGCCTATTAATAGGGTTCCTAAGATCAGGTATTTTGCTGCTTTCATCTTTCATTCCCCTCCTTAATGATGTTACTATTAATGAGTGACAACATTTAAATACTTTTTGGTTTATAATAAAACCCAGGATTTGGCTTGATTAGGAACTCAAAAGTTTATAAATAGGTAATGTTTTATGAGAAAAAGTATGGAAAAAGAAATAATCTCAATGCTTAGGAATCTTGGTTTTAACCAGTATGAAGCTAAAGCTTATGCTTTTTTAGCTGGTCATGGCCCTGCTTCTGCAAGCATGGTAAGTAGTGCTGCTGGCATTCCAAGGCCTAGAAGTTATGACGTGCTTGAAAAGCTTGAAAAGAAAGGTTTTGTTACAAAACAACCTGGGAGGCCTGTGAAGTTTTTGGCAGTTGACTTAGATGAGGCTTTTTCAACTTATGAGCAGAAGAAAAGAGAAGAATTTGAAAAAGAATTGAAAGAAATGAAGAGAATAAAAGACAAGGTAAAAGAAAAGATAAAGAAGGTTAATGGCGATGATGATAACGAAGAAATGGTTTGGGTGCTGCAGAATAAAAAGCACTTGTATTCAAAAATAGAGACTTTGATTAACAATGCTAATGAAAGTATAATAATAGCTACTTCTAAGGATGGTTTGAGAGAAAAGCTTGAGAACTATGGGGATGCTTTAAAGAAAGCAAGGGAAAGAGGCGTTGACATTAAAATAATAGCTCCTCATGACCCTCGTTATTCAAAAATAGCTTCAGAGTTTGCTGAGTTTATTCCAAAAGATAATGAACAGAGGATGGTTATTGCTGATGATCACGTGCTTTTTTTCCTGACTCCTGAAAACTCTAAAAAAGAAATGGGTGCCTGGATAAAATCACCTTATTTTGCAAAAAATGTGAAGAAACTGTTTTAAATCTTTAAGTGCATCATAAGGGTTTTTCAAATCATCGCAGATGCTCATTGGTTGTACACTTAATCATCTGCACTTAATAGTTTTATAATAGTTTTTGTTTAAAAAACATACGCTGACGGGTCCGTGGCCTAGTCTGGACAACTGATAAGAATAGTTGGGGCAGATAGGGCAACGGCCTCCTAAGCCGTGGATCAGGGGTTCAAATCTGCAGAGAGCTAAGCTCTCTGAGCTTTTCTCCTGCAGGAGAAAATCCCCTCGGACCCGTTGGGTTATTTTTAAATTTAATAAATTAACTAGGTTAGAAAAAGTCTTTTAAAGAAACGTCCTTGTCTTTTTTTATCATTTTAATGAAACGTGCTGCTGTATCAGGATCTTTTTCAATCTGTTTTAAAAGATTAGAAAACTGCCTTTTAGAAAATTTTCTTTCTTCCAAAAGCTTTTTTGCTTCACTTAAAGCCCACTTTAATATCTCTTCTTTTTCTTTTTCAGATTTTTTCCTAAACGCTGCTCTACGCTTAGAGTTTATCATTTCATCACTTAATTACCGGAAAGTAGCATTAAGGACTAACGTATAAAATGTTGTCTCCTCTAACTATTACTTTTCCAATTCTTGCTTTTACTTCGTCATTTTCAAGCTCGTCTGCTTCTTCAAGCACAAGGTTCATGTGCTGGTCAAAGCTTAAAAGTTTTCCTCTTAACTGCCTGTTTCCTTTTAGTCTCACTAGCACTTGCTGTCCTAATGCGTTGTTTAGTAAGTCAAAAGGTCTTGTTATTTTTTCCATGATTTCACCTCTTTAAAAATCCAAAAAGTTTTGATAACAGTGACTTTTTATGTTTTTCTTCTATATAAGCTATTCCAGTTAATCTTGAAGCTATTTTCATTATTTCTTTAGCAGGCTCGCTTTCAGGATCATTTGTTATTATTGGCTTTCCTTTTATCACGCTTTCTGCTATTTTTTCATCAGTCTTTATTTTACCGATTACTGGAGCGTCAAGAATAGAAGTAATGTCTTTCTCACTTAGTTCTTTTTTACTTCCAGTGATAAAGTTCATTATTATTCCTATTAGTTCTGAACCCATTTTTGAAGCAACCACGCTTGTTTTATAAGCATCTGCTATGCTAAGAGGGTCAGGGGTTACTATAAGGATTGTTTCTTTTGAAGCTGAAAAGCAGGCTATCGCGTCTCTTCCTATTCCAGCTGGAACGTCAAGTAATACAAAGTCAAAGCTCTTGCCAAGTTCTTTCATTAAGGATGATAGTTTTTCAGGGTCCACTCTTTTGAATTGCGAGGGTGAGATTCCTGCAGGAATAAAATACCCGTTCGGGATTACTTCATAAGTAGCGTCTTCAAGCACTGCTTCTCCTGAAAGAACATCTTGCAGTGTTATTGGTCTTCCTTCCATGCCTAAGACTAGTTCAAGATTAGCCATGTCAAGGTCAGCGTCAACCATTACTGTTTTTTTCCCAAGTTTTGCTATCGCAAGCCCCAAGTTTGCTGTCAGGGTTGTTTTTCCAACCCCTCCTTTTCCTGAAGCTATTGCAATTATTCTTCCCATCTCACTCACTTCTTATTTTTTCTGCTATTTTTTCAGCGATTCTTTTTGTTTCAAGAGAACTTACTTCTCCACTAGTTTTAAAGTAATATAAGTATTTTCCATCAGAGTATAATACGTTGTATTTATCTTTGTCTTTTATTAAAAGCATTCTTGTGTCAGGGAACTCTGTGTTTATGAACTCAAACAGTGAGGTTGCTTTTACCATTTTTTCAAACCCGTCAGCTTTGGAAGTGCTTACTATTACTTTCCCATCTTTTCCAGATACTATCATCTCATCAACATAAAACTCTTCAGCAAGATTGCAGGCGTGGTCTGTCAAATTTTCTGCTTCTTGTTTTTGCTTTAGTTCAAGCAGTTCTTTTAATATTTTTAGTTTTATCATTAATTTTTCTTCTTCTGTTTTTTTATTCAGTACTTTGTAAGCAAGTTTTTTCAAGAAAGGCATGTTATCACTTTATTTCTTTAATAGTTTTTTAAGCTTGCTGAGCCTTTCAGCTTCTTTATCAGAAGGTTTTTCTTCTATTTCAATAGGTTCTGCTTCTTTTTTTGCTTTTTCAACTATTTGAGCATAAGTTGCTTTTTTCCCAGCTTTCTGCAAGCCAAGTTTTTTGAAAAATTCTTCCTTGCTTAGTTCCCCTTGTTCTTCGGCTATTTTTTCTTCAAATTCCTGTGAGAACACTTTTGGAAGGTTTATCTCTTCAAATTCAAGAGCTTTTTCAAGGTTAAACTCGTCGTTTAAGGTTAAGGCAAGTTGAACTTGTGAAGGTGAAAGTGAGAAATAGTCAACTACTCCAAAGTTTGCTTTTAAAGCATTAAGAGTTCTTTTTAAAGCTTCTTCAGCTTTGAAAGTCCTGTCATAGTAAAAGTACTCATAAGAAGAAGCTACTATTTTCCCCTTATGGTAAAGGAGGATGCCTTCTTCTATTCCTTTTTTCCCATGAATTGTTACGCATAAATAGCCTGTGAATTGTTCTTCTGAGAGTTTTTTTAAATGCTCTTCAGCATTAAGTTCTTTTAGTGTTTTTCCTCTTTCAATAGGGTTTCCTGCAGGTAGTTTCATGAAGTCACCTTTTTCTTAAACTTCTTGTCAAGCATTATTACTTTGTCAGCAGTGTTTTTTAAAGCAGCTGCAAATGGCTCGCTTCCAAAAACAATGGTGTCTTTTCCGTGTTTTTTTGCTTTTGTAAGCACTAATTGAAAGTCAGCATCCCTTGTCATTAAAGCTATTATATCAATATGCGGGTTGAATACTGCTTCCATTGCTTCAGCAGCCATTGGCGCATCAACGTCATCTGAAGTAACTATCACTGGCTGAAAGCCTTGGTTTACTACTGCTTCTATTAGTTTATCAGGAGCAAATTGATTCAGGAAAATTTTTGCTATTGAAATTTTCCCATACTGTTCTAATTCTTTTTTAATTTTTCCAAGGTCAAGGTCAAATTCTTTTCTTAGCATGTTAGGCCCGTCAATAAAAAAAGCAATTCTTTTCTTTTCAGATTTCCTTAGTTTGAACATTCAATCACCTAACTTAAATACTCTTTTGGCGTTTTTATCAATTACCTTTTCAACTTCTTTAAATTCCTGTTCTTTTACCCTGCTTACTAAGTCATAGAGTTTTTTTATGTTTGCAGGCTCGTTTATTCCTTTCCTGTCAGGATGGTTGTAAGGGGAGTCAGTTTCTAATAACATGCTTTCTAAAGGAATTTTTTCAATTAAGGCTTCACAGTTAGAATAACAGCAGTTAGTTGCAAGAGAAACATAAAACCCATAGTAAACGCAAGCTTCTGCTTGCTCAAGAGTTCCTGAAAAATGATGCATTATCACTGCTGTTTCAGAGTTTTTAAGTAAATCTATTACTTCTTTTTCAGCTTTTCTAGCATGAACTATTAAAGGAAGCTTTAGTTCTTCAGCAAGCTTTATGAAAAACTCAAACACTTTCTGCTGTGGTTCTTTTTCCTTCAACCAGTAATAATCAAGCCCTACTTCTCCTATTGCTACTGGTTTTTTTTCAATTATTAGTTCTTTTACTTCTTCAAGTTGCTGTTGGCTTATGTTTGAGTTTAAAGGGTCAATTCCTAATGCTGGGAAAACGAAGCCAGAATACTTTTCAGAAAGCTGAAGTATTTTAAAATTTGAAGCAAAAGAAGTAGCTGGGTCGATGACTGCTTTTACTCCAGAATTTCTTGCCTTTAGGATTATTTCGTCAAGGTTTTTGAATTTTTTATCATCAAGATGAGCGTGCGAGTCAATCATTCAAAATCCCTCTTATTTTTTAAACAAGGAGTAATTAAAAACAAGTATGAAAACTTCAAAAGTGATAGTATTAACAGTAATCTTTGGTATAATAGTTAGTTTTCTTATTAGTTTTTTCATAGGTCTTGAACAGACTTTAAACGCCTTGGCTAAAGCTAACTTATTTTTTCTTTTCATTGCTTTTCTTTTCAACTGGCTTTCAATTTTATGCATTAATCAAAGATGGAGGATGGTTGTAAAGTCTGCTGGAATAAAAGTTTCAAATAACCTGCTTCTTCTTGCAACACTTTCGGGAGTTGCTTTTAGTAATATTACTCCAAGTTCTAGGATGGGTGGAGAACCAATAAAAGCTTATTTTCTTAACAAGTTCGGAAAAACAAACACAAAACATAGTTTTGCTACAATAGTAGGTGAAAGACTTTTTGACTCAATAACTTTTACTATTGTAGCTTTAAGCGTGCTGGTTTTTGTTTTGGTTTCAGGAAGCCTTCCACTCTATTTGTTTTTGATTTTGGTTTTTACAGTCTTGCTTGCTTTAGCAGTAACAGTGATTATAACATTTATTTCAATAAACAGTAAAACAAGAATAAAACTCATAAAATGGAGTTTAGGCAAGTTCAAATGGCTGATAAAAAAACTTAAACAGTATGAAGAGTTTGAAGCAAAAGTGATTGAAGATTCTGAAAAATACTCTAAGAACATAAGAAAGTTTCTTAAGAATAAGTATTTATGGGTTGTTTGTGTGTATTATTCTTTGCTGGTTTGGGCTTTTGACGTGCTTAGGATTTATTTCGTGTTTTTAGCTTTAGGAGTTAATGTCCAGCTTCATGTAATACTTACTGCCATCGTATTGTCAGCAGTGGCTGGAGCACTTCCTTTTCTCCCAGGTGGTTTAGGAGCTATTGAAACCACGATGATAGGAGCTTATAGTGCTTCTGGAATAAGTTTAGTAGTTGCTGGAGTAGGCACTTTAATAGATAGGTTTATATCTTACTGGTTGTTTAGTTTTATAGGTCTTGTTTCTTCTTATTATCTTAAGAGGAGGTTAAAACATGACTACAAACTTGGCTCAAGTAAAAGATCTAAAAGAAGGGAAGTACGTCGTAATTGACGGCGAACCTTGTAAGATAGTGAGTATTCAAAAGTCAAAACCAGGAAAACATGGTGCTGCAAAAGCAAGAGTAGAAGGCATTTCTTTGTTTACTGGAGCAAAAAAGACTCTTTTAAAAAGCGTTGATGCTACTTGTGAAGTCCCTGTAATTTTAAGGAAGTCAGCTCAAGTAATAGCTAACCTTGGTGGTAACAGGCTTCAGCTAATGGACTTAGAAACTTACGAGACTTATGAGATTGAAGTAGAACCAGAATACGCTGGCCTTCAGTCAGGACAAGAAGTAGAAATTCAAGAAGTGATGGGAAAACGCATGATAACAAGAGTGAAAAAAGATTAAACATGTTCAAACCATTTATTTGTTGAAAAAAGGCCAAAAACACCCCCTTACTTCCAGTATTCGCTTAGAATTGCTTGGAATACTGGAACAAGCTCTAAAAATCCCCCTTACTTCCAGTATTCCTCTAAAATTGCTTTATTTCTGAAAAAAAGCGTTCTTGAGGTCTTATTCAATGAATAGGGGCAGTAAAAAGCTTATTTCAAAAGAGTTTTTTAAACAAGACACCTTAAAAGTAGCTGAGGAACTAATCGGTAAGCTGCTGTTAGTTAAAGGTGTTGGGGGAATCATAACTGAGACAGAAGCATACAAGGATGATGAGGCATCTCATGCTTTTAAGAAGACTCCAAGGTCAAGCATAATGTACGACTCTTATGGCAAGGTTTATGTTTACTTCGTGTATGGTAATCATTACTGCTTGAACTTTACCTGTGATGACAAAGGACCAGGAGCAGTGCTTATAAGAGCAATAAAACCAACTCACGGCATTAAAAAGATGATAGAACGCAGGAAAACAGAGGACTTGAAAAAGCTTGCTGTTGGCCCTGGGAGATTATGCCAAGCTCTTGACATTGACGAGAGTTTTAACGGCGAAGATTTAGGAAAAAGAATAAAAGTCTATGATGTTGGGTTGAAGCCAAGAGTAAAGAGGTCTAAGAGGATAGGGATAAAAAAAGCAACTCACTTAGAATGGAGGTTTTATGACCCTGACTCAGAGTTTATTAGCAAATGAATAAAAACCATTCTTGTTTCAAATAACCTGTTGGACAAGGTTGAGGAGCATGGCTGAAGAGTTATTCAACAAAGACAAGGAAAAAAATGTGAGTGAATGGTATTTTGAACTTTTGAAAAAAGCAGAAGTAGTTGATCAAAGGTATCCTGTGAAAGGGCTTTTAGTTCACAGGGAAATAGCAGCTGTTGCTGAAAGAGAAATATACAGGCTTTATGAAGAAGAACTTGAGAAGACAGGACACAAACTTCATAGGTTTCCTTCACTGATTCCTCTCTCAGTATTTGCTAAGGAAATGGAGCATGTTGAAGGATTCACTCCTGAAGTGTTCTGGATTGAAAAAGCAGGTGATGATGAGCTTCCTGAAAAACTAGGCCTTAGGCCTACTTCTGAAGCAGTCGTGCATACTATGATGAGCGAGTGGATCCGTTCATGGAGAGACTTACCTCTCAAGACTTATCAAGAATGCCAAGTATGGAGGTATGAGACAAAGCACACTAGACCTTTACTGCGTGATAGAGAGTTTTACTGGATAGAAACACATAATGCCTTTGCGACAAGAGAAGAAGCTGAAAAACAAGTGCTTGAAGACATGGAAATAACTGAAAAAGTACTCCATGAACAATTAGCTTTGCCTTTCTTGTTTTTCAAGAGGCCTGACTGGGACAAATTCAAAGGAGCTGTTCATACTTACGCTGCTGACGTCGTAATGCCTAATGGTATTGTTATTCAACAACCAAGCACTCACTTTCTTGGTCAGAACTTTGCAAGAGCCTATGACGTGAAGTTCGTGGATGATGACGGAAAAGAACACTACGTTTGGCATACTTGTTATGGCCCGGCAATCTCAAGGATTTTAGCAAGCGTCATAATGATGCATGGTGACAACAAAGGGCTGAAGTTCCCTTGGAGCATTGCTCCTTACCAAGTAGTCATAGTGCCAGTGCTTAAGAAAGAAGCTGACAAGCAAGCAGTTATCGAGAAATGCAAGCAACTCTACGAAAAGCTTAAGGAGAAAAAGATAAGAGTCGTGCTTGACTTAAGTGATAAAAGGCCAGGGATGAAGTATTATTACTGGGAGCTTAAAGGAGCTTGCCTGCGTTTCGAGATAGGCCCCAAAGAAGCTGAAAAAGGATTCATAACAGTCGCACGTAGGGACACTGGAAAGAAAGAAAAAGTCAAAGAAGAAGAACTTGACGAGTACCTTAAAAGAGTCCCTGAAGAGTTCCTTGCTAACCTCAGGAAAGAAGCAGATGTTGCTTTTAAGAAATGCATCCACGAAGCAAAAACACTGAAAGAAGTGAAAAAAATCCTTGATGAAAAAGGAGGATTTGTAAGAGTAGAATTCTGCTCAAGAGACTTTGACGGAGAAGAATGCGCTGAAAAACTACGCATAGAAACTAATGGCGGGAAAGTAAGAGGAACACTCGTTGGAGGAGAAGAAAAGCCAAAAGGCAAATGCATTGTATGCGGGAAGCCTGCAAGAGCAGTGGTTTACGTGGCAAGAGAATACTAAAGTTTTATCTTTGTCTCATTCCCTTGATTTTTACTCCAAGAATATTTTCAAGATCTGCGAGTGTGATTTTCTTAAAACCAGCTGACCTGTAAATGCTTGAAACGTCACTAATTATTTCACGTTTTAAATCATACTCCTGTATTTGCGATTCCCTACCAGCAATTTCAAAGCTTTTTCTTATTATTGTCTTTGGAACTTTACCATCCAAATAAACGTTCCCGCCTTCTATCTTTACTATTCCCTCAAGTTTTCCCTCTGGTCCTTTCACTATTACTAAAGCTTTTTTCTTTGCTGAGAGAATTGTTACCTTCTTTTCTTTCCCACCAATCTTCATTTTAGTCGATGCTAAAAAATGCTCTCTTTTACCTCTTAGACTAAAAGCCTGCTTTGCTTTAACAAAAGGATCAGCAAGACTCCCTTCAACTTCTCTTGAAAGACCCCATGTCTCCTTTTTAACAGAACGTTTTCGCATCATTTGTTCTTATGGGTTGAGCTTGTTTAAAAAATAATAAGGTTTAAACTAAAAACTTTAAAAGAGTAAAAGTTTTAAAAAATACTTAATTTAAAAATAATTTGGGATGAAAAATGACCCGTGTTATTCTAATACGTGTAGTAGCTTAAGAAGCTGCTGCTAGTCTTTGCAGTAGCTTGTTCTAAGGTGGGTTCATGAAAATTAAAGATAAGAGGATAAGCCGTGAGATTGAGAAACAGTTGTTTGATGAGTGGATGAAAGAGAAGCTTTACTCTTTTGACAAGACAAAAGATGAAGTATTTGTAATAGATAATCCTCCTGTTTACCCTTCAGGTTCATGGCATCCTGGGGCGATGGCGGGGTATTCTCTTATTGACATGATCGCACGTTGTGAGAGGATGAAAGGGAAAGAAGTTTACTTCCCCTTTTGCCTTGACCGTAACGGCTTGCCAGTGGAGACAGCTGTTGAAAAGAAATATGGTAAGTCAGCTCATGAGTATGACAGAGAAGAATTTTTGAAGTTATGCGAGCAGACCATAAACGAGTACGGGGAAGAGATTAGAAGACTTTATGAAAGACTTGGCATTTCAGCTGACTATGAAAACTATTATTACACTGACATGGAAGAATACAGAAAAATTACTCAAGCTACTTTTATAGAACTGTGGAAAAAAGGGCTTATCTACGAAGATAAAAAACCTAACAACTGGTGCCCTGAATGTAAGACCACCATAGCTGACGCTGAGTTGGAATATAAAGAAGAAACAACTACCTTGAACTACGTGAAGTTCAAGGTGAAAGAAACAGGAGAAGAGATAATAATCGCTACTACTCGTCCTGAACTATTATGTGCTTGCCAGGTGGTGTTGTTCAATCCAGAAGATGAAAGATATAAACACTTGGAAGGAAAGCATGCAGTCATACCAATCTATGAGAGAGAAGTTCCTATAAGGGGTCATCATTCTGCTTCTCCTGAGTATGGTTCAGGTCTTGTGATGGTTTGTTCTTATGGAGACCTTACTGACGTGCAAATATTCAGAGAACTTAAATTGAAGCCAATAGAAGCAATTGACATCAATGCTAGGATGACTGATGCTGCTGGAAAGTACAAAGGCATGACAGTGAAAGAAGCGAGGAAAGTAATAATAGAAGATCTCAAGCAACAAGGATTAATAGTGAAGCAAGAGCAGGTGCCTCATAGAGCTCCCTATTGTGAGAGGTCAGGCACTCCTGTCGAAATAATAGCAATGAATGAGTATTATTTAAAGCAACTTGAATTCCTTGAGGATGTTAAAAGGATAGCTGACGAGATAGAGTTTCATCCTGAAAAACATAAGCAGATTCTTCTTGACTGGATAAGCAGCATTACTATTGACTGGCCTATTAGCAGGAGAAGGTATTATGCTACTGAGATCCCGTTGTGGTATTGTAAGAAATGCGGGGAGCCTTTCGTGCCAGAGCCTGGAAAGTATTACCAGCCTTGGAAAGAAGATCCTCCTGAAGGAAGCAAGTGCAGCAAGTGCGGGTCTACTGAATTCATTGGGGAGACAAGAGTGTTTGACACTTGGATGGACTCTTCAATTTCAAACCTGTACGTTACTGGTTACTTGAGAGACGAGGAATTGTTTAAGAAAGCTTATCCTTGTGCCATGAGGCCGCAGGGAAGAGACATAGTAAGAACATGGCTTTATTATACTCTTCTCAGGAACTACCAGCTTACTGGAAAGCCTGCTTTCAAGCATGTTATGATTCATGGCATGGGCTTGGATGAGCATGGGAAGAAAATGAGTAAAAGCAAAGGAAACTTCATGGACCCAGAGCCAGTGCTTGACAAGTACGGCGCTGACGCTTACAGGTTCTGGGCTGCTTCAGAAACAAGCATAGGAGAAGACTTTAGGATAAGTGAGGAGAGAATAGCAGGAGCTTCTAAGTTCCTGACTAAGTATTGGAATGTCGCTAGGTTCGTGTCAGGGTTTGATGAAAAAGAACAGCCAGAGCAGCTTAAGCCAACTGACTTTTGGATAATCTCCGAGCTTAACAAACTGATAAAAGAATGCAGGAAAGGCTATGATGATTATAACTTTTTCATCCCTGCCACGAGGATAAGGGAGTTTGTGTGGAACTTGTTTGCTCCTCATTACCTTGAAATGGTAAAACACAGAGCATATGAAGGTGATGAGTCAGCGTTGTTTACTCTTCATCATTGTTTGAAGACTATTACAAAGCTTCTTGCTCCAATAGCTCCTTTCGTAACTGACAAGGTTTACAGGGAAGTGTATGGTGAAAGCGTTCACAGGCAACTGCTTCCAGAACCAGGCGGAGAAGAAGAGTTCCTTGAACTTACTGAAAGGCTTGTTGAGTTTAATTCAAGCGTGTGGAAGAAGAAAAAAGACCAGGGGTTATCTCTTAACTCTGAAATAACAGGAATCGAGGTTCCTGAAGACCTTAAGCCTTTTGAAGAAGACTTGAGAAAAATGCATAAGTTGAAGTGAGTGTTGATGAAGTTAAAAGAAATTGATGAGAAGGTAAAAGAATACTGGCAGAAGAACAACATAGAGGAAAAAGTATTAAAGGCAAGACAGGGAAAGCCAAAGTATTATTTCTTGGACGGGCCTCCTTACGCTAGTGGGCATATTCATGTTGGGACTGCTCTTAATAAGATAATCAAAGACTTTTACTTGCGCTACTATAGGATGAAAGGCTTTGATGTGAGGGCACAGCCAGGATATGATTGCCATGGCATGCCAATAGAACTAAAAGTAGAAAGAGAATTAGGAGTAAAAGAAAAGTCAGACATAGAGAAGAAGATAGGTGTTGAGGAGTTCATCAAGAAGTGCCGTGAGTTTGCAACAAAGTATATTGATGTGATGAGCAGAGACTTTGAAGACTTAGGAGTGTGGATGGATTGGGATAATCCTTACTTGACGTTGGATAATGATTACATGGAGTCAGCTTGGTTTACTTTCAAAAAAGCTTATGAGAAAGGCCTTCTTTTCAAGGACATTTACCCAGTCACGGTATGCCCTCATTGTGAGACAGTAGTGGCTTACAACGAGATAGAGTACAAGCCGTTGGTGGATACTTCTATCTATGTGAAGTTTCCTGTGAAAGGAAAAGAGAAAGAGTACTTGGTGATTTGGACTACTACTCCTTGGACCCTTCCAGCAAACACTGGCATAATGGCTCATCCTGAATTTGATTATGCCAAGCTCAAGGATAAAGAAACAGGAGAAGTTTTGATAATAGCTTATGAGTTAAAAGACAAGTTCGAGCAGATTACAGGTAGGCAGTATGAAGTGATTGACATATTCAAAGGAAAAGAACTTGAAGGCCTTGAGTACGAGCATCCTTTTGCTGACGAGTGGGAAGTGCAGAAAGGAGTAAAGCACAAGGTAGTTATGTCAGACCAGTTTGTTACTCTTGAAAAAGGAACAGGCCTCGTGCATACTGCTCCTGGACATGGTCTTGAAGACTACAAGGTGGGTAAGGAAAACGGCTTAGCAGTACTTTCACCAGTGGACATGTCAGGCAGGTTCACTGAAGGTGTTGGGAAGTATGTTGGAAGGTTTGTGAAAGACTGTGACGCTGAAATAATCAAAGACTTTGAGGAAAAAGGCCTGCTCGTGGCTACTGAGCAGATTGGGCATGAGTATCCTACTTGCTGGAGATGCGAGTCACCTCTTCTTTTCATTTCAGTACCTCAGTGGTTTTTCAGAGTAACATCAATAAGAGACAAGCTCATAGAAGAAAACAAAAAGGTTAAGTGGAGTCCTGAATGGGCTGGTAAAAGGTTCCAGAACTGGCTTGAGTCATTAGATGACTGGCCTATTTCAAGACAAAGGTATTGGGGCATTCCATTGCCAATATGGGTGTGTGAGTGTGGTGAAGTTAGAGTAGTTGGTTCTGTTGATGAGCTTCCTGAAAAACCAGAGGATCTTCACAAGCCGTACATTGATAGGATAGTTTTTGAATGCCCGAAGTGCGGGAAGCAGATGAAAAGAATACCAGACGTTCTTGACGTTTGGTTTGACTCAGGAGTAGCTTCATGGGCTTCGTTGAAGTATCCTAAAGAAAAGAAGTTGTTTGAGGAATTATGGCCTGCTAAGCTCATAATAGAAGGTATTGATCAGTTTAGAGGATGGTATAACTCTCAGATGATTGCAGGAGTCATAACTTTTGACAGAAGGCCTTTTGAGCAGGTCGTGGTGCATGGTTTTGTGTTAGAAGAGCATGGCAAGTCAAAGCTTTCAAAGTCAAAGGGAGGAGTCTCGCCAAGAGAATTATGTGAAAAATACAGTAGGGACGTGGTGCGTGAGTACTTTTTAGGAATGGATACTTCTCTTGACTTTAATTTCAGTTGGGATCAAATAAAAGAAGGAAATAATAAGTTAGGTGTTTTGTTTAACTTGTATTCCTTTGTGAAGACTTATTGTGGTTCTAATGTGGTTTCTCGGGACTTGTTGGTTGAAGATAAGTGGATCTTGTCCAAGTTGAACAAGTTGATAAAGACAGTTGACAGGGAAGTTGAGAATCTCAGGCATTATAAGGCAGTGCAGGCAGTTGAGGATTTCATGATTAATGATTTTAGTAAGACTTATGTTAAGCTGGTCAGGCCAAGGGTTAAGGCTTCTTATGAAGGCGAGGATAAGAACGCTGCTATTGGCACGATGAGGAAAGTACTTGAAGGAATCATAAGATTGTATGCTCCAGTAGCTCCTCACTTGACTGAGTTCATTTATCTTGACTTGTTCAAGGAAAAAGAAAGCATTCACTTGGAGGATTGGCCTGAGCCAGATGAGAGCTTGATTGATGAAGAACTTGAGAAGAGAATGGATAAAGCAATGAGAGTAGTCGAAGCAGCTGCTAGTGTCAGGAACAGTGTAAAGATAAACTTAAGACAGCCTTTAAGAGAACTTGTCATAGTAACTGAAGAGCCTTTTGAAGATTTAAAGGATGTGATAGCAAGACAAGCTAATGTGAAAAAAGTAACCTTTTCAAGAGAAGAGCCTGAGGGTTTTGAAAAAGCAGAAGCTGGAGAAATCAAAGTGTTCCTTGACACGAGGCTTGATGATGAGTTGTTAAAAGAAGGGCTTACGAGAGAGCTTATTAGGAGAATTCAGCAGATGAGAAAAGAAATGGGCTTGGTCGAAAAGGATAAGGTGAGAGTGAGTATAATCCCAAGACAGGATGTTTATTATGATGAAGTGATGAAAGCAGTAAATGCAGAGCAAATTCTTGACACTGAGATTCAGGGAAATGAAAGAGAATGGTTGATAAAAGGTCAAAAAGTAAGAATTATTGTTGAAAAACTTTAAGGATTAGTCTTTCAGCTTACAAAACTTATTTATACCCCTTTCATGACTTAATATTAAATACTATATTTATTAATGTGTTCTTCATGTTGACTTGTTTTTAAATTTTTAAAAGGAGGGATTGCGAATGACTCAGTTGTCAGGCCAACCAATAGTGGTGCTTCCTGAAGGGTCAACAAGAATCTTGGGAAGAGACGCTCAAAGGATTAACATAATGGTTGCTAAAGCAGTAGCCAATGCAGTAAGAAGCACTTTAGGCCCTAAAGGAATGGATAAAATGCTTGTTGATGAGTTGGGTGACATTACCATAACCAATGACGGAGCAACTATCTTGAAGGAAATGAACATAGAGCACCCGGCAGGAAAAATGCTTGTTGAAGTAGCAAAGACTCAGGACAGTGAAACAGGAGACGGAACAACAACAGCAGTTGTCATAGCAGGAGAGTTGTTAAAGAAAGCTGAAGAACTTTTGGAACAGGAGATTCATCCTTCAGTGATAATTCGCGGGTTTAAAATGGCTGAAGAAAAAGCAATAGAAATTCTTGAGCAAGCAGCAGAGCCTATAAGCATAGAAGATAAGGATAAGCTGGTGAAGGTTTGTATTACTACTATGAGTTCAAAAGGAGCTGTTGGAAAGTACAAAGATAAGCTTTCAGAGATAATAGTTGATGCTGTAAGGCAAGTCGCAGAAAACAACAACGGAAGCATAGTGATAAACAAGGATTACATCAAAGTTGAGAAGAAAGAAGGTGGTGAGGTTGACGATTCAAAGCTTATCAGAGGAATAGTGATTGACAAGGAGAGAGTGCATGCTGGAATGCCAAGAAGAGTTGAAGACGCTAAGATTGCTTTGATTGACTCTGCTTTAGAGATAAAAGAAACAGAAACTGATGCAGAGATTAGGATAACCTCTCCTGAACAGTTAGAAGCTTTTCTTGAGCAAGAAGAAAAAATGCTCAGGGAGATGGTTGACAGGATAAAAGCTTCAGGAGCTAATGTAGTGTTCTGCCAGAAAGGAATAGATGACATGGCACAGCATTTCCTTGCAAAAGCAGGGATTTTTGCTGTGAGGAGAGTTAAGAAGTCAGACATGGAAAAGCTTGCAAGAGCAACAGGAGCAACAATAATAACTAATTTGAAAGAGTTAAGCGAAAAAGACTTGGGTCACGCACAGTTAGTTGAAGAGAGAAAAGTTTCAGGAGAAGCAATGACTTTTGTAGAAGGCTGTGAAGATCCTAAGGCAGTGACTATTCTCATTCGCGGAGGAACAGAGCATGTTGTGAATGAGGCTGAAAGAGCAGTGGAAGACGGTATTGGTGCAGTGGTTTCAGCAATAGAAATGGGAAAAATAGTAGTAGGTGGTGGAGCTATTGAAACAGAGCTTGCAGTAAAGCTTAGGGATTACGCTACTCAGGTTGGTGGAAGAGAACAACTTGCAATAGAAGCTTTTGCAGATGCTTTAGAGATTATTCCAAGGACTTTAGCAGAGTCAGCTGGAATGGATCCAATAGACACTTTAGTAAGGCTTAGGACAGAACACGCTAATGGAAACAAGACAATAGGAGTGAACGTGACAAACGCAAAAGTAGAAGACTTACTAAAGGATGATATTATAGAACCAGCAAAAGTGAAGAGACAAGCACTTGCTTCAGCAGCAGAAGCAGCTGAAATGATTTTAAAGATTGATGACATAATAGCTGCTTCAAAGCCAAAGACTTCTCAGTCAGGAGGACCAGGAGCTCCTGGAATGGAAGGAATGGGTGAAATGTAAAAACCCTTTTCCTTTACTTTTTTAAATTATTTTTGAGTTGTTTTAACCATGATAATAGGTGTTGTTGAAGTAGGAAACGCTGGCTTAGCTGATTTTTTTGAAGAGTACTTGTTTGAAAAAGTTGAAGGAATAGTATGTAAAAAGAAAAAGGCAATGGACTTATTTGATGCATTAGCTTTGTTGAATAATTTTAGTGAAGTTGACGAGCTTGCTTTGATAGTTGAAATGATAAGAAGTGAAAGAGAAAAAAATCAAGCTTTTCTTGACGCGTTAGCTAATTTTGAAGCTACTACTGGAAAAACAGTAATTAAGTGTTTGTTTTATGAAGATGAAGATGGAAAGACAATAATAGCTGACGTGCTTGACAGGTTTATTGAGTATGCTTTTAAAGTAAAACCAGAAAAGGAACAAAAGCCAGAAGAACTACCATTCATATAACTTTTTTTGTTTTTGGTTTTTCTTTTTTCCTAAGATTTTTCTCGCAGTAGCCCAGCTGTATCTTACGAAATCCATTTCTTTACCACGGTTTTTTTTCAGGAAGTTTATTGTTTTTTCATCAGCTGGGTAACCACTTCCAAACTCCCCGTGTTTTTTTGATAGTTTTTCAATTAACTCGTCTCTTTTGACTTTGGCTATTATTGATGCTGCTGCAACGCTTATGTTTTTCAAGTCAGCTTTATGTTCTGCTTTTATCCTACAAGGGAAAGTAACGTATTTTTTAAGTCTTTTTAAGAAATCAAGCTCAGATGGGTCAACTAAGTCAATTATTATAAGCCCTGGTTTTTCACTAAAAGATGAAATAAGCCTGCCTATTTTCATGGCTTCGATTTCATTAAGGCTCATTTTTTTCCTTAAAGAGTCAATTTCTTTAGCAGGGATTATTATTGTTTTTACTTCTGTTGCTTTCTCTTTTATTATTTTTTCAAGTTCTTTTCTACGTTTTTTACTAAGCAGTTTTGAATCTTTAACTCCAGCATTTTTCAGTTCTTTTTCAGCTTTTTTTTCCAGTAATACTCCTGCAATGACCATTGGGCCTATTACAGGCCCTCTTCCAGCTTCATCGATTCCTAAAACAAGCATGCAACTATTAAAAACAAGGATTATTTAAAACATATTCATGAACTTAAAGCAAGTAATTGAAGGAAAGACAAAGCTCTTTGTCCCAGAATTGCATGATGATGTTCCAGAACATGGTGAAGTGTTTTATAATCCTAAAATGAGCTTTGATAGGACTTTATCATTGAAAATAGTTCAGGATTTTTTTAAAGAAAAAAAGGCGGAGAAAATAAAGTTGCTTGACTTGTTTTCAGGTTTAGGTGCAAGAGCAGTAAGATATGCTAATGAGTTGGATATGGATCTTGATGTTTATGCTAACGACATTCAGCCAACTGCTGTTAAGTTAGTTGAAAAAAACGCTGCACTAAATAATGTGAAAGTAAAAGCAAGTTGTATGGAAGCTAACGAGTTTCTCGTAACTCAGAGGAAAGAAAACTTTGACTGTATTGACATAGATCCTTTTGGATCGCCTGCAAAGTTTTTGTTCAATGCTTTATTAGCAGTAAAACCAAGAGACTCTCTCCTATGCGTTACTGCTACTGATATTGGTTCTTTGGCAGGTGCTTATCCCAAGGCAGGATGGAGGAAGTATGGCGCATGGGTTGTTAAGACAAGCTTCATGCATGAAGCAGGAGTAAGAGCACTTTTAGGTTTTGTTGCAAAAGAAGCAGCAAAATTAAATTACGCTATAAAACCTTATTTTTCATATCACAAACTTCACTATTACAGGGTTTTTGTAGAAGTTTTCAGCGGAAGAAAAACAGTGAACCGTGAAACTAAAAAAATAGGTTACTATGAGTATTGTCCTAAATGTGAGAGAAGAAAACCAGTGACTCTAAGTGAGACGTTTTCAGTAAAATGCGAATGCGGTGGGGAGTTTATCCAAATAGGGCCCTTATGGCTTGGTGAGTTAGGAGTAAAAGATTACTTTTTCACAGGCGAAAATGAAATTCTTATTCCTTACTATGATTTGGTTGCTTTAGGAAAAATTTTCAAAACTCAAAAAAAGAAGAAAAAAGTAATTGAAGAATTGACAAAAAAAGGATACAAGACAACAGAAACTCATTTTTCACCAACAGGAATAAAAACCAACGCTCCTTACGAGGAAATAATAAAGATATTCAAAGGAGCTTAATGAAGCAAGCTCATTATAAAACCAATAAGGATTATTATAAAGATCACTAAAATGAGAAGAGCGCCAATGACTTCTTCACCTTCCTTTGCAAAACGAGGTGGTTTTCCATAGAATTTTATTCCCAACTTCTTTTTTACTTTCATTTCTGGACTTGCCTGAGCAGGCTCATATAATTCTTCTTCATAAATTAGACCCCTATCCTGGGATAAGAATTTATCTTGAATTCCAGTTATGATTTTTTCCCTTTCTTTTTGATCTGTAATTCCTGCAAGTGCCTGCTCAACTTCAGCTATATAAGCATCAAGCAGCCCAGCGTTTCTTATTTTTTCAAAGTTTTCTCTTAGTGTGTTAATTTTTTTCCTTCTGTTTAATCTTTCTCTTAGTCTTCTTAGCACCATCATTTTTCTATGGAGGTAATTTAATAAAAAGCTTAGCGTATTCTTTTTAAATAAGAAAATCAGTAAAATTTATACTTGGTTAAGGGCCAGTAGCTTAGTCTGGTTGGAGCACCCGACTGATAATCGGGAGGTCGTGAGTTCAAATCTCACCTGGCCCATACAGCTTCAAAAAGCTGGCATAAACCGCGTGCGGTTTACGGACAGGGGATGTTCGAACCACTAACGTGGTTCTCAATCCCCTAAGGCTTCAAAAAGCTGGCATTTACAGGACTTCGCTGTCGCTCAGTCCAGTGAAAGGGAAGGGGATTTCGCATTCACTCAATCTCCTGCATTGAGTTTTATAGGGAAACGCTTATAAACTAGTGTAAACACTATTGTTTACGGTGTTGTTCTATGGTTCAAGTGCAAGTTAGAGTTCCTAAAGAAATAGCAAAAGAACTGGATAAATGGGTTAAAGAGGGGAGGTTTAGGAGTAGAAGTGACGCTATAAAGACAATAATAACATTATATGAGGAAAGAGAAAAAACAAGAGAGTTTTACAAGATGCTTATTAGGAGAAGTAAAGAAGCAGAAGAGAACCCTGAAACTCTAGTCCCTTTAGAGGAAATTTAAATGTATAAAGTTTTTTTCCATCCTAGAGCAAGAGAGAGCCTTAATAAACTTGAGCCAAGTATTCAAGAGAGGATAAAAAAGAAGCTGCAGCAGTTGAAGAAGTTTCCAGAAGAAGTCGGGAGGCATTTAAAGTATTCAAATTTTTGGAGAGTAAGAGTTGGCGATTACAGAGTCATTTATGAGATTAAGGATAACGAAAAGAAAGTTATTGTCTTGTTCATTGGGCATAGGAAGAAAGTTTATGATGATTTCTCAAAATTATTTTAGTCTCTTAGTAGAACTTTTTTAAAGGTTTTTTTCCTGAATAACTGCATGGGTGCTAAGATTTCTAAAAGGAAGGGTCTTACTTATTATGAGTTGAGTAATCCTTCTTTGGATGAGTTGATAAGAGACAACGCGCTTGAGGAGATAATGGTTAATGGTCCTGATGAGCCTGTTTTTGTTTATCACCGTGAGCATGGGATGTGTGAGACTAATTTGGTTTTGTCTAATAATGAGATAATTGAGTGGATTAACAAAGTAGCAATGGAAGCTGATGATATTATTAGTGAGGAAAAGCCTTTTTTGGATGCAAGGCTTCCTGATGGTTCAAGGCTTAATGCCACGATTCCTCCAGCAACTCCTAACGGCCCTACGATAACCATTAGGAAGTTCAGGGAAAATCCTTTGTCCATAGTTGACTTGATATTAAACAATACTCTTTCTTCAGAGGCTGCTGCTTTTTTATGGGAGCTTATTGAAGGGGAAAGGAATTACCCAATGAATTTGCTTATTATTGGCGGTGCTGGTGCTGGAAAGACCACTACTCTTAATGTTTTGACTTCTTTTATTCCAGTTGATGAGAGGATTATTGTGATTGAAGATACTCTTGAACTTAATTTCTTTGACAGGAAAAACGTTGTTCGTATGGAGAGCAGGGCTGGTGTAGAGCATAAGAAGCCAATAACCATGAATGACTTATTGATTAATGCTTTGCGTATGAGGCCTGATAGGATAATAGTTGGAGAGGTCAGGGGTCCTGAAGCAGAGACTTTGTTTAATGCAATGAATGTAGGGCATTCTGCGATGGGAACTCTTCATGCTAATTCTCCAAGCGAGTGTGTGTCAAGACTGACTAATCCTCCGATGAATGTTCCGAAGAACATGCTTAGCTTGGTTGATTTGATTATTTTATGTAAGAAGATCAGGAGCCCTGAAGGTCTTAAGAGAAGGATTGGTGCTATTGTTGAAGTGCAGAAGTCAGAGGTAGGGGTTTCTTTCGGTGAGTTGTTTGTTTATAATGCAAAGACTGACTTGCTTGAAAGAACAGGTGTTCCTTGCCAGAAGATTGATGAGCTTTCAGCATTAAGCGGGGTTAGCAAGCAAAGAATAAATAAAAGGATTAGGGAAAAACAAGAGTTTTTAGAAAACTTGATAAGTGAGGATAAAAAAGAATTTAAGGAAGTGCAAGAAGCTTTAATGAATTATTTTGACTCTTCTTTTGAAAGTTGAAAACTTAAGGTTGACTGGTACGCTTTTGCAGTCATCTTTTTTATTTCATCAACTTGTTTTCCGAAATAAGATTCGAATTTTGAGGTTGTTGATAAGATCTTTGTGTTTCCTTGTTTTTTTGCTTTTATCAAGCCTTTTTCAAGAAGCTCTTTAATGTAATCATAAGCTTTGTTTCCAATTATTT
>CAZBZN010000003.1:27805-35970 GCA_964496415.1 Microcaldota archaeon | reverse complement strand
TTTACAGGACTTTCAGTCCAGTGAGCGGCTTGCGGGCAGGGGATTTCGCTTTCGCTCAATCCCTGACTGTTGTGTGATAATGCGATAAAGTTTGAGGAGCAAGCCATGAAAATCATTTATGGTGAAGTGTTTCTCAAGCATGATAATCCTTTTCATGTCGAGAACAAGAGAAGGCTTAAGCTTGTTTTAGAGAATTTGGATGAGTTTGAAGTGATAGAACCAGTGGACGGCGAGCAATACTTAAAGCTCTGTCATTCAAAAGAATACGTTGAAAGGATAAGGTCACTGCGCGGAAAAGGAATGCTTACTCCTGACACTTATTACAACCAGCATACTTTTGAAGCAGCTTGTTATGCTGTTGGGTCAAGCGTGTTGGCTGCTGAAAAACAAGCATTCGCATTAGTAAGGCCCCCTGGACATCACGCGTTAGCAGACAAGCCTATGGGCTTCTGTGTGTTTTCCAACATGGCTATAGCTGCGAAGTACTTGGCAGGCAAAGGAAAAAAAGTCCTGGTGCTTGACATTGACTGTCATCATGGTAATGGAACACAGGAACTTGTAAAAGGAGAAAACAACGTGCTTTATTGTTCTGTTCATCAAAGTCCTTTCTATCCTTTCACTGGACTTAAAGACGAGGGCAACGCAGTGAACATTCCTGTTCCACCAGGCACTGGTGATGACGTAGTGATTAAAAAGCTTGAAGAGAAGCTTGTTCCAAGACTGGAAGAGTTCAATCCTGATTATGTTGGGGTGTCTGCTGGTTTTGACTCTTACTTCAAAGACAAGCTTCCTGAGCTTGGTAACGACTTAAACTTTACTAAGAAGACTTATGAGTGGGTTGTTGAACTGGTTTCTTCTTACAAGCACTTCTTCTTGCTTGAAGGAGGGTACAAGCCTGAAAGCGTGTACGAAGGCGTTAGGTTTTTTACCAGCAAGCTTTAAGGAGTCATACAACTGATTATTTTTTAATAAACTAAGTTCCTGAATTAATGGATGAGAAAACGTAAGAAACCATTCAGGGTGGCGATCATAGGAATAGACGGGTCAGGTAAAACAACTATTGCTTTAAAGCTTAAAGAGGAATACGGCGAGCAAGCTGGGTTGCTTCAGGTAAGAGGGTATCCTCAAGCAGGAAAACTCGGACGCTCAGCAGCAAAAGTGTTTGACAGAGCATATACTTCAAAAACTAAGAAGACAACTCCAAAGACTCTTGCACAAGCAGGGTACTTGTTTTCTTTTCCATTCGTAAGGATTCCAGCTGAGAAAAACAAAAGCATTATGATATATGATAGGTATCCTCTTTACGAAGTGGAAACACACTCTAAAGCAAGGCCAAGTAAAAAGATGAAAATTGTGAAAAAAATAAGTGAGAAAGCTTCAGGAGCTCCTGAAGCAGATGTTGTAGTTGTTACTTTAAGAGATCCTGAGATTGCTTTTGAAGAATTAAAGAAAAGAAAGAAAATAGAGTACTTGGAAGACCTTGAATCTTTGAAAAAAATGAGAAAAGCAGTAGAAGAAGAAATAGTAGAATTAAGGAAAAGAGGAGTGAAAGTAATCACCATTCCAGTTGATGAGCTGATAAAAAAGTATGGCACCAAAAAAGCAGTAGAAATCGCTGTTTCTATGATAAAGAAAGAAGTTGACATGCTTAGGGGAAAAGCATGAAGATAATCGAAACAACTTGCAAGACCGCCTTGTATAAGACAAAGATTCCTAACTGTGATTATACTCTTAATCCTTACATTGGGTGCCAGCATGCGTGTGTTTATTGTTACATGGCTGCTTTTTTCAAGAAGATTGGTTATAATGAGGAATGGGGGAGTCTTGTAAAACCAAAAACAAACATTGCTGAAGTGCTTGAAAGAGAATTAAGCACAGGCAAGTACGATGGCAAAGTAGTTGTGTTGTCTTCTGCTACTGACGCCTACCAGCCATTGGAAAAAGAATATGAGCTGACGAGGAAGTGCTTGGAAGTAATGGTAAAACATAAGGCTGGTGTTGACATACTCACGAAGTCAAGACTTCTGCTTAGGGATGTTGGATTAATCAAGCAGTTTTCTTACGCGAATGTAGGGGTTTCAATTAACACTCTTGATGAAAAAGTGCAGAAGGCTTTTGAACCATTAGCAGCGTCTCCTGAGCAAAGACTCAATGTGCTGAAAACGCTTTGCGACGAGGGAATTAAGACTTATGCTTTCATAGCACCGACTCTTCCTTTTTTAACAGAGACAGAGGAATTGTTCAAAGAATTGAATAGCATTGGTGTTGATTTGATAATTTTTGACAAGCTGAACTTAAAGACAGGGTGTCTTGAAAAAGTAAAGAGAGTGGTTGAGGAGAAGTTCCCTGAGTACGCGGTGTTTTATTCTGATAAGAGCAATTTTTCATGGAAGCATGAGTACTGGCAAGCTCAAAGAAAGCTTTTGAAGGCTCTTGCTGAAAAATACAATCAGAACACTGCTTTTGCTTATAGGGAAAATTTTAAAGAAGCACTTAAAGTGATTGAGTATTTGAAGTAATTATCTTAGGGTTCTTGTTATTAGTTTTAAGTCCATTTCTTTTGGTTTGAAGAATTCTTTCACGTCAGGGATTATTTTTGTAGGTGATTCTTCTCCGCAAGTGAAAACGTCTAAGGTAAACGCGTTTATTTCAGGCCAGGAATGGTATATCATATGTGATTCAGCTAACACGTATGATACTGTCAAGCCCTGAGGCTCGTATTTTTGAACATCTTTTCTAAGCACGTTGACTCTTAGTTTTTCACTTAAAACGTCAAGGATTTGTCTTATTTTTTCTTCATTGTCAAGAAAGTTGTTCTTGCATTCCCTAGCGTCAATGACTAGATGCTCGTACCTCATGAACGCTCACCTTGGCTTTTTGTCTTAGAATAAGCAGCTGATTATTATTTTGGAGTCTTTCTTTTAAAAGCATTTTCCTATGGTTTTTTAAATCATTTTTGCTTTTTTCTTCTTATGAGTGACTGGTTTGAAGAGTACATGAAAAAACCAGCAACAGTTGAAAACGTTAAAAAAGCTCTCATAGAGTGTTATGTTTCAGTTCAAAAACAAGCTTATGGTGGAAAACTTCCTGAAGAGATTACCGAGGATTTTTTAGTCAACCAGTTAAAGTGTGTTTTTCATTCAAAAGGAGTTGACTTTGACAATCCTTCAAAACAGGACTTGTTGAGGATAATTAATGAATTAAGAGGTACTTTATGCTGTATTGCAGGGGAAGAAAAGGCAAACGAGCATTACGAAAAAATGAAGAAACTAATTGAGAGGCTTCCTGAGTAAGTTTTTTAATGTTTTTTAACTCAATTAAATCATGAACTCAAAAATTCTTGCCTTGATCGTTTTGTGTTTACTTGTTGGGTTTTACTTAAACTTAAGCTGGCTTGTAATATTATTAGCAGTTGCTTTGTTTTTTATGGTGTTGCCTTCAAAGAAAGAGCCTGCAAAGAAGTCTTCTGGTGCTCCAAAAGAAGTTCTTCATCCGGTTATTTATGAGGATGTTGGAGAACCCCCTTACCTTTATCCTCCGAAGTTTGAGATTAAAGTGTTCCCAGAAGAAAAAGGAAGAAGAGAAGAGCTTTGGGCAAAGTCAATCAGGAATTTTGGCAGGATGATCGGCGCAGGCTTAGGACTGTTGTTAGGAACTAAAAAAGAGAAAAAGGAGGAGAAGAAGTGAAGACAGAGTATTTCATAACAGGACTTGTGATTGCTGGTTTTCTTTACTTAGGAGGGTACGTGATTGCAGCTAAGTGGGTTGCTTTATTTTGTTTTTTCTTTTGGTTGGTTGGTTTGTTAAAGCCAAAGCCTAAGAAGTCAAAGTCAAGCAATATTCTTGAGCCAATAATTATTGAGTCAACCCGTGGTGCTCCTTACAGGATCCCTAGTGAGATGACCTTGAAGTTTAAACCAGAAGCAGATCAAAAGAAAAAAGAATGGGAGCAGGCGACTGGTAAAGGACTGATAGGCGAGCTTGGGAAAGCCATTGGCAGGGGAATAAGGAAGCTGGTTGAATGAAGCTTGAGGCTGGAGCATTATTGATTGTTGTTGGTTTTTTCATGAACAATTTTTTCTTAGTCTTGCTTGGAGCATTATTACTGTTATTAAGTGTTGCTGAGAAAGTAAGACAGGTTAATAATCATGCTCCGGCTTCATCCTCTGAAGCTGGTGAGCTTGAAACAAAGCACGTGGTAATACAATCCCCTCCTCCGACAGAGGAGGTAATTACTCCGCAGCAGTTAAGCGCTCCTTTTTTCCCAATAATTGAAGAAAAAGCAGAAGGAAAAATCAGGACAGACGCATTGCCAATAGTGAGAGGAGAGCACAAGAACCCTTTAGTGTCATTGTTTTCAATGATTCCTTTTAATCCTTTCAAGAAAATATTTGAGAAGAAAGAGGATTGATAAACGATAAGTATTTAAATGATGGCAATTATTAATTCATTAAAAGCAAAACTGGGGATACCAATGGTAATTTACTCTTGGAAGAAAGAGCATATAGATGGGAAAGTAGATGAAAATATACTAGGCGCTGCTCATCCAGGATGTTGTAAGCAATAAATCTTTCTTTTAGGTGCAAGAGTTGAAAGCAGGAGTTGTTGATTTAGGCGAAGGGGTAGCGATTATTGGGAATAGGATTCTAATTTTTTTGAGTAAAAAAGAGTTCAACAGTAAGAAAGGGAAAGGTATACTTCATGAGATAGAGAGGAAAGAAGATTGTAATTGTGAGGAAGGGCTTTGTGCTAGAGCTGATGAGAGGACTCTTAGTATTACTTTTCTTCCGACTATGAGATGTAATCTAAGATGCATTTATTGCTATTCTGATGGTGGTTGGGACAATAGAGACCTTTGCCTTGAGGATGCACTATATGTTATAGATCAGCTTCTAAAAGAGTATCCACAGATTAACAAAGTAAATTTATACTTTGCAGGTGGTGGTGAGCCACTTTTAAATTTTTCACTTATAAGAGAGGTGGTTAACTACTTAAAAGATAAATATTTGAAGACGCATATAAGGATTGTCACTAATGGAACATTAATACTGGATTATATAGACTGGCTTAAAAAGAATGATGTTTACCTTAGAATTTCTTATGATGGTAGTTCTCATTTTAAGACGCGTCCCGGATTTGGTTTTAATTCAGAAGAGAAAATTGTTAAAACTTTGAACACTTTAAAAGATGAATATCCTCCTGATAAGTTAAGTGTCCAAATGACGATAACTAAATTTAATGTGTTAAACATCCCAACTGATGTTGTTACTCTCAGTACTTTATATGGCATAAGGACAGTGAAAATAGAACCAGTTCAAACTTCATGTTCTGAGAGGTCTAAAATAGTAGACTCTCCTGACCCTCTTTTATTTTCAAAAAAGATGATTTCTCTATTTGATATGATTATTAAAGAGGACATCGAAATGTTTATTGATACCTCGTATTTAAGCATACCTAGTAATAGCTATTTTTGTTCTTTAAGGAATAAAATTGTTGTATCCCCTTATGGTCTTTTGACACCTTGTGTTGAAATTGTAAAAGAAGGGGTAAAAGATGATCTTATCTTATGGAAAATAGATAAAAGTAAAGATATAAACTTTAGTGCCATAAGAGAAGTTCAAATGAAAAATCTTTTTAAGTTTCATTATAAAAACTATCCTGTTTGCTCCCAATGTAATCTTTCATATATTTGTAAAGGAAACTGCCCTATGAGGATGATATTAAGAGGAGGTTTAGTTCCTTACGAATATAACTGTAGTATTGCTCGCAATTTGATACCAGAGTTTTTAAATAGGGCATACCATGATGAGAGATACTTAAAATTAGTTTTTGGGAACAGTTTTTCGGTGCATAGGGAATGCGTTTAGATATCTTTTTAGTTAAGAAAAAAATGGCTGAGTCTAGATCAAAAGCAGTTCATTTAATAAAGCAAGGAAAAGTTTTAGTGAACGGAGTACAAGTCTTTAAACAGTCTTATGATGTGAAAAATGATGATGAGGTTGAGCTTGCGGAGAGCTTTAAGTATGTTAGCCGTGGGGGTTATAAGATTGAGGATTTTTTTAAGAAGGCTGGCATTACTCCTCGTGGTAAAAGTGTTTTAGATATTGGGTGTTCTACTGGTGGTTTTTCAGACTTTATGCTTCAAAATGGTGCTACTGAGGTTGTTGCTGTTGATATAGCTAAGAATATTTTTAGTAAGAAGTTACTCAAGGATCCAAGGGTAAAATTGATTGAAAGATTAGACGCTAGTAACTATGAACTATTAAAAGAAAAGGTGGGAGATAAAAAGTTTGATATAATAACAATTGATGTAAGCAACATTTCTCTTCGTAAAATACTTGTTAACATTCCTTATTTTCTTAAGAAGGATGGATTTATTGTTTGCCTCTTCAAACCTCAATATGAAGGAGGGAAGGGAGTTATCCCTGAGAGTCAAATTAATAGAATGGCCATGGACTTTGAAAAATGGTTAAAAGAAAAAGGTTTTAAAGTTATTTTTAAGGCTTTTTCACCATTACGTGGCGGGCCTAAAGGAAAAGGGAATAAAGAAATATTTTATCTCCTTAAACTTGTCTAAAACTCTACTCAAACAGCTTTTTGATGCTTCTTATTCCAGTGCCGACAAACTTTCCAAAGATTTCAATCTTGTCCTTCCAGTCTTCGCCGCCTTTTGGATTATAGTAAATCTTCATTTTTTCAGGGTAAATTGACTCAGGCCCAACATACTTTCTCTTAACTATTATCGGCTGTACTAAAGGCCCAGTGCTGCCTTTTGGTTTTTTCTCTTCTTTTCCAAGAGTAAGAATCAATACCAACATTAGTAAAGCTATTACAGTAACCCATGCTTGTTTTATTAAGTAAGAAAAAACAGCTACTAGCAAGAGGACAACGTAAGTTTGAGCATTACTCATTTTATCCTCCTAAGAGCCTCATCAGTTCAGGGGAATAGTATTCTGAAGAACTTCCTTTCTTTTCTCCAATAGCTATTATTATTCCAGCAGTTATTACAAACATTATGAAGTAATACTGGGTTAAGCCGAGGAAGTAAAGCGACCCAAATCCAATGATTATCCATGCTGCTATTGCCTTGCTTTTAGAAGTAATCACTATTAATAATAAGAGTAGTACAAAAAGCCAGTTTACATTTGAATTCCATGCTAAGAATGCAATCAAAAGCATTACTATTAAAGTAAAAGGATCCATTTTTTTCACTTCCCTGAAAGCCCTTCAGCTACTGCTGAGAAGAAAGGATAAGCAAAGAACAGGATGAGGATTATTATCAAGAGCTCAAAGTGCTTGTAAAAAGTCAAGTAAGAGATGATTGCTGCAAGAATCACTCCTATTGCTTTTGACCCAGTGAATTCAGAAGACCATTTCATAAGGAACAAGAAAAATATTATGGTAAACACTATTCTTAAGTCATTCCAAAGAGTTGGGTCAGCCCATAAGTTCATTTTCTTCCCCTATTGTTTTAAGCTTTTGATTGTTTTTAAACTTCACCCATGCTTTTGAAGCCCGAAGATTATTATTCCGCTTAACATCATACTTCCTATTAAGTAAAGCATGTAAACAGGCACAGCCAAGTAATAAAACTTTATCACGAAAATATAAATCAGTATTCCTGAAACCAAATAAGATAAGATGCCAGTGCCTAAGATTCTTCTCACGAATAAGAAGATGATTAATGCGAGGTAAAACATTATCATTACTTTAAGTAATGGAAAGAACTTGCCTAATATTAAAGGAGCAAGCATAATAATCAAAAATACCAAAGTTATTAACAGCATCTGACTTTTCTTACCCATAAAGTCCTCTCCTTAAGCTTCTTGCTCTTTCAATTCTTTCCCCAGCTTCTTTTGAAGTAGTGTCAGGCCCGAGGTTCATTTTCTTCCATGGCTTTGCAATGCTTAAGTCAAACAATATTGAGATGAACCCAAAGATTATGAAGAAGTAAATGAACATCGCAGGCCCGAAAATGTAAAAGTAGTTAGTAAACAACATGATGTACGCTAAGAGAAAAACCATTATAGAAACTATTGGTCCTCCTCCAAACCTTGACCTTACAAAAGAAATAATAAACAAGAGTATTACTAGCTTGAACGCAAGTATTAGCATGTTAATGTCTTGTTTTATTCCCCCAACTCCAAAAATATCAAGCTTGCTTA
>CAZBZN010000003.1:0-27705 GCA_964496415.1 Microcaldota archaeon | reverse complement strand
ACTCAGGCTGCTGCCAGTAAGCATTATAATACTCTTCAAGAAGCCTCTGCGCGCTTGAAGTATTCCAAGCATACAAGTAATACCTAAGGTTTGAACCTTCTTGTGTCCCGCTTAACTTGAAAAGTATTCCATTAACAGGAACATTAGTAGTGAATACCTCGTTAATATTTGCTCCGAACACGTTATTCATTAACTGAGAGTATTTTCCTTGCTCATCCTCACATCCTGATTCAGTGAAATCAGTGCAGAACACTAACTTCAAGTCAGCTTGTCTTTCATCGCTTTTTTCAACCACGCCAATTTCATCAGGATTATACCCTGCTTCAACAGCATAAAACTTCCTTAAAGCAGTAAGCATGCTTCCTTCATTTCTTATTTCATCAGAGACTTTACTGCATTCATCGCTTTTGCCAGCACAGAACACTCTAAGCACTTTTGGTGCTGTTGACAGGAAGTAAAACCCGTTATTCTCGTAAATGCTAAGCTGGTAGTTTCCTTCAAGAGTATTAAAGTACCTTTCAACCATTTCTTCTAAGCCATCATAGGATAATGAAGCAAACACCAAAGTCGGGTATGAGATCCTTCCAATCCCTTGCGGGTAATAAGCTATTACTCCTCTTAAATTGTTCAATCCTCCGACGTCAGAGTCTATTATGCTGCAGTCGTTTCCTGATTCTTGGATTTTTTCAGCATCACACTTTACCAACTTAACTATAACGTAAGTACGGTGGTCTGAACCATAAACAAAAGGACCATAATTACTTGAGTCACTTTCAGGTATTCCGAAGAATGTTCTTGCAAGAGAAGAAAACTCATCAGCAATACCTTTTAATTGATCATCATCCCATGCTGCTTTGTCGCCATGAGAAGGATAAAGACCAAAGTTTATCTGATTGTTAATATTTCCATCATCAGTTAGCTTGTTTAATTGAAGCTGGTAAAAAGCTTTTGTTACATCAGAACCACTGTCTAGTGGGGTTACTTCTCTTAAAGTGTTTTTACTGATTGAGAATAAGTAATTCCCAGCTTCACCGAAATTGAATGAGTCAGGGTCACTTAAAATACTGAATTCACTTGGAGTTCCCTGAGCAAGAGTGCTTTCATCAATAACATCAGTAGTTATTCCAATGTTTGAGTATATTTTTTGAATGTCCTGCAGTGTAAGGCTTCCTGTCCTTAGAAGCTTCAAAGTAAGACTTCCCTGACCCCTATGGTCGTAAGCGTATTTTAAAGCCTGAGAAATAGTACAATAATCATACTCGCAGTTATAATCTTCACCGTATTTCTGAATAGGCACTACTGAGATTCCTGTTAATGAAAGGGTTTCTGCAGAAAGCTCTGTCGCAATAAGAACTGGAATGCTTAAAGTGTATTCTGAAGTAATACCCCCCTTCTTAAAAGTAAGCTTGAGGTTTATCACGTCTTTAGAAGTTTCTTCCCCACCTTCTTTTTGTTTTGAATAAGAGTAAATTATCACCCATCCTTCAGAGGACTTGCTTACCGAAGCACTTGAAAAGACAGCACCTGTGCTAGCAGTTACTGTTAAAGAATCATACTCACAGTTTGCTGAGTAATTAACCTCCATTCCTTCTGAGAAAGAATTACTACTGGTTACATAAGACTTAGCAGACTGTCCTTGTTTTAGTGTAATGGTTACTTCTTTTTGTTCTGTAGGAGCAGTAAAAGGCAAAAACAGAGTTTGAACAGAAGACGGAAGGTTAATGCACCTGCTTACTTCAACCTGTTTTTCAGCAGGAGCATAAGAATAACCTTCAGGAGGCAAAAAACTCACAGTCACTTTTTTGCTTCTTGAAGGCTTACAGTCATTGTCAAACACAATTGAATAAGTATTACCATACGCCTTTGACCATGAGTTGCTAGCAAGATTTTGAATATCACAAGTCAAGCCGCTGACAGAAGTATAATAACTCCATTCACTTGCAGGCACTTCTCTTTTGTAAGCACCAGTGCCAGCCATCAAGCTTATGTTCATTTCAGTTGAAAGCTCTGTCAAAGGCTCAGGAGACACTATTATCTCCACTTGACTTGTTCCAGTCACTGAAAAACTCACGCTTGCTTCTGACCCGTCATCAAGAGTAATGATTTTCCCGTCTTTCAACAAATCAACCTGAACAGGACCGCCTCCTATTCCAAGCATTGTTATGTTCAGGCTTAATTTCTCACCAGGGTCAATGGTTAAGTCACTTGGAACACTGACTTCAAAACCATCATCACTGATGCTACCGCTTGTTTCAATATCACCTAGCTTTACTTTAACAAGAGAGAATACTGCGTTTTCATAGTAATTCTTCACTTTCAAACTCAAAGAACTCCCACTTAAAGCGTTAGTTCCCTCATTCACTACAGCAACTTCAAATTCATTAGTAGCCCCTATTTCAATGCTGTTAACATAAGTTGGGAGGCATACTGACAGTTCTCCGTTTTCAGCTTTCCTGCACACAGAACCTGTTGCAGTATAAGGCCCTGCAGTATAAGCTCCTGAGCCAGGGTCACGGTCAACTTTCTCCCCAGCCTTTTCTTCCTTAACCCAAGACGCGTTATACTTAAAAGAAACAGAGTTGGGAGCATAAGTCTTTATTCTTATAGGAATTCTTAAGTTCAGGGTCCTTTCTCTTAATTCTTCAACATTAATACTTATCTCCATTTTACTGGTTCCAGCTCCAGTCACAGAAGTAACGTAAGTGCTGCTTGGTTCTTTAAACTCAAAATAACCATCTTCGTCATAAAGGATTATTGTTGCTTTCTGCCACAAAGTAGTATTCTCAGTTCCTAACAGGATAGTAAAGTAATAAGTAACTCCCTTGTTCAGGGTAGTGCTTGGAGATATTATGGAAATGTTATTCCCTACTTTTTCCAAGTCAAGGTTAACTACTTTACCATGGTTTTCAACATAATCTTCTATTCTTCCCAAGTCAATTACTCCTGAATAAGACCCAGAAGAATTAGAATAATAGCCTTTTATTTCAACATCAGTTCCTTCATTGATAGTTAAAGAGGCAAAGCCAGTAAGCTTGTTCACATTAGCGCTTGCTATCACTTCACCTAAGTTTTTATCAACTGCCTCAACTTCCACTTCTTCTTGAGCTTGTTCCCCTTCAACACTGACATTAACGTCAATGTCAAAACTAATAGGGTCAACCTCGACAACAACAGTATTAGTTCCAAGGCTTACTTTTCCATCCTCTCCAACATCAACACATTCGCTTTCACCGAACTTTCTTACTACTTTCACGCAGTAGCCATCGCCAACAGGAACAGAGTAAAACCAAGCCTCGCCATTATAACTGGTCTTTTCAGGCTGTGATGGAATGCCAGTTGGCTTTCCATCCTTGAACAAGTAAACAAAAGCATTAGGAATAGCTGCTTTAGAATCCTTAAAACCAACTATTACATGAACGTCACCAGTGGTTCCAGGAGCTGCTTTCTCCAAGTAAATTGTCTTGTTCTCACCGCCTTTCAACTCAAACCTTGAAACATTAAACCCTTTCTTCCAAACAAAGCCAACATAGTCAGCGCCTTTCACAAGGTTGATAATCTTTTTTCCATTAGAATCAGTCTTGAAAGGACCTTGCCTTGAATCCTCACTCAAGTAAGAATCAAATAAAGTAATGAAAGCATTATCCACAGGCACTGTTCCAGTCTCACTTTCAGCAAGCACTGTGATCATAGAGCTTACTCCAGGGTCAATCGTCACCTCAACATTATTAACGCCTTCCTTGACCTCGTAAATGTTCTCATCAGTAAAAGCAATGGACATGTTACTTGGCTCTACTTTCACGTAAAACCTAGTGCCAACAGGAAGAGTGAACTCAGCAAAACCACTTAAGTTCCCTTCAACATGAGTAGCTGACTTTGAAAGCTCATAACTGGTATTAGCTTTAAACAACTTCACTATCGCGCCAAGCACTTTCTTACCGTCTTTTGTCTTAACAAGCACGTATACTTTTCCTTTTGGAACAGAAGGGTCAAGATAAGGATACAAGTGAACGCACTTGTTTAAGTTCTCTAAACGGATTAAGTCTTTACCAGAGTAATAGTCAGACACGAGACCGCTTTGAGTCTTAAACTTGTAGTTCTTCTCTTCAGTTTCTTCAACTAAGAGAGAACAAATGTCACTTCCCTGAGTACAGTCAGGAATCCTTGAACCAACCTTTTTATACACTGTCACTGCTCCAAGATTATCAGAGTCAAAACAAACACTCACAAGCTTTGTCTTAGGCCTCTGCTGGCAGTCAAGCACTATGCTTACTTCAGGAACCTCTTCACTTACGAGAACCGAGTAATTCTCAACATCAGTGCATCCTTCAGCACTAACACGAGCAAAATAATTCCCAGGCTTAAGCATTAATTGAACAGAGCCATTCACATTGCTTTCAAAAGCAGTCTTTCCGTCAGGAGTGAGAATCATGACATGAGCATACACTGGGTTTTCTCCATCAGTCACCTGCAAGACAACCTGGTTTACAGGAACTCCTCCTGGAGAAAGGAAAAAATAAGCCAAGACAAGAATCACTCCTAAGAAAAGCAAGAAAGAAGGGACACCGTGTTTTTCCAAAGGATCAACTATTGAATAAACAGGAATTTTTTTTGAGTCAAGAAAGTCAAGAAAATCAAACCACTTATCCTCAACCTTATAATAAGCCTCGATTACTTTATTCAATAGCTCCATGCGTTCACCTTTTTCCAGTTCTACAAACTCACTTTTAATATAAAAACCTAAAGTTATACGCAAGTTACGTAATCACCAGATTTTATTACTAAAGGACCAGTGCTTCTTGTCTTCCCAGTGTAATACTCTATCAGTAATTGTTTTCCGTTAACGTAATAAAGGAACTTAGCCCCGTAATCGCTACCAAGCTTGTAAAAGTTAGTGCTAACTCCTTTCTTGTATTTACATAATGAATTATCAAAACTAATATCTCCCTTCATAAGTTTTGAAACAGCATTCTCATAGCTCTCCTTACTATCTTCAAATATGCTTCTTGGAAGAAAAAACTCGTGATACTCATCCTGGCTTGGTAAAATGCTTACAGTTACTTTTTTTGACTTATCAACATTACTCACGAAATCAACAGTAAAGTAACTAACATCACATCCTGCTAATGCTTGTTGGTTCAACTTCACAGTGACCCAGTCATTATTATAGGATACTTTCATTAAAGGAAAACAACTGTCAAGGCCGTTAGAAAGATCCACCTTTGCTTTTGATTTGTCAACTGCAGCGTAATCAGTAGCAGCTTCAATGCTGTCAAGAACCCCTGAATACGTCACGTCATAAGAAAGACTAAAGTCATTCTGAGCTTTGGTAATCCTTGAATTAAGTGCTTGTGAGTAATCGCAAGAAACACCATCCTGAAGTTTAGTGCATTTTATTTCAAAAGGCTTGAAAAACTCAGAGTTAGGATCATCAAAATAATTCCTTATGTTTTCTGCTATCTGAAGCCTTGCAGCTGACCTGATAAGCACTCCTGCAGTTGACTGAGAACTAGTTTCATAAGAATAACTAAGGCTCCTCGCAGTCTCAGTATCATTCAAAACCATCACGCTAGCCACAAGTATAGAAATCAAAATAATCAAAGTCCCAACCAACGGAGCAAACAAAGTAAACCCACGCATGAATATCATAACCAAGCCAAGGTTTTAAAACTTTTTTAATAAGTCATTTCCAATATCTTATTCTTTATTATATCTTCTGCAGTAAAAAAGTAAAAATAGTAGACCTTCTTTATGGTTGTTAATGTTACAGACGTTGATGAAATAATTGGATAGAAAGGAACATAATTAGTAGTGCCTATGCTAATAAGCCGATAGTTGTAATCTTCAAATTCTTTTAAAGAATCTTCACTAGTGAACCAGTAAGGAAGCATGTATCCTGTCACGCCGTTTCCTTGTTTTTCCCATATTCCAGCGGTTATATAGGACGGTTTTTCAAGTTTTTTGACCTTTAGTTTTTTTGTCGTGAAGTCTCCTGTAGAATAATGACCACTTGCAGATATTTTTAGTATTTTTTCGTTGTTTATAAATTCTTCAATTTTTTGTTTTGAATTACTGCAGTCAGGAAGTGATTCTTCTATTTTATTAAAGTTTACTTCAACACTTGTGGTTCCAATAGCAGGATAAGATTGTGAGCAAATGACATTATCATTTTCATCTAAGATTTTTATTGAATATAATCCAAGGTCATCGGTTACTGTTACAGTTGGTATTTGTTCCCCTTCTATTATTTTTGTAGTATAAGTACCATCAGTTTCTTGAAATTCCTCAGAGAAAGAAATTTCAGGGGAGTCTTCAGCGTAAACATAAACAGTGCATTCGCCTGAGAATTCTTTTCCCAACCAGCCTCCGTCATCAGTGTAATGGAAATAAATGGAGTAATTATGCCTTATTTGCAAAGTTTGAGTAAAACCAGCATTTGGTTTCTCTTTATCATCTTTAGTGAGTTTTTCTGTTCTTATTACTGAGTTAGTGGTAAGATCTGTTATTTTGAAAGTGTACTCTTCAAAATTTCCAGTGGCTTCATAATTTATTGCAATTACATGATTTGTGTTTGCTGGGAGAATCATATGGTGTTCATCACCATGAGTAGGAAGTTGAATATCCCCTGTTTTTATAGAACCTGAGTCTTTTCCACAGGAAAAAGAAAACCCAATACCTACGATTAATGTTAAAGCTAGTATTAACATGAACACTTTTCTCATGGTTTTTAAGAAGCAACGGGTGTTTTTAAGGCTTTTTTTAGTATAAAAATGATATGAGATTTCAAGGGGTTATTCTTTGTTAAAAATTTATTTTTAGCATGACCCTGTGATTGTGTGTTCTATGAGTTCTCCGCTTGCATATTCTTCTGAGTAGTAGAAGTAATTAAAAAAGATGTTATAATTATTGTTTTCATCTAGGTATTTTACTATGTAAAATAATGGTGCTCCTATTTCTCCTTTTTCAAAGCTAAGGAGGTAATAGTTCTTGAAATTTTTGTATTTTTCATTTGTGTCAAAATTGATTGGTCTGAAGTATGCTGTTGCTACATTGCCTTGCCGTGATTTTATGTTTCCGTAGGTTAGGGTTGGTTTTTTGTATTTTAAAATTTTTATTTCTTTTGTAATAAAGTAATCTTTAGAGTAATATGCGCTTGCGGATATTCTTAAACTTTTCCCATTGTCTATTTTTTCTTTGATTGTTTTTTGACTGGTACTGCAGTTAGGAAGAGATTCTCCTATTTTGTTAAGGTTTATTTCAACACTTGTAGTTCCAATAGTAGGGTAAGTTTGAGAGCAAATGAGAGCGAAGTTTACATCTGTGATGATTATTGAGTATACTCCATAGTCATCGGTTATTGTTATTGGCTCTGGTATTTGTTCCCCTTCTATTATTTTTGCAGTATAAACATTGTTATCAAGTTGAAATTCTTCTGGAAAAGAAAATTCAAGAGGCTCATCCTTTATGCGAATTGGAAAGTAGCAGGTCTTTGTATAAGCAGATCCCCACCAGCCCCCATTGTCTGTAAGTTCTGCTTTTATCATGTAATCATTTTCAGGGGCTAAACTTTCAGTATTATAAGTAAAAGTTACTGATTTTTGATGCTCATATGTAGGATCATCACTGACTACATAATATTGGTTAGTATATTGAGCTATTGTTTCTGTGGCATTGTATAGTTGCCATGTTTCTCTTTTGAATTTATGATCTGCATAGACTGTTATTTTTATTGTTGACTGTGGGTTATATACATAGTTTGATATTTTACCGTCACTGGTAGTGACTGTTTCTATCTCATTTTCAATATCATATGTAAAGCCACAAGCTGCGTTTCCAAGGGTGTTGGCAAATGCTTGGTTTATTAATAGTACTATTATTATGGTTATTGCTGCAAGGTTTAAGTGTCTTCTTATCTTCATTTTTATCCCTTTATTTGAAAAACAGGTCATGTTTTTAAAGTTTTTTATGACTGCTCGCATGTGGCTTTAACATACCACCAGTAGTAGTAGCCGATTATGATTAGTAGAAGGCTTAGCCTGAATAGGATGTCATGAGTGAGGTCAGCTGCTTTCCATGATAAGTAATGTCCTACAGCTAATACTATCATTATTCTTAGAGGGTTGACTAGTAACACGAATAAGGCTCCTCCTAGTGCTCCTGTTATTCTTTGTTTCCAGGAACGGTCCCAGGAAGCCATTACTATTGCCATTATCAAAGCTATTTCAAACACTCCTGAACAAAGAGAATTAATCTCAGCATTTACGCCGCTGACGGCAATGACTGGGTTTTGTGAAAACAGCAATTCTGCCTTGACTTTAACCATTGACAGTAAAACCCAAGAAGTCACGGCAACGTATTTTTTTATAATGCCTTCTGCGAGCTTGAAAATCACCCAGAACAAAGTATAAAAACCAGCTATTCCTATTAGAAACCAAAGCCCTTTGCGGGCTTGTTCGCTTAAGTTTAATTTAAGGTGTTTTGTTTGGCTGCTCATGATTACACCGTTAAAGTAGAAGGAGGAAAGAGGTATTTAATAATAGACTGTAGGAATTGTCCTTATGGTTCTTCTATAGCTGATTTTCCAGTATGTATGAAAGAAGTTATAGAATATGTTGGAAAAACTAATCCTGACCTTGTTGTTCTTTCCGACATTTATGAAAAGATTCATGACGAGAACCAGACGATGATGTTGAAAGAAATAGCTGAGTTAGCTGACTTGTTTGAAAGAGAAGGAGTGTGGACTCCTTCGCATTTAGGGACAAAGGACCCTGCTTTGCTTTCTTCAAGGCATGACTTGATGGTGATGATTGCAAAGGACTTGCTTTTAACTGATCCTTTAAGAGCTTATCTTGCTTTGGTTGACTTGATTAAAAAAGAGAAAAAACGCGCTGAGGAGACAAAACAAACAGAGTTCTTAAAGACTCTTTACTTCATGCTTAATGAGTTTGAAAAAACAAAACTCATAAAGACTTTTAGGGTTATTCTTCAAAAGCTTGGGAGGATTCCTCCTGGAAGACAGATTTACCACTCTATTTTTGAGCCTCAGATAAAACCTGCTTTCGTGGCTTCAAGAGTTTTCTTTAAGACTCCTGAAAACATTGAGATAGTTGACCAGTACATGGTTCAGGATGCTACTGTAAGCATTTACAAGCATCCTGAAAAAATCCAGTTTCTTTACTACTTGAATCCTCCAGAGTATAATCTTACTCCTGAAAAGTACTTCTTGCTTTCAAAAACACGTGAAGTGGTTGCTTCTTACAGGCCTGAGAACCTTGGCTTCATGAATCCTGTTGACTTACGTAGGTATTTTGAAAAGATTTACGAGACCACCATAACTGACATTGCTAACCAGAACAAGATTAAGATTACTGGAGAGGAGAAAAGACAGCTTGCAAGAATCGTTACAAGGTACACTATTGGTTATGGTATGATGGAGTTGATTCTTTCAGACAGAAGGCTTACTGACGTGTACATGGATGCTCCTCTTGGCTCAAAACCAGTTTACGTGGTTCACTCTGATTATGGCACTTGTCAGACTAACGTAGTGTTTACTGAGGAAGAAGCAAGAGGCATAATTTCAAGGTTCAGGGCTATCTCTGGAAGGCCTTTTGACGAAGCGCATCCAGTGCTTGACTTAGAACTTTCAGAGCTTCAGACAAGAGTAGCAGTAATAGGGCCTCCTCTTTCACCTGACGGCACTGCTTTTGCTTTAAGGCTTCACAAGCAAACGCCATGGACTCTCCCGCAGTTCATTGACGTGAAAATGCTTAACTCAACAACAGCAGGATTGTTGTCTTTCTTAGTAGACGCGCAGGCATCTACTCTTGTTAACGGGTCAAGAGGCTCTGGAAAAACTTCAATGTTAATGGCTTTAATGCTTGAGATTCTCCCGTCCTTAAGAATCCTTGTCCAAGAGGATACTTTAGAAATTCCAGTGCCTTTCATGAAACAGTTAGGTTATAACATTCAGAGGCTTAAGACCCAGTCTCCTTTAGCTGTTTCAAGAACAAGTGCTGAAGTGCCTCCTGATGAAGCTTTAAGGACAGCGTTAAGGCTTGGTGATTCAGTATTGATAATCGGTGAAGTAAGAAGCAAAGAAGCAAAAGTGCTTTACGAGGCAATGAGAGTGGGGGCAATAGGAAACGTTGTAATGGGAACGATTCATGGTGAAAGCGCTTACTCAGTATGGGATAGGATAGTAAACGATTTGGGAGTCCCTAATACTTCTTTCAAAGCAACGGACGTGATAGTCACTTGTGCTCCGATAAGGTTCAAAGGCTCGCTTAGAAAGCATAGGAGAGTTGTTTCAGTAACTGAAGTTGGAAAACACTGGTACGAGGACCCTGAAAAAGAAGGAGGATTAATTGACTTGGTCTTGTTTGACACTGCAAAAGACACTCAATACGTGGTTGAAGAAAACTTGAAAAAGTCAGAGTTGTTCCCAAAAATCGCTAAAAGCAGAGGCCTTAAAGTTAAAGACTTATGGAATGACATTAATGCAAGAGCAGAAGCAAAACAATACTTGGTTGACTTAAAGAATAAGTTTAACATTCCAGAGCTTCTTGAAGCAAAATACACTGTCCCTGCAAACAACAAGTGGATGCTTGTGCTTGAAAAACAAAGAGAAGAATTCGGCAAGCCAGATTACAAGATTGCTTTAGAAGAATGGAAGAAATGGGTTGTTGAAAACCAAGCAAAACTACTTATTGAAAGGAGGAAGCTTCTTGAAAAAGCAAAGAAAAGAAAGAAAAAATGAAAACTGGTACATTCGTTTTGCAAGGTTCTCTGCAAGGCACATTAAGGCTCCTGAAGTATTCAAGAAAAGAGAATACTCTCAAGCATTAGAGTTTCTTGGCTGGAAGCTGACACCAGCAGAAGTTAATGCTTCAGCATTAATGGCTTTATTATTAGGTCTTGTAGTGTTCATTCCATTAGCAGGGCTGTTAATTTACTCAGCGATTACTGGTTATCCTCTTCCTTTCATAGGAATCGTAAGCATTAACGTTGTAGTTTACTTGCTTGGTTTTTGTTTCATAACGCCTTTTTTCTTGTCATGGTATTTCCAGACTTACATCCTAAGAGCTGCTGAAAACTTCAGAAGGCAAGCAATAACAACAATCCCAGAACTAGTGAATTATTTAGTAATGAGGATGAAGTTATCACCTAACCTTGAAAAAGCAGTTGAGTTTGCTGCAGAGCATGCCAAAGGAAAAATAGCAGAAGACCTAAAGACGATGCTTTGGAATACTAAAATAGGAGTATACAAAAGCATTGAAGAAGGATTAGATGACTTCGCGTACAAGTGGGGTGCTTTCTCAGATGACTTCAAGCATGCTTTAATGCTGATAAGGTCATCAGTAATGGAAGTTGACGAAGCAAAAAGACACATGATACTTGAAAAAGCTTTAAAAGAAACCCTTGAAGGAGTCTCTGAAAAAATGAACAAATACGCTGCTGAAATGAGGCAGCCAAGCATCTACCTTTATTACGTCGGAGTATTGCTTCCACTAATGCTTATCATAATGCTTCCAATAGGAGCAATGATGGCAAAACTTCCACTAGCAAAAACAGAATACTTAGTATTGATGTATAACGTGATGATTCCTTTGTTCGTGTTCTTTTTCGCAAACAACATTCTCTCAAAAAGACCGCCAGTGTACATTCCTCCAAAAATACCAGACACTTACCCAGGGCTTCCGAAAAAAGGATTCATAAAGATAGGTAAAAAAGAAGTACCAATAGTAGTTATTGCATTACTAGCAGCATTACTGACGTTCTTTGTTTTTGCTTACTTCTTAGACCCAGTACTTAACCCAAACCCGTTGTATACAAGACCGTGGGACACAGAAGCAATAAAAGCTTATTATCCTTTCTTTAAAATAGCAGGAGCAGTAATGGCAGGAGTAATATTCGCCAGCGTTTACTTGTACGCTTCAGCAAAGCCAAAAAGAAAAATCCAGAAAAAGATAATGAGCATGGAAAAGGAATTCCAAGACTCAATCTATGTGATAGCTTCAAGGCTTGGTGAAAACAGGCCAGCAGAAGAAGCAATATCATACACTGCCAACTTCCTTGCAAAATCAGACACAGCTGAACTATTCAAAAAGACTTATGATAACATTTCAAACCTTGGCATGACGGTAGAAGCAGCATTGTTTGACCCAAACTACGGTTCGTTGAAAAACATTCCATCAGAAGTCATCAGGAACACTATGAGGTTAGTAGTTGATTCAATGAGTTTAGGAGTACAACAAGCAGCAAGGTCACTTATCTCCCTCTCAATGCAGTTAAGAGACTCTGAAAAAATAAAAGAAAAAATAATCACGCTCTTAGGAGAAATCACGGCAATGATGAAGTCAATAGCATTCCTCATAGGGCCATTGGTCTTAGGGATAACAACTGCTCTTCAAAAAATAATAATCTCAGCTTTAAAATCAATAGAAGGACAGCAGGCAATGACCCAAAACCTACAGGGAGTAAGCCTTCCAATGATGAGAATGGGAGACACTTCAATGCTTTCAGCAGTACCAAGCCCAACAGTATTCTTACTAATAATGGCCTTGTACGTCATTGAAGTCACGTTACTCTTGTTATACTTTATTTCAAGAATAGAAGAACCTGAAAACAACATTGCTTTAAGCATAAACATTGCAAAAAGCCTTCCAATAGCAACCTTCCTGTTCTTCATCTCAGCTTGGTTTGGCTCAATGATATCGGTGGCAGTATGAAAGCACAAGCATTCACAGTATTCAAAATGCTCATAGCATCAGTACTTGCCTTAGCATTACTGGTAATCATTTACGGAGCACTTGAAATGATTAACCCTCCTTACTCTGGTTTTGAATCAGTAAGGGACTTAGTTACTCAAGCAACAGCCCTGCCTGGAAAATGCTTTGAAAGAAAAGTTTACTTTTCACAAGGAGAAATAATATCAGAACAAGGACTAGAAGCAAGCCTTGAAGGAGTCACGGTCACGATTAAGGAGAATGGGGGGTTCCAGCATACTACTGAAGGATATGAAGCAATAACGAAGCTAAACATTCCAGTAAGCGTTACCTGCACAATGACAGGGACAACAACTTCCTGCACGATAAACTTAAACAAGCCATGCTCTTAGTCATGCTAAACCTTTAAATAAACAAACTTTCTTTTCATAATCAAAAGAGGTGGTTTCCTGTGAAAGCCCAAGCTTTTGACACTTTCAAACTAATGATAGCAGCCGTAGTGGCAGTAGCTATTTTAGGAATACTTATGAGCATTCTTGGAGGCATAACTGTTCCAGGAGCTGACCCTACTAACATAATAAGAGATCAGCTTGCAAAAGCTTACCAATATAAGGGTTCTACTTTCGTAAGCACATCTCAAGCACAGTTCCAGGCAGGAGTAGAATACTCTGGAGAATCTTTTGCTGATGTTGTTGGAGGAGTTGGAACTAACATAGAGTTTTACTGTGAACCAGTACTATGTAACGCTAATGGGGACACAACAGTTACTATTGAAAATAACTTCAAAGCAAAGATAAAAACAAAGTGTGATGCTACTACAGATACTTGTTATATTGGCATAGGAGACGTTACTCTTCCTTGAGGGGGAAATACTGTGAAGGCGCAGAATTGGACACCGATATACTTGGCGATAATAATTGCGATAGCAGCGATTCTTTTGTTTGCAATAATAAAGCCGATGTTTCAGCAGGCAGCGCAGTATGCTCAGACCGCAGCGCCTTTGCTTTTGTTTTAAGCTTTAAATACTTTGTTTGTTTTTCTTAATTCATGAAAGGTCAGGAAGAAGCTCCTATAGAGCTTTTGATTGGAGTAACAATGCTTGCTTTTGTGTTAGTCATTGCAATGCTTGCTTACAGTAATCTTTCTTCTTCTCAGTACGAGCAGAAGCTTAAGGCAAGCATTTCTAAGCTTGCAAGGACTCTTGAAAGTGTTTACATGGGTTCTGTTGGAAGCAGCTTGATTGTTGACGTTGACTTTTCCCCACCTTCACAGGTGACTAGTAAAGTGAAAGATATTAGGATTTTGCAAGGAAGCCCTGATTTTTGCAATGCAAGATTCGGAAGGCAGGACTGTTTGGTAGTGATTGCTACTGTTGAAGAAGGAGGAAAGATTACTGGCCAAGCTGTTGTTGAAGCAGTTAACATCCCAAGGGATGTTACGGTGAGGAATCAGGTGTCGGGTTATTGCGACTTGAGTTCAATTGATTATGGTGAGTGGGAGTCATTGAGTGGTTATGATGATTGTTGGTTTGAGAAAAAGTATTACTCTTTAAGGATTACTAAGAAGGCTCCTGATGAGATTGATATTACTCTGCCGTGAGTTGGTTTTATGAAAGGGATTTCAACTTGGTTGTTTTCAAAAATGTCAATGCTTGTCTTCTTAATAATTACTTTCTCTACTATTACTGCTTTTTCACTGCTTATTAAGGAAAAAATGTACTCTGACTCAGCAGCAGTTGCTGCTGAGACAATGAAGGATCATGTTCAGTCAGCTGTTTTTTCAGGAGCTTTAGAGGTCTCTAGTTTAAAGCCTCTTTCAAAAACTATTCCTGAAGAAAGAGGAAGAACTTATTCTGTTTACTTTCAGCATTCGGGTGATTATTTAAGTATTGCTGTTGGCTGGGGCGAGAACCCTAAAGGTTACACTGCTGCTTCAATACTTTATGTGCCTCAAGGGTTGACAGTATGCCTTAAAGAAAACTCTGCAGCACAATGCAGTGACGAGGTTTCTTTTTACTCTGACAAAATCCATTACGTTAAAGTAATAAAAAAAGGAAGCACGTTAGAAATAGTGGGGTGTGAGTCAAAAGCATGTTAAAGTTAAAAGCATATCTTGGTCCTGTTGGCGATGACTTGCCTTCAATAATAGCAATAGTTTTATCATTAGTGTTGTTTTTCTCAGCAGTTGCTTACTCTTTCAATGTTTACAGTCAAAAGCAAGAAGCTCTTAGAATGCTTAAGGCAGGTATTGACATTGGAAGAATACTCATGAGTGAAGGAATAACAGGAGACTTGAATTCAGTGAAAAAGAAAGCAGACCCAATAGCAAAATCATATGGCGTTAGTTATGATGTTTCTTTCAATGAATGCAGTAATGACTATGTTTTAAAACTAAAGTACTTAGTGGTTAAGAACAACCAACCTGCTGTTGCTTACGTGTGCGTTAAGTAAGGTGAATAAGATGAAAGCTCAAGCAGCAATTGTTGACGCGTTGTTCCTCATGTTTATTGCTTCTGCTAGTGCTTCTTTGCTTTATTTTATCTCACAGGTTTATGGTTCTAATACTTCCCAGCAGTTCACTGCAGTGTATAATTATGATTACCTTCGCTCCGCAGTGCTTGTTTACTTTAACATCAAAGATGAGGATGGAGAGTGGTTCATCCAAGGACTTAAAGAAAGACTATCTTCAAATGACCCAGTTAATGAAGTAGCTTATTATTTTTCAGGAAAAGGAAAAGCAATTAAAGCTTTCTTTGACAACTCTCCTTCCCCTAACTCGACGATTACTTTCAGTTCAAGTTCTGGTGATTCTTTTTATTGTTACAAAAACAAGAATCCTTCACCAGGTACTCCTGAAATAACCTGCAAGCAAGGAGAACCTGGTCTTTCTGGGAAAACAGTTTTTACTTCAAGCTTTACAGTAAAAACCAGTTCAGCTTCCTGGAAGATAACTTTAATCAACTCTTACTAACCTTTCTTCTTATCATTAACACAGACATTAAGATTATAGTAACGAACACTGCAAGCATTAAGTTGTTTTCAGGAGTCCAAGGAAGCCTTGCAATAATGCTTGGCTGAGGCTTTCCACCTTCAGTTGTTTCTTTTGCCCTTCCACCCCAAGGAGGCAGCTGAGGAGTCATCAAGCCTAATCCACCTGCACCGTAATTCTTGAACAACGGGTTTATGGCGAACGGGAACTCGTTCTTAATACTAATACTTCCAGTGTTCGGGTTGTACATCATTGTTCCTCCAAGCCCAGTAGCCCACAGTAATGGGATTCTTGCACCATAAGGATTGCCGTTAGCATCATAAAGCTGCAGGTAAGGAATTCCTGAGTCGTCAACCCCAGCACCCATGCTGTAGCCATTACTTAACTGGATTCTCCCATCACTCACTCCTTCAATGTCATAACATTCTTCGTTTCCTTCAGAATCAACAACACAGAGCTTTCCATCCCTAATGCTCACATGCTCGTTGTTAAGTCCTTTGAACTCGTTAAAGCAAATATCCTGAAGCAATGAAGACAATTGGTCGCTGTAAGCTGAATCATAACCACCTAACCCACCTATTAGCTTAACTCCTCTTAACTGCCCTGTCTCAGGGTCAATACTGCACATGTCTTCAATGCTTAAATACTCAAGATTACTTGCCTGGAAGCTTAACAAGTCATAAATGAACAAGTGATAAACATCAGAGTAATCAACTTCCTTCTTGTTATCATCCTCTCCAACGCTCTGGTAGAATCCTTTCCTAAGCATGGCGTTTTCAAAATTAATCACCCCTTCGCTGCCTTCAGAGTTAAGCTTGAAAGAACACAAAGTGTTACCGTCACTGTCAAGGATTCTAATAGTCCCTTCAGAATTAGGAGTGAACGAAATCTCATCAGAGTCAAACCTGAATACTTCTCCTTTTCCTAAGAAGTCACCACCCTCACACTTCTTATCCTCATAAGACAACACGTTTACTTTTCCACCTTCAATCCAAATGAAAGCCTCTGGAGAATAAACAGCGTCAAAGTCACCAAGCTTAGAACTTAACACGCTGACATCCTTCAACTGTTCTACTGGGATTTTCGTTACTTCAGAAATACTTGAAAGCAAGCAAGAGTCACTAATACTAACCCAGTCACTGCTTATCTTCATCATCTCGTTATCGTTTTGTTTTATGTTAATCACTTTCTGCACTAAGCCATCATACCCTTCTTCAAGATTCATTCTCATGCTTAAAGCCTGAGGAATCCCATCAAGCAAAGGATTACCATCCTCGTCAAGCAAGAAATAACCGTTCTGCCCAAAGCAAGCATAAGCCCCTGAAGCCTCCTGTTCACATAACTGAATATTACAGTCAGGACCTTGGAACCACTTGATAGTCCCATCCTTAAAGTGAACATTATAAATCTCTCTTCCAACAACCCTCACAGTATTGTTATCATATAGTTCTCCGTTAATGTTCAAGACCTGGACTTTCAAACTAGCTGTCTTTTTCAAGAAATCATTAAGCCCCTGCATTGAAAAAGCATCCAGCACCTTAAGCGCGTTATCTTCCACAGGCTTGAACAATTCATCATTAGTTTCTTGAACTTCTTCTGAAGAAGGAATGTTTTTGACAAGCACTGCTTCAAAATCAGTCTCAACACAATTCTTAAGAGCATTAGCAAGGTTTGCTTCTTTTTCACTTTCGATGTGCATTGCAGCCATTTGTCCAATAGAGCCTATTATTGCTGCAGGAGCAAATCCTGTAAGGGTTCCTCCAAGAGAAATTGTTGTAAAAGCAAGAATAGTCCACTTTAACCTTTTTATGCTTCCTTTTTCAGATTCAAAAATGTTTTTACATATCTTTTGCGGGTCTGCTGTGCTGTAAATTTCTTTAGGATTGCTAAAGTAACCATAACTTGCTGTTGCTTGATCATAAATCTTCTGAGAGCCACCGAATTCAAATACGAGGAGTCCTACTATTATTTCTGTGATTACTCCAGCAGTTATACTTACAGTGTTAACTGCAACATAAGCTCCTGCAGGAGCTGCTGAGAGAAGGGTAGCTACTCCTAACGCGTTTCTTATTCCCCTAAACCAATATCCTGCTCCTAATGCTTTTTCAGCAAGAGGATATGAAAATGCTGAAGAGCTTTCGGCAAGTATCCCGCCGACGTTAACGTTTTTGATTCTCATAGCTAACGCTGACAAGCCTCCGCCGTAATACCCGCTGGGGTGCTCGAAGTTGTAAATCACGCTTGAGTCATCATAAGAAGAGAAGAAATCCCATTCCCTTCCATTAACTCTTATGACGTTCACAGGTCTTTTGTTTTTCTCAGCATAAGCATCTTGATCATAAATTACTACGATGTCTTGAATGCTTTTTATCTTATTAGATACTTTGTCTCCAGTTCCTTTGATGTCAACAAAAGGCATTAAGTTCCATAAGTTTGAATAATACTTAGCCATGTCAGGACGGCTTACTGTTGTCCTTACTTCAAGCCAATGCTGTAAGTCATGAGTATAAGCAAAATTTTTAGTGCTAGTATTTAACTCCAAGTGCATGATGTTTGCTTGGAATACTCCTGAGACGAGCTTGTTCTTAAGCCAAATTGACGCAGTTGTAAAGAAGTTAACCCTGCTGTACTGTACTAACAGCCATCCATAAACGCCTTTAAAAGCGTTTCCGAACATTAGCCTTACAAAATTAGTAAAAACAGTACTACCATATCCTACCACATAGCCAAGTCTTCTTAACCTTCCAGCACCCACTTCTGGTTTCTCAGGAACTCCTCTTGTAATAGTTTGTCTTCTCAACCTGATAGCTTCTCTTATGCGGTCTCCAATAGCCTTAGGAGGCTTGTTAGCTTCTTTTATTTGTGAGATTAAGTTTCTTACTTCACCAGCTTTTGAATAATCTCCTTTTAGACCTTCAAGAGCATTAATTAGTTCTTCTTTTCTTCCAATATCCATTTTTCTTACTTGGTCAATTAAATCATCAATTGAATTTACATACTTTGGATTATTAGGCCCTACTTTGTCACCCATTTTTTCAGCAGCTTTAGTGAAGTCCTTCCAGGATTTTGCAAGGTCATCTGTTTGTTGCCATAATGGTTTTGCTTCGTCTAATCCTTCTGCCATTATCTTGACTCCGTTCCCACGGCCATACCTTAAGAAGTTTTTTATTTTGCTAAGCATTCCTCCTTTTGACAAGGCAGTTCTAGCAGAATTGGCTACTTGTGCTGCTCCTATCGCCATGTCAAACAGAGTCATTATTAGTATTGCATCATCAAGCGGTTTGAATGACCTGATGAAGTTTATGAAGTCCAAGTAAGTTCCTGGGAACAGGAATGCTGCGTCTGAGTTTGTCAAGAACTCTATTTCGTTTGCTTCTGCGAAGTTCTGTGGTCCTGCGGATATTTTAGAGCCTAAGTAACTGCTGATCTCAGCGATTACGCCAGCTATTTTTCCAGAGTCCTCGTTGTTAATCCATTCTTCTATTTGTGCTCTTGAGTAGCCGAGCTCGTTTGCTGTTTGCCTTACTAAGTCACTTTTGTCATAAGCCTCAAGCAGGCTGTTCCAACCAAGCCAATGACCTTCAACTTTACCGTCAATGGCTTTTTCATGGAGCTTGCTAAGTTTGTTTACTACGTCGCTTATTTCTTCAACTTCGCTTGCGGTTGATTTTTCTTCACAAGCAGGATCCTGTCCAGCGCAGTATCTTATTGGTTCTTTTATTCTTGTAGAATAAGCAATCCTACTTGACGTTACTAAGTTGCTTAAGTGGCATACTTGGTTTGGGTCTACTGCTTTCTTGTTCAGAACGTCGTAAAGCAATGCTGGTCTTCCGTCAACTCCTGGAATGTAATAGTCTTTAAGGTTGGTTGCTTCAGGATTACTTGCCAACCCGTTTTCTTCTAATTGTTTTTCTCTTTCACCTAGTTCTTTGTTTCCCCAGGCGTCAATTCGCTTTATGGTGCTGTTTAGCAGGGTTTGGTATTCTTTCCAGTCAAGTTCTTCAACCCACACGTTCTCGCATTCTTGCTTTTCTTCTCCTGCTTCCTGGGCAAAAATGTTAACTCTTGTAAGCATGCTTGCTTTTTCATGCTTAGCATAAGCAAAAGGAGAAAAAACAGTGGTGAGGAGAACCAGCATCATTATGCTTGAGTAAGCCATTTTAAGGTTTTTGTTCATTTTCTCTTCCTCTTTTTCTTTTTTGGTTTTTTAATAAAGTAATATGCTGCAATTCCGATGATGGCTAAGATTATTATAAAAGCAATTATTATTAAAGTATAGTCTTTGGGCTGTTGTTCTGAGAAAAACCCTATGAAGAAGTCCCCGTCATAAGTCATTAAGTCAAGCTTTGCTTTTTTTCCAAGGTAAGGGCATTCAAGGAATAGTATTGAGTGGTTTGTCAGGGTTTGCTTGCAGTTTGACAAGTCAACGTCTCCAGCATAAAGCTCTACTATTATTATTGTTCCTTTTTTGATTGTTCTTTCAGTACAATTAGTTACTTCCACTGTTTCGTTGGTGAACTTTTTCTCGCATAGCGTTATGTTTATGTCTTCTAATAACTTTACTCCAGAATAACATCCGAGGTTTAGTTGGTCACTGCAGTTTCCAACGCATTTTGTTATGTTGTCTGAAAAGCATCCTATGTTGTCAACGAATTCAACTTCAGTGTCAAAAGAATAACCAGGCATAGGGCAATATATTGTATAATTGTCTGTGTGGTAGCATCCAAGCTCGCTTATTGAAGAAGGAATTTCCTGAGAGTATGCTGCTGCAAGTACTACTAACAGTATCGCAGTGAGTATTGTTTTTTTCATCATATCACGCTGAATCCAATGATTATTACTAAACTATAGATTATAAACCATATAAATGTTGTCATGAACAAGCTGGCAAAGTAGTTTAGTTCTTCAGGCAACTTAGTGTTTTGTTTTATTTTTTCATAGAACTTCATGCCAATCACTGTTCCAATAAAGCACAGTACTAAGGTTGCTATGAATAAAGCGAATAATCCTGAAAAGCTGTTGAAGAGTCTTCCTGAAGTAACTAAGTTTATTAATAAGTCTATGACCCAAAAGCCAACGAAGCCCTTTAGGAAAGTTTTTTCCCATTTTTTTGATTTTGCATACTCGTATTTTTTACAAATGAACAAGAAGGGATAAATAATAACACTTGCGATGAGGCTTGCTTTTAAAGATGCTATTATGAATCCTTCAGCAAGCAGTGAGATTATGAAGGCATTCGCTATAAAGCTTATAAACTCCATGAGTGTTAGAAAGAATTATTAATTTAAATAAGTTTCTCCTTTCCAATACGGGGGTTAAATGGACTTTTGGCTGGTTAGTTATGTTTTTGCTTTATTTGGAAGCATTAGTTTTGGTTACTTGTTGCTGCGGTTTGCTTTTCCTGACATTAGGGTTCTTCCAAGAGAAGTAAAACTAGGATTGGCTGGGTTTGCTGGAATCATGATTTTTCTTCTTTCAGCAATTCCTTCTTATTTTTTCCTCACTCCAATGTTTGCTTATGCGATAATGCCGTTCATAGTTCTGATTTCTTTTGGTTTTGTTGAATTAAAGAACTTGGTTTCTCCTCCTAAGACTGTTAAAGTAGCTGTTCCAGTAGTGAGGTTTAAAGAAAAAAAGCCTGAGAAAGAAGAAAAGTTAACCAAAGTGGCTGAGAAGCTTAAGAAAAAAGCTGAAAAAGTTAGAGTGGAAAAAACTGCTAAAAAGGAAAAACCTGTTGCAAAAGTTAAGAAGAAGGCTGTTGCTGAGGGTATAAAGAAAGAGGCAGTTCAAGAAGTTAAGAAAGAAAAGCCTGCTGAGGTTAAAGTAGTTGAAGTAAAACCAAAGCCTGAGAAAAAGCCAAAACCAAGGCTTTCAAGAGCAATGAGGAAAGAGCTTAGGGAAAAGAGAGCCTCGTTCTTTAAGGCATTGTCTGATTCTGTTTCAAAACTTTTAGAAGCTCATAAGGAAAGGTATGCTAAGAGAAAGCATGAGGTCACTGAACAGATAAAAACAGAAATAACAGCACAGCCAACTGCTCCTGTTCCTGAAGTAACAGCTCCAGAACTTGATTTAGGTGAAGCTGTTGACTTGTCTTCTCTTGAAACCTTAAGCTTAGAAGACCTTGGAATAGAACCTTCTCCTGAAATAGGAGAGTTAGAAGAACTTGAAGAAGGAATTGACTTGTCTTCTCTTGCTGGTTTTTCTGAGATAGAGGAAGTTCCAAAAGAAAAAGAAGTAAAGTGCCCTAACTGTGGTGCTAAGAACGTTCAAATAATTTACTGTCCTTACTGCGGTAAAGGCTTCTGCTCTAACTGTGCTTTGCAAGTAAGGCATGAAGGAGACTTAGTGATTTACAAGTGCCCGCACTGCGGCAAGGATGTCATAGTTAAAGCAGAAGAAGTAAAAGCTTAAACTTCTTTAGTAACGTATGGAAAGGCGAACAAGTTATCTGCGACATGAAGAGGGGGTCTTACTAAGTCAACTTTGAGTCTTCCTTCTTCATCAAGAAATTCTTCCTTAACATGGATTTTTATTACTTTAGCGATTATTATCACGTGGTCGCCGTATTTTCTTGCATCTTCAACATAACACTCAAAACTTGCAACGCACTCAGGAAGCACAGGAGGTCCTACTTTTTCAGCTTTTTCTGTTTTCAGCCCAGCTCTTTCTATTTTTGATACTTCAGGATCCCATTTTTCTCCAGCAACCCAGAGTTTTTCAAGCATTTCCTCAGTAGGAATATTTACAACGATTTCTTTTTTTTGAGTGATGTTCCAATAAGAATGCTTGTTTGTTCCAACTGCAAGCATTAAAAGCGGAGGGTCAAAACTCACTGGAGCAACAAAAGAAAAAGGAGCAACGTCAGCTCTACCTCTTGAATCCATAGTAGTGACTAGTACTGTTATTCTAGGAGCTAAGATTTTCCAGTAATCATTAGGACTAACCATTTCTGCTGCCTCCGCATTGAAGATTAAACACTTACTCTAATAAATACCTTATTGGTTACAGTTTTATCCTAAGAGCACATGAGTTTCGTATTCTACTTTTAAGCCTTTCCCAGGGCCTAAGTCTTTTGCTTTTCTTACCCTTGCTTCATCAATAAACTGTAATTGGATCCTCGTAGTCAAGAGTTCTTTTTCATCATACTCTCTTGGAATAGTCCTCCAGTAGTCTATTTTAACATCCTTTACTTTTGCTATTAGCCCTTCACTTCCTTTCCTAACGTCAGCTTTGCTTAGGTTTGAGACAAATAACATGTCTCCTTTTTTTAGTTTCTGAGCAATGTTGATGTGGTCAGCGCATACTAATTCAAAAGTTTTTGTTCCATGCCTTTCTAAGTCAAGCATTTCCTCATACGCTATAGCACATAATGCGTAGACTTCTTTCATTTACATCACCCGTACATTGGAAGGCTTTCTTCAGCCTTCTTATAAGTAGCTTTTCCTTTTTTCATTTGGTTCATTAACTTACGCATTTTAGTTTCAATCATTTCAGCTTCTTTTATTAACTCTTTAACATCAACTTTTAACCCTATTACTTCTTCAAGTTTTTTAACTAAAAGGACTGAAGCTCTTGGGTCAGGGTAGTTTAATTCTGACTCAGCAAGCAATGTAAACGCTGGGAAGTTTTCAGCCCTGCATTCAGCAAGCAGAACTCCTGACACTCCTGTAGTAACTCCTTCTTTGACTATTTCAATTCCTTTTGAAGCAAGATATTTTACAAGCCCTTCCTGAGAAGCTATGCCGTAAACCTTTTTTTCTTTACTTGGCTTTCCTGAAGTCATTCCAGCAAGAGAAACAATTTCCCGTATTCCTTTTTTCTTAGCAAAAGAAAGAATAGCCTTTGACAGCTCGAATACAACATCCCCGGGAATGACAAACTCTGAGAAAACAGCTAAAAAGTCTGATTTTGGGTCTTTGTAAATCCTTGCAGGATAGTAAGCTATACCATTATGAATGGAAGTCATTGGAGGGAACTTTTCAGAGTAAATGAAACCAACTGGCTTCATTTTCCTTTTCTCGGCAATGTATCCAGCAGCTATTGTTCCAACAAGCCCTATTCCAGGAAAGCCTTCAATTAACACGTGGTTTTTCAAGTTTACTTCAGCAGTCATTCTTATTTCAACTGGCATGAAGGATATAATCCAAACCCTGTATTTAAATCATATGCTTGACACTAACCAGAACAAAAAAGTACTTAGTGGAACAGTTAGTAGGATTGATTTTACTGGTTTTTTTGACAAGAATAAAGAAAAAAGAAGACCTGTAGTGCATAAGTAAAGATAATTCACTGAGGATATTGACTTGAAGAAAGTATCCCCTGCAAGAACTTCAAGGCTTTTAAAACTCTTCAAGAGCATTCCAAGTATTAGTGGGTTAAGTACTAGTCCTGCTTTTACTGTAAGGAAAGGAATAAGAGTTAATGATTTTCCTTCTTTTACTATTTCTGCTTTCATAGAATAATACTCTGCAGCTGCTTTAAACAATTCTGCTGCTTTTTCATCACTTAATGTTATCCCTGTTAAAAGAATGCTTTTTATTTTTTTATCATTTATGCTAGTTATTGCTTTTTTAAGGCTTGTTCCTTTTTCAGCAAGAATGCTTGATTTTTTTAAAGACAAGATGCTTGAGTTTGAAGCAGCTTCTTTGAAACCTTCTTCAACCCCCATTACTTGAGTTAATGAAGATAGTTGGTAAAAGAACCTGCTTTTTGCTTCTATAAGTTTTTCATCATCCATAACAAGCCAACTCCTATGACTGGGATTATTAAATCAATTAACAAAAAGATAGTTAAGGTATTATTAGTTCCAAGCATTATGCTTGAAATAACCAAGCTTCCTTCAACTAATCCAGGAGCAACAACCACTACTGCTACAAAAACTAAAGCTAATAAACTTAATTTGCTTTTCTTTTCCCTGAGTTTTAATTTTTGTTCAAGCATGAACTCTTTCCCTGCTTTTGCCAGTACTTCTGATGGTATTCCCTTTTTTTCAATCGTGAAAAGCAAGTTAACTGCATGGTCAACTTTTTTAGAACAAAACACGCTTGCTTCTTCTAAAAAAGCCTTAAGGAAGAAGTCTCCTTTATTTGCTCGGCTTATTGCTTTTTTTATTACTTTGTCAAAAGGATTGAAAGAATTCCTTTTAACTGCTTCATCAATTGTGAGCCCTGAACTTAAGTCAAAACTTACTCCATACAAAAACAAAGCAAGGCCTTCTTCTGTTTTCTCTTTTACTCTAGAAGCAATCATGGCTGGTGCTTTTAGTAGTAATAGAAACAGCATGCCTGAAGCCATTGCTCCTACAAGCATTAGTCTTATAGAAATTATTATAAGAGTTAAGGATAAGAAAAAGCTTATTAGAAAAAGTCCAAGGCAGGCCTTGTAATAATCAGTTCCATTTACTTCTAACAGGGCTTGTTGAAGCTGTCTGTCAATTTCAATACTTCTTTTTTCATTTACTGGCAAAAAAGAAAAACTTCTGCTAACAGAATTCACTAAGTTCTCTAAGTTCATATGCTCTCACCTTAAGCTCGTTGATAACTTCCTCTCTTGTTTTTGAAAAGTACAATTGAGCTTTTTTCAAGAACTTTTCAGGAAGCTTTTTAGGCGCCAAGCAATCTTCATACATGTCATATTCAAATACTTCCAAGAAACCATTATCTTCACTAAACAGCACTTCAGTCACTCTTCTTTTATCAGTTAGACTATTAGCTTCTTCCCATCTTTTTTGAACAACAATTACATCTATTGATTTTAAATCCTCGTCTTTTATTCCATATTTTTTAAGTCTTTTCACAGCATCTTCACCAGACTCAGCGTGAAAAGTAGCAAAAGAAGACTTAGCTTGCCCTGAGAGGATTGTTTGAATGAAAGCCATTACTTCTACTGGTGTTCTTATTTCTCCGACAACAACTTTGTCAGGACGCATTCTAAAAGTATTTTCAACAAGCTTCACCATGCTCGTTTTTTCATTACTTACTAAACTTACTACGTGTTTTTTGTTTATCTTAATTTCAGGAGTCTGTTCAATTATCACTATTCTTTCGTTGTCTTTTGAGTACTCAAGCAAAGCATTAAGCAAAGTTGTTTTCCCTGACCCTGAATTACCACATATGAGCATGTTGCATCCTATTTCAACACACAAACTAAGAAAAGCAGCAGCATCACTTGATAAAGTCTTGTTCTCCACGAGCTTCTTTAAGTCAAAAGCATTCTTCTTTAACTTTCTTATAGTGACAGCCACTTTCTTTGAAATAGGGGGGATTACAGCGTTTATTCTTCCAAAACCAAGCTCAGCGTCAACAAGAGGATTGCCATAATTAAGCCTTCTTCCTGTTTTTTTAATCATCTTGTTAACTAATTCAACTACTCTTTCCTCGTTAGTTACTTTCACGTCAGTTTCAAGCCATCCGTATTTTTCATGATAAACAAAAAGCGGAGAACCGCAACCATTAAAAGCTATTTCTTCAAGCAAAGGGTCTTTTAAAAACAATTCAAAGAAAGAAAAACCAACAGCTTCCCTTAACACGCTGCTAATTATTCCTTCAGGATAGTTTACCTTGTTTTCTTCTCCGTAAGCTTTTAAGAACTCAAGTAAAGACTCTTCACAAGGCTCATATTGGTCAAGGTTCTCAGCAAATGCTTTTGAAACCAATGCTTCTTCAAGACAAGGGTCAGTGGAGTTAGTTAAATACTTCAACCCATCAGTACAAGAGACAACTTCATGAAACTCATTAACTTCAATTGTTTCAATGACGTTGTCAAAGAACTTTTTCCTCCAACCAATGACTTCATCAATTAATCTTTTTTCTTCATCAGAAAGCTCAAGCCTTAAAGCATTATAAGGACATGCTTTAACACATTCAGGTTCTTCTCTGTCAGCACATAAGTTGCATTTTACTGCTTTTGAATCTACTATTACAATCGCGTTAAGCTTACAAGCATTAACACATTCTCCACAGGCATTACACTTTTCAGGATCAATTCCAATCACACCCCCAGCTTCATAAAAAGCATTAGCTTTACAGGCTTCTTGACAGTCAGAGCATTCCTGGAAACAATTAAACACCTTAGAAGCTTCTTCAAACCCCAAGACTCCTATTCCTAAAGGACAAGCCTCGACACACAACCCGCATTTAACACACTTGCTTTTATCAAACACTATTTTCATAAAATTTGCTTTTGAAATTCATGCCTATATTTTTTACTTAACTGTCTTTGGTTTTCACGTACTCTAAAGAGTTAAAATTTAACCGAGTTTTATAATTGAACCTTCTTTTATCCCATGTTTTCTGATAAAGCCTGCTGGAAATTCAATAAAACAATCAGCAGGCTTTTTAGGAGTAATGTTAAAAGTAAAAGGCTTCACATTTTCATACAAGTCAATTACTTTGCCGTCATCAAGCCAGACAATGTCAAAAGGAAAAAACACGAAAAAAGAATGAATGCTTGTGCCAAGCCTTGTCTTTTTCTTAAGCTTGAAAACTAAAGGCTTTTCAAAACTCTTTCTAAACATTAATCCTCTGAGTTTTCCAAAAACCCCCTCGGCTATTTCATATTCTTTTAGTAACATAAACTCATCTTCGAAGCAGTAATACTTTCATAGTAATTGTCAACGATTTTAATAGTATAAGTAATAATAGAAGTGAAGTCATCGTTTAAAATCACATCACATTCCCTTAACGCAGCAGAAATAACCCTTACAAGCACGTCAACAGAGTCATCAAAAGAAAGAGAAGAATTAGCTAAAACATCAACATAGTAATCCCCATAGTCAGTAGCATTAACAACAAACCCAACTGAACAGTTCTCGCCAGCGCCAAGATAACAAACCTGAGGATTATCATTAGTAGTAAAGGGAACTCCTGAGCTTGGAATTACTGTGTCAGCAGAAGAATTCCCATACCTTGAATAAACAACCACTTCACCGCAGTCTCCTGTTTTTTCAATTATTTTGGTTATGGTTGGTGTTTTGGTTCCGTTGGTTTTTATGTAT
>CAZBZN010000002.1:0-46266 GCA_964496415.1 Microcaldota archaeon | reverse complement strand
CATACAATACTTCCTCTTACTTTGAATTCTTTTAAACTCTCGGCTAGTTGTTTCCAAGGAAAGTCAGAGTCTTCAAGCATCAAGTGGTTCTTCTCTCCTTTTTTGCCATACTCTATTCCTGAGAAATGAGCATGCATTGACTTAAGGATTTCGTCATCTTCTGCTTCTATTCTTTCGAGAATCATCCTAGGACTCATTGTTCCATTACTCCTAGCCCATAAGTGAGCAAAGTCAACAGTAAGAAAACAGCCAGTATCCCTTCTCAGGTTTAATAACTCTTCTAAGGATCCGAACTGAGAGGGCTTTCCGCTTGTTTCAGGGCAAAGCCTAATGCTTTCGTAGGTTTTTATTTGTTCAAGGATTTCCATTACTCTCTTCTTAATGACTTCATAAGTTTGTTTTCTTGTACCAGCAGTGTAAAAACCAGGATGAAACACTACATTTTCAGCTCCCATTAAAAAAGCCTTCCTACAGGATTCAACTATTCTTTTCACAGAAGCGTTAACTTTTTCCTTATCTTTTGAAGCAAGGTTTATGAAATAAGGAGCATGCACTGACAAATAACATTTCTTGTTTGCTTTTTTAATTTCCCTTGCTATTAAATCACTTATGTTGATCCTGCGAACAAACTCAACTTCAAACCCGTCAAGGCCAAGGCTTGGAATTCTTTCCAGAGCTTCTAAAGTGCTCCTGCTTCCGACAATGCCTGCTGTGAGAACTTTAATCATCCTATAATATTACTTGCTTTAATTAAAAAAGCTTACAGCAACCTTTTTATATAGTTCTCTATAATAATTATATGGTGGTTCTATGGTTACTTATACAAGTATTCAAATTTCCCCTGAAACAAGAAAGAATCTTGCTGAATTAAAAACAAGCCCAAGAGAGACTTATGATGAAGTCATAAATAAACTTTTAAACCTTATCCCAAAAGGAGACGAAGAAGGAGAGTATACTAAAGAGTTTAGAATAGGGCTTCTTAACGCAAGAATAGACTTATTTAAAGGCAGAAAAGTTGGCTTAAAAGAAGCTAAAAAGTCACTGGGGTTATGATCTTGGTCTGGGAGATTCAGTTTTCAATCGAAGCAGTCAGAGACTTGTCAAAACTTGACGCAAAAACAGCAGCAAGAATAATAAAAAAACTTGAAGAATCATCAAAGAACCCAGTGCATTTTTTTACCAGGCTTGCAGGCCATGATGACTACAAGCTTAGAGTAGGTGATTACAGGGTAATAGCTCTTTTACTCCATGACTTAAAAGTAATTTTTATAGAAAAAATAGGCCATAGGAAGAATATTTATAAGTAAATTATCATACTAAAATAAGATAGTTTAATGCAGGGCTGCCGGAGTGGCCAAACGGGACGGACTCAAGAACCGGTTCCGGGAAGCATTGAAACCACCGGTTTTGACATCCGTTGGCTTAGTGCCTTCGCAGGTTCGAATGGAAGGGCTGCGCCCTTTCCAAAGGCTTCAAAAAGCCTGCATTTACAGGACATTCGCTTCGCTCAACCCCTTAAAAGCAGCTGAGGCTGCTTTATACTACTCATGCAGCTCTTCCCCGAAAGTCCTGCGCCCTGCATTACCCCCACATCTTCAAAAATAGTAAGATTTTTATATTTTGTGAGGGTAAAACTATTTATGGTAATTCTTGTAAAAAAGAAAATTAAAGGTAAGCTAGTTTATTACCTAAAACATACTGTCAGAGTTGGTAAAAAATTTAAAACTATTGAGAAGTATTTAGGCACAAACCTTCCGAAAAATATTGAAGTTGTAATGCTTGATTTTTTCCATGAAGTTTACAGAGAGAAATATGATAAAATCAAAGAATTTCTCAAGCATGCTGGCAAACTGCCAAAATCTGTTAAAGAAAAAAACTTAAGAGATTTTGGCATCAGGTTTACATATGATACTAACAAGATTGAAGGAAGCACTCTTTCTTTAAAAGACACTTTTATGATTATTGACAAAGGGATAAGCCCAGACAAGCCCTTATCTGACGTAAAAGAAGCAGAAAATCATTTCAGGGTTTTTATGAAAATGCTTGAAGTAAAGAAAATTAACATGAATACTATTCTTGAATGGCATTATGAAATATTTAAGGATACTAAGCCGGACATAGCTGGAAAGATAAGAAATTATGGAGTTAAGATTTCTGGTTCAAAGTTTGTTCCACCAAGCCCTGTTGAGCTGTATCCTTTACTAAGAGAGTTCTTTAAATGGTTAAACAAAAATTTTGACAAATATAATGCAGTTGATTTAGCTGGTTTAGCTCATTTAAAGCTTGTTACTATTCATCCTTTTGGAGATGGTAATGGGAGGATTTCAAGACTAGTCATGAACTGGGTGTTATACAAGAAAGGATACCCGATGTTCATCATAGAGTATAAGAACAGGAAAAGTTATTACTCTGCCTTAGAAAAAGCACAAGTTAAAAACAATCCATTCATCTTTTTATCATGGTTTCTTAAGAGCTACTTAAAATTCTTAGAAAAAGAGTCCTTATGATGTTTTTGACGCTTTATGATGAAATAATAAGAAAAGCTATTGCAATAGCACAGGAAAAATTGTTTTTTGACAGGCAAGAAGAAATACTAGAAAAAGAAGAGTTTGTTCCACTTGAAGAGTTGTGAGGTCTTAGTTTCACTTTCACTGTTTTTTCTCGATGAGGACTGCGTTTACTACGCCGTGCTGGCCTGGTCTTGAGGTTACTTTTGCTATTCCTGCTTCTGTTTCTATTATTGCTCCTTTTGTGATTATGTTTTGTCTTGCGTAGTTCCTGTTAGCTGGGTTTTCTTTTTCAGTGATTATCTTGACTTTCTTTGTTGTGTTGGTTTTTGGGTCTGTTACGTTAGCATAAGCTGCTCTTTTAAGTTTTACTTTTAGGTTTCCTCCTCTGGTTCTTTGTTTTTTCCTTTCATCTTTTTCACTTACTGTGGTATGTACTGGAAGCCTTCCTAACTCTGCTTTTTTCTTGTCACGTGCTTTTCTTTTCCTTCCTCCTGTTTTTTTCTTTTTAAGCCTTCCTGATTGTGAGATTCCCACTTAATCACCTGTCCTTTGGTTTTATATTCTTTGATTTTGTTTATTTAAGCATGATTGTTAAAGCAGTTGAATTTAAAAAGCTTGACAAGGATGGGGTTTTTGAGTTTTTATCAGGCCATCCTAAGACTCAGGTTTTTTCCCTGAAGTGTTTTAAGGGAAAGAATCACCTGATACATTCTGTTAACCAGACTTTAAAAGCTTTTTCTTCAAAGACTAATATTAGCAGCAAGGAGGAGATTGAGTTTCTGCTTAGGCTTACTGCTAATAGGCAGATAAACAAGGCTCTTAAGCAGGCTGAGCCTTCTAAGAGGAGTGTTTTTGTTTCTTGGAGTAATAATGCTGAGAAGGTTTTTGAAGAGTTTAAGAAGACCTTTAAGTTTAAGGTAATACCTCTTCCCAGTGTTCCTTTTGAGGAAGAGTTGAAGGCTATTGAAGATTCTGCAGTGTTTTGGCTTTCTTAGCATTCGAACCTGGAGTAATAGTATGTTGTCCCTCCTCTTTCATTAGCCAGCATTGTAGTTAGTTTAAAGTGACTCGTGGTGTTTATTGTTTTAAGGTCTTTTGATATTTGAATTATAGCGTATTGTCCTGGTTGAAGAACATACTCTCCCACTACTTTCCCGTAAGTTATTGTTCCACCGCTTTCTTGCACTAAAGTTGAAGAGTTTAGTAGTATTGTGCCTGTTCCGTTGTTTAGTACTCTTAGTTTGTTACCATAGCATTGGATTACTTTCAAGTCAAAAGAACCAGGTATTATTTCAGTAATGGTTGTTTGGTTTTCTGTTTGAACTGGCTGTTGAGGTTGGTTTTGAGATTGAGGAGCAGTTGGTGTTTGTTGGTCTTTTGAGCTTGCTGCAATAATTCCTATTATGATTATTCCAATTACTAGCAGTATTCCAATAATCATTGTCTTTTGCTCCATGAAGAATTATAACGAAAGACTTTGTTTTTAAACTTATTCCTCGTACTCTGAAGTTACTACTTTTCTTATTTTTTCAGCTTTCTTTTTTCCTATGCCTTCAACCATTACTAATTCTTCTTCAGTGGCGGTGATTACTCTTTCAGGGGTTTTAAAGTGTTTTAAAAGGCTTTCAGCAGCATTAGGCCCTATTCCGGGAAGCCCTTCTATCAAGTACTTTTGCTGTGCCTTTAAAGTCATTGGCTTTTTTTCACCTCTTAGCCTTGGCTCTTTTTTGTTTTCAAACTGCTCTCTTTTGGCTATTATTAAAAGCAGGTCTGCTGTCTGTTCAGGGTCTACAGTGAAAATTACTGGAATAGAATAGTCAATTGCAGCAGAAGCAATAGCTCCGTTAACCGCGTTTTCATGAATCTTTCTTTCATTAGTTTTTTCACCTTCAATTATCAGGATTGGTTTTTCAAACTGTTCTCTCATTGCTTTTAACTGTTTGAATAATCTCCCGTCAATTATTGAGTTAATGAAGTCATCGTAAGTTTTTCTTTCAACAACCACCCTCTCACTCAATAGGTAATCTCCTACTTTTAGCATCATGGTTTTTACTTCTGCTTTTTTCATTAAAGCTTCAATTACTTTAGAGCCTAGTTCTCTTAAGTCAGCAAAAACCACTACTTTTGGGTTTTCGTTAACAAATTCACTTAGCTTTGCCTGGTTTTTTTTCAAAGGAAGCTCGCTTATTATCTTCTTCATCTTTTTTTCTTTGGTTACAGAAGCCCAGTAATTGGTCTCATCCCTGGTTCCTTTAGCCATGAGGATTATTATCTTCCCTTCTTTGTGTCTTCCTGTCCTTCCTTTTCTTTGAATAGACCTTATCTCTGATGGAACTGGCTCGTAAAAAACAACAGTATCTACTGATGGAATGTCCAAGCCTTCTTCTCCTACTGAAGTAGCTATTAATACCTTAAATTCGTCATTCCTAAATCTTTGGATTATTTCTAACTGTTTTTTTTGAGGGATTCCTTTATCACCTTTTTTACTTGCTTGGCCAATGAATCTTTCACAAGTTACTCCTGCTTGCTCTAATGCTTTCTTAAGCATTATTGAAGTGTCACGATAATGACTGAAAACTATTACTTTATTCCCCTGCTCAGTTTCCTGCTTTACTATTTCAACTAACTTTTCAAGTTTTGGGTGTTTTATTCCTTTTTCTTTAAGTTCTTTTAGCAGGACTATTGTTTTTTGAACTTCAGGGCAAGCAAGTAATTCTTTTGATGACTTTGCGTTTTCTTCACTTAACCTTTCAAAATAATTAAGAGCAGCTTCAACTCCCTGAGTTTCAAGTAATTCTAAAGCATGCTGTGCCTTGATTGCTTTAGAACACTTAAGCATTAACTGAAAATCAGCATAGTTCTTGTTTTTTTTATTACCAATCATTGCCTGTAAGTCAAGTAATTGTTTTTTTGACCTTACTTTTTTATTGTTTAACTTCAACCCTTCAATGTTGTTTTCATAAGCTTTTTTAAGCAGTTCTAATGGTTTTCTGAATTCTTCAGGAAGCTCTATTTTCTTCCATACAAGTTTTTTAGGATTAACATAAGGCACAACGTCAGGATCTGTCTCTGTCTTGATTACTATGTTTTCAATGAACAAGTTGTCACAGATTGCTTGAATTTTCTCAGCACTTGACCCAGGAGAAGCAGTTAAAGCCAAAAACTTAGCCTCTGGGTTTTTTTCTTTTACTTTCTGAGCAATGAACACGTAAGAATATCCCTTAACCGCACGGTGAGCTTCATCAAACACTACTACCTTTAAGTCATTAAGAAATGCTCTTCCATTTAATATGTCTGACTCAACAGTCTGAGGAGTAGCCGTTATTATTTTCGCTTCCTCCCATGCTTTCATCCTGTTTTTTTCAGGAACTGTTCCAATCAAAACACCAAACTCTTCTTCAGGAAGATTAAGCACTTGTTTTAAAGTTTTAAGATGCTGAAGAGCCAAAGGCCTTGTAGGAGCTAAAAACAAAGCCTTGCCACCGTCTTTTATTTTCTCAGCAATAATGCAAGCAGCTATGATCGTTTTTCCAAGAGCAGTAGGAGCAACTACAAGAGTGCTTCCTTTAGTTAAGAACTCATTCACTATGTTCTGCTGGTAAGCTCTTTTTTCAACAGAACCAGGCTTTATTAAAGGATGCTCTATGAAGTCCATGATTATATTTTTTAGTAGAACAGATTAAAAACAATATGTGGCTTTTTTTCATGAATTAAGGCATGATAAGCTTTTATTTTAAAAGAAAAGAGTTTTTACAAGTTTTTTACAGCAAAGCTATTTATACTTGGCTTGGTTTAATAATAGCACTTGTTTTGGTGGCGTGTTCTGGAGCAATGAAAGGTTTTTAAGGTTTAAAACCGTGCGGAGGGGATGATTAATGGCAGAGTTTCCAATTGCTCCAGTTGATAGGATTATTAGGAAGGCTGGCGCTGAAAGAGTCTCTGAACAAGCAGCAGAAGTAATGGCAGAGATTCTTGAACAGTACGCTATTAAAATAGCAAGCATGGCTAAGCTTTTCGCACAGCATGCTGGGAGAAAAACAATAGTCCCAGAAGATATAATGCTTGCTTTAAAAGCACAGGCTAACTAACTGGGTTTTAATACTTCTAAGGTCATAATTTAAAGCATGGCTGGTAAGGCTGACTGCTTGAACTGCAAGCACGCGTCAGAAGTAAGTTTTGGGATAAGGAGTTGTTTGAGTGGGTGAAGCTGCTGAAGAAGAAAAGATTTTTTTGAAAGCTCTTTTGGAAGGAACTAAGGAAGAAAAAAGACTTGTTAAGAAGTCTGTTAAGAAAGCAGAAAAGGATTTTTTTAAGAATCTGGTTATTACTTTAAGAAGACAGGTCGCTGATGCAGAGGAGAAGTTTAAGGAAGAATTTGGGGTGGAGCTTTCTCCTGCTGAAGAAGCAGAGCTTAGGAAGGAATTGCTTGGTCGTATGAGTAAGGAGGAGCTTGTAGAGTATTATAGGAATCTTGCTAAAGAGGATGGTTTTCCAGAGTCAATGATTAAGGAGATTTGTAAGACTGTTGAAAGGGCTTATGACCAGTTCATGGAGGAACAGAAAAGGAAGATTAGAAGGCTTGAGAGGAAAGCTTCAAAGCCGCCAAGACGTGAAAAGAAAGTTGTTCAAGAGAAACAAGTTGAAAAGCAGCCTCAGCCTAAGAAGATAGAGTTTAGTGAGTCTGAGTATCAAAAGCGTTTGAAAGAGCTTGAAGAAGCCCAGAGAGCTTCTGAAGAAAAATTAATTGACTGGTTTTTGAAGTCTAAGATGCTTAAGCAGGAGTTAATGAGGGTTTTGGAAGTGTCTTCTGAGAAAGAGTTAAAAAAAGCTCTTGAGAGGATAAGTGTTGACAAGAACCCGAGGCAGGCTTATGAAAAGTATTTGAAGTCAGGAGAACTTCATGAAGGCAGTTTAAGGTTTTTGGAGAACTTGATCAGGCTTAAGAGAGAGCATGACAAGGATCTTAAAAGGCTTAGGCTGAAGAGGAGGAGAAGGTAAGGTTTTTAATCTTGGATTGTTTTTTTGTTTTTCATGATTGATTTTGACAAGCTTACTTCTTTGCTTGCTGAGATGAAGCTTCAGTCAGACAAGCTTGCTTCAGCGCTTAGGCTTAAGAAGCATGACAAGGAAATGCTTATTTTTTACGCGCTTGGTTTTTTAGCTGATAATTACATTCAAATGGCTGAAGATTTTTTGAAAAAAGGCAGGGAGTATGAAGCTACTTATTTTACTGCAAAAGCAGAGGAAATAAGGCAGGTTTGCTTGGATGTTTTTGAAGACTTGCCTGAAAGGGATTATTACAAGGGCTTGTATTTTAAAGCTCCTAAGGTAAGGACTTCTCTTGACCACGCTCAGTTGCAGCAGTTAGGCCAGTTCTGCGCTGCTAACATAATGCCTGATGAGGAAGTGATGAAAGACCCTGAACTGCTTGTCAGTGAAGTAAGACGGCTTTTGAAGAAGCATGGTGACTTGCTTCATGCTGGTGGGATAGAAGCAAGAATGATTGAGGTTTTGAAGAAAAGATTCAAGCAGTTGGTTGAAAAACCACCTAAGCTTAGCGGGGTTTATGAAATGCTTTTGGTTTTAGAAAATGTTGAGAAGATTCAGGAGATGCTTAAAGAAAAAGAAGCTGAAAAAAGAAGTGAAAAGCCTCATAAGAGGCATTTAAGGTATGGGAAATCATCTTAGAGTTGGTTTTATTAACTCGTATGCTTTCTTGATAGCTTTTCTTGCTTGTGATTCTGAAGTTGCTCCAGCACAGATTACTTTTCCGTTCTTGAACAATAACAAGGTTATTTTTGGTTCTTTTAGTTTAAGGATTGCTCCTGGGAATTGTTCTGGTTCGTATTCTACGTTGTCTAGTTCTCTTGCTATTGAGTATAAGTCTAAGTCAACTCCAAGGCTTGCTGATGATACTATGTTTACTACTTGGTAGTTTAGTTTTGGCCTTTTCCCTCCTTTCACGTAAGGCTTTATTGCTTTAAAGGCTTTTTTAATTGCTTTTTCAATTTCTTCTTCGCTTTTTGCTCCAGCGCAGATTATCTTACCGTTCTTAAACAACAAGAGTGATGTTTTTGGTTCTTCAAGCTTGAATATTGCTCCTGGGAATTGTTCTGGTTCGTATTCTACGTTGTCTAGTTCTCTTGCTATTGAGTATAAGTCTAAGTCAACTCCAAGGCTTGCTGCAGCAACCATATTTTGCACTTTGAATTTTATCTGCATTTTATCACCTTCAAAAATTAGGGCTTTTTAAACCTTAAATTATTTATGCAAACCCTCATTTATAAAGGTATTTATAAATCAGGTTGTTATGAAAAAGCTTATTATCTTTGTAATGATTGGCTCTGCGTTGAAGAGGATTATTAAGAATAACAGCAGTGACGCTCCTATTAGGAGTTCTTGTGTTCCTTTTCCAATGACAAATTCTATGAGTCCTTTTGCTAAGAGGAATAATCCAAGACAGGTTCCAGAGAGAAGAATCAACCCATATAGTGCTTGGTAATGCAAATGGTTAAAAAAGACTAAGGTGATAAATAAGAGCATTATTATTGCTGTGAAGTCATCATCTTTCACAAAACCCACCTTTGTTGTTGTAACTTGTTAGTAGTAATTATTATGTGATTGGTTTATATACTTTATAGTTTAAAAAATAAACCTGGAGGAGGAAGAAGGCAATGGTAAAGCATAAGCACAAAGGAGTAAGATCAAAAACAAGGCATTCTTTAAAGAAAAGCAAAAGAGAGAAAGGCAGGCCTAAAGTTAACAAGTTTCTTCAAGAGTTCAAGGAAGGGGATAAGGTTCACATAATAATTGACCCTTCTGTTCATAAAGGAATGCCTCATAGGAGGTTTAATGGAAAAACAGGAACAATCGTAGGTAGAAGGGGAGAAGCTTACTTGGTTAAGGTTAGGAATATTCTTGCTTGGAGGACAATAATAGTCCATCCAGCTCATTTAAAACTTCAGAAGGTGGCTTGAATGAAGATACTAAGTGAAGAGCCTTTGACTTTAGATAAAGTAAAAGAAATCCTTGCTGAAAGGAAAAAAGCAGGAGACCTTACTTATGAGCAGAAAGTTAGCCTTGAGTATGCTAAAGAGTTTGGGAAAATGAATTCAAAAAAAGTAGAAGAAGCAGTTAATGCTTTGCTTAACTTAGACATTCCTCTTGAAAAAGCGATTGAAATAGTAAACGCAAGGCCTGAGACATTAGAACAAGCATTACTGTTTTTTGAAAAAGAGAAAAAAGCAAAGGAGAAAGCTGAAAAAGTCCTTGAGATAGTAAAGGACTTGTAAAAGGTGGTTTGTTTTGAGAGAAGAGTATGCTTTCGTGCTTGATTACTTGCCAACAGGTTACCCAACGTCATTTGAAAGGAAGCCAATAATACAGGCTTTAGGAGAGAAGTATTTCTCTTTGTTAGAATTAGTTCCAAGACAAGGAGTAAAAGTTTCTTTAAGTGAGAAGGTTTACATTGGCCCTGAGAAAAGAGACAAGATCTTGTTCATTAAAGGAAGGCTTGCTTTTTCAAAGCTTACTGGAACTGCTAAGAACGAGCTAAGAGAACTTCTTGAAAAACTGGTTAGTGAAAGGGAAAAAGAGTTCGTTGAGTTCTTTAACAAGGCAGGTCCAATAACCATAAGACAGCATTCTTTGGAACTGCTTCCTGGTATTGGAAAAAAGCACATGCAGGATATTCTTGAAGAAAGAGAGAAAAAGCCTTTTGAAAGCTTTAAAGATATTTCTGAAAGAGTAAAACTTCTTCCTGATCCTAAGAAGGTTATTGTTGAAAGGATAATGGAAGAACTTGAAGGTAATACTAAGTATTACTTGTTTGTAAAGCCGGGAAGAAAACACTGAAAGGTGCTGGTTTTTGAAGTCTTTAAAAGAAGAACTGTTAAGGTGTTATAAACAGTATGGGTTTAGAGCAAGCCCTGTGCTTGACCAGTATTTTCTGATAAACCAAGCAGTTATTGAAAGAGCAGTAAAATACGGTGAAGTAGGTTCTTCTGATACTGTGCTTGAAATAGGACCAGGATTAGGTTTTCTTACTAAAGAAATAGCAAGCCATGCTGGAAAAGTAATTGCTGTTGAAAAAGACAAAAGGCTGAAGCCAGTGCTTGAGGAAGAATTAAAAGACTATCCTAATGTTGAAGTTGTCTTCGCTGACTTCTTAAAACTTGACAAGACGCTTGAGTTTAACAAAGTAGTCTCAAGCATCCCTTTTTCGCTGTCATCTGAAATAACTTTCAAGCTTTTGGATTATGATTTTGACTTGGCATTGTTGTTTTATCAGAAGGAGTTTGGGGAGAAAATGGTTGCAAAGCCAGGTTCAAAGAACTACGGAAGGCTTTCTGTAATGGTTCAGTACTACTATGAAGCTGAGTTAAAGGAAGTAGTCCCAAGAACAAACTTTTACCCACAGCCGAAGACAGACTCAGTGATAGTATGCTTGAAGAAAAAACCAATTGAAAGAGATAAAGTTTTTGACGTGTTCATCAGGGAGTTGTTCAGGTACAAGAACAAAAAAGTAGGTAATGCTTTTGAAATTGCTTTTGGGAAAAAACTTGATGATGACAGGAAAGTTTTTACTCTTTCACTTGAAGATTTGAAAGAATTATACGAGAAGCTAAAGACTTAGCTTAAAAAACTTTTTAAAGAACACATTCATAACTTTAGTTTATGAGAAAGGTTTTGCTTCTGCTGTTACTGGGTGCAGTGGTTTTTGCTCAGGATTTTACTCTTGAATGGAATACAACTTTTGATACTGGTCAACAGGACATAGTGTATGATACTAGTTTTATGAATTCAGGGGAAGTTATAATGGTGGGATACACTAATTATTCAGGTACTTATGATTGGGTTATAGTGAAATTCAATGAGTCTAGCGGAGTTCAGACGTTTAACATGACATATGACAATGGAAGTTCGGAGTATGCTTACGGCGTTGATGTTGACTCAGAAGGGAACGTGATAATTACTGGGGAAACAAACCATGGCACTTCTTCTGTTTCAGCTGATTACTTAACAATAAAATGTTATCCTAACATGACCCAGCAGTGGAACGTTACTTACGACGGTGGTGATCTTGACGTTCCTACAATGGGAGTTGCTGTTGATTCAAATGATAGTGCAATAGTGGCTGGTGTTACAAGGCTTGCTACTGATGATTTTTTCATAATAAAATACAACAAGGACGGCGTGCAGGAATGGAATGACACTTATGACAGTGGAGGAGAGGAAAGGGGTTGTATTGGATGTGTTGCTGTTGATCCCTCTGATGATTCAGTAGTAGTTACTGGATATTCATCAACTGGAAGTGATATCAGCATAGTGCTACTAAAGTATTACTCTAACGGTACGAGGAAGTTTGCTAAAATAATTGATTTTAGTAATCTTGACCGCTCGGTTGGCGTTGCGGCATGGTATTCAAACATCTACTTAACAGCTCGTAGTAATGCTACTGGCAGTTCAGAGTATTACTTGTTTAAGTTTAATGATTCTGGTTTACAAGAATGGAATATTTCTCTTGGCTCTTATTATGAACCAGTTGATTTGGTTGTAGACTCTCAAGGAAATGTGCTAGTTGCAGGGAGGTATACTTCTAATCTAACATTATGGAAAATTCTTTCAAACAAAACGATAGTATGGAATAAGACCTATTCAGGCATAGGCTCTGTGTATGCAATTGATTTGAAAAATGATAATACTCTAATTTCAGGTTTAGTAAAGTATACTCCATCAACTTATGAAAACATAGTAGCAGCTAAGTTTGTTAATGAAACAACCCAGCCTTTGAGACAAAGCATTGTAGTTTCTTCTCCTGAGCTAAGCCCTGTAATAATAGTAATCCTATTTTCATTGATTTTAACGGTTTTCTTATTGATTGTTATAAAAGCTGGAAGTAGTTAATCTTAAGGCACTTCTTTTTATTTTTGTTTTGTTATTATTATAGCCATGCCTTTACGTATAAGTTTTAGGGAACACAGGAAGAAGATAAGAAGTAAAACAAGAGCCAAGGAGGTTACTAAGACTTCTAAGCCTGTTCCAGTGGTTAAAAAACATGGTTTTGTTGAAGCAAAGAGTTTAGGTGAAGTCAAGAAGTCTTTGTATTCTATTTATGAGAATGATATTAAAAGGAGAAGAATCTCCCGTTCAAGGATTGATAAGCTTGTTAAGAGAGCTGTTGAAAAGGTAAAGTTTGAGTTTGGGGAAAAAGTTGATGAAAAGTACTTGGTTGAGAGAGTGAAGAAAGAAGCAAGGGAGATGATTAGAAGAGAATTAATGAACCAGTGGATTAGTGGCGGAAAACTGAAGTTTAAGTCAGACGAGTGGAAGGGTTAAGGATGAAAGAAAAGAGGTTGATTTTGTCTTCTGGTAAGTGCAGTTGGGCTAAGTGTTTTGCATGTGGCTGGGGAAAGCTTGAAGCACCAGTAGATGTTCATGCGTTAAAGGATAAAGTGGAAAAGTTTGACTTGGAAGGAGTTGACAGGCTTAAAGTGTTTGCTTCTGGAAGTTTTCTTGATGACGCGCAGTTTCCTAAAGAGTTCAGGAAATGGTTTGCTGATTATGTTAAGAAGAAAGGCGTGAAAGAACTTGTGATCGAGTCAAGGCCAGAGTTCATAACAGAGGATTCTTTGAAAGACTTTGAAGGAATAAACCTCACAGTGGCTATTGGTTTGGAATGCGCTGACAACGAAGTACTGGAGAAGTACAACAAGGGGTTTAAAGTGGAAGATTACTTGCGTGCTGTTGACTTGCTTCATTCTAAGGGCTTTCATGTAAGGACTTACTTAATGGCTAACATTCCTTTTGGTTCAAAAGAACTTCTGAAGAAGTCAGTGGAGTTTGTTAAAAAGCACATGAAGGAAGGTGATTCAATAGTTATCATTAATACTTTTCCTCATTCTAAGAGCAAGCTTTTTGACTTATGGGTTAAAGGCGAGTGGAAGCCTTTAAGCACTCAAGAGTTCATGAAGCTTGTTGAAGAATTCAAAGACTCTTTCATTGAAAAAGACTCAGAGAATTACTTGTTCATTCCAAAGTTCCCTGCTGAAAGGAAAGTGGTGATAAAAGGAGCTACTGAAGAGGCGTTAAAGCATCCTTTTTTTGAAGTCTGGCAAGATTATTTTGTAAGGTTTTATGAGCCTCCTAAAGGAAAAGCACTGCTTTTCCTTCCTTGTTCTTATAGGAAGCCGTATTCTCGTTCGCAGACTCATCAGAAAATAGCAAAGGCATTAAAACAAGCTGGAGTGCTTAGGAAAGTTCACAGGGTAGTGGTTTCTACTCCTGGAGTGGTTCCTTTTGAGTTCAATAATTATTATCCTTTTAATTCTTATGACTGGCCTGAATGGGAAGAAACAGAGGAAGTAAAACAAAAATACTTGGAAGTGACTAAGGAGAGGGTAAAGAATTACTTAAAAGCTCATGCTGGAAAGTATTCAAAGGTCTTGTGTTTCCTTAAGCCTGACTCGCTTACTTTTAAAGCAGTAAAACAAGCATGCGACGAGCTTGGAATAAAAATAGTCAACTTGCTTGATGATGAAATTTATGAGGCTGTGAAGGATAAGAAGAATCCTATTGCTCAAAAACAGTCTCTTGAATGCTTGAAGAAAAGGATAAAAGAAGAATTAAGTTAAGTGTATCCCTTAAGGGGTTCTTTTTTCTTTTTAGGAGTTAATTTTATTTCTCTTTCTTTTTCATGATGGTTTATTATTCCATCAATTTCATCGTATAATTGTTCAATTCCACTGTATTTCGCGATTTCATCATTTATCCTGTTTATTTCTTTTTCTACTTCAAAGGTTTTCTTTTTCCCTTCAGCGAGGTCAATTATGCTTTTAAGTTTTTTCTCCTCAAGTTTCAGCATTTCTTTTACTTTTTTCTCATATTCAGGAAGTTTTACTCCTTCTTCCCTTGCTCTTTCAAGCATTAGTTTTACAGATAACAGTACTCTAAAGTTATCTATTTCTTCTTCAACAAGCGTGGGGTTTATTCCTTTTAACATTAATTGTTTTCCTAGTTTTTCAAGCCTTAATATTTTTTCAGCATGCTCTACTCCTATTAATGATTCTGTCTCACTTGACCTTTGCCTTTCAAGAGAAAAAGGAGAGCTTCTCATTTCATCTTTTATTTCTTTTTCCCATAGTTTTCTTAGTTCAGAGTTGAATAGTATTTCTTTTTTCCATCCAAGACTAAGAGGGTCTGGTTGTTTTTTCTTTTTTTTATGTTTTGGCATTAGCATCACAGGGTTAATGAGAACTTTTATAGTTTAAAAAGCAATTGGTTTTATTTTATTTTCTCTTGCTTTAAATAATAATATACTGTTCTTAATGGTATTTCAAATTCTTCTGAGATTTGCTTTGCTGTCTTGCCGTTTTTTCTTGCAGTAATCATCATGGCAATTGTATCTTCATCATACTTGTTAGGCCTTCCTACCTTAAACTCTCCTGGCTCGAGTTTTACTCCTTTTCCTTCAAGAACCCTGAATACTTTTCTTGAAACCTGTAAGTATAATGAATGAGGGCATGAGATTTTCCTAACTCCAGGGCTTTTTTCAAGAATCCTCATGATTATTTCCAACGTAGGCCTTAGCGAGATGTATACTTCTTCATCAGTTCCGTTAAGGTTTGTTTCTATTTTCTGCAGTAGTTCCTGTTTTGTCTTGGCTTTGATTATTTTCATAAGGTCACCGTAAGGGCTTTTTAGAAAAAGGTTCTTTTCTTATTTGGTTCTTATTCTTATTTAAAAGTTATTGAAGTCAAAGTATAAATTACTTTTAAAAGGATTTAAATCAAGGCAGGAATTTTTCAGCTTCTATTTTTTCAGGTAAGTAAGTGTCTGCTACGAAGCTTATGCTTTTATTTGCAAGAGCTTGTTGTTCTATTCTTACTCCTTTTTCAAGCATTAGTTTCAGTTGCCTCATCCATTCTTTTGAGTGCTTGAACCAAGGGTATTCTAGTTCTTCCTTTATTCTTTTTTTATCAACGTCTTTTAGTTTTTCAGTTACTCCTTGTAGTTGGTATTCGTCAATGTCATCCATTGTCATTCCAACATACTTTGCTTCTGGCACAGCGTACCTGTCTGAAAGATGAGCTAATTGTATTGAACCGTACTTTAATACGCTGTAAATGTAAAAGCCCCATGGGTCTCCGTCAACAAACGCAATTACTGGCAGTTTTAACTCGTCATGCATTCTTTTAATGAAACGCCTTACTCCTCTTGGGAACATTCCTTCTCCTGTCACGAGTAGGCAGTTGAGTTTTTTCCATACTTTTTCTTCAATAAGCCTGTTCATCATTGCGTCGTTTTCTACTGCTAGTATAAAGTCAGCGTTACAGTTAAGGAACTCCACGTCTTCAGTGTATCCTGGAATCACCCATCCTCCTCTTCCAAGACCCTTGCATGAGAACTCGTCTCCTGCTTGCCTTAAGTCCAAATCACCGTAAATGCTTCCTCTTCCTTTTGCAACCACATGAAATTGCTCTCTTAGAATGTTTAATGCTGCTTCTAAGTCATCTAATACTGCTCCTGATTCAGTATCATCTTCAAAAGTATTTTGTTTTGAGTTCGGAAGACTGTGCTTTAGGTTGTAGTAAAGTTCCCTCTTTCCAACAGTTCTTCCTGACTTAATGTATTCTTCACATGCAGCTGCCACCATTGTTGATTGCATGAATTTTCTTGTATGAGCGTAATTTAGGAACTTTCTTAAACTCATTTTTTCCCCAAGCTTAAGCTTCATTTTTTCTACTGCAAAACTTACATTTGCCTTGCTTCTTGTAGGAATTTTAAAGCTTGGTGACTCCCCTCTCATTATTTGCTCGTAAAGTTGATTTCCAAACTCTTTTAATTTTTCTAAGGCTATTTTGTCAGAGTCTTCTTTCATTCTTCAGCCTCCTTCCTTAGTTCCTCTATCATTTTTTCTTCTTTTAGTTCTTCTTCAAGAATTTCTTTTGAGCCGTTTCCATTAACGGGCTCTTCTTCTACTTCTTCATATTTTTCCATAACTATCTTTTTCAGTTTTTCTTCAATTAGTTTTTCATCTTTTCCAGTTAATTTTGCTATTGCCCTTGCTGTTTCCGGAATGTATTTCATGAATTCTTTTATTCTTTTTTCTTTTTCATGTTTTCTTCTTACTCCAGAAACATAAGACCCTACTTTTCTAGCAGCGTCCATGAGGGCTAATCTTATTTCTTTTAGTATTTCTTCTTCGTCTGCTATGCTTTCTTTTCCAGCTCCAGTGTAAGGAACGTATATTGAAGTGAAGTTAACGATTATGGTTATTGGAGTGTTTTCGTCTATTTTGTATCTTTTCCATTCAACTGACTGAACAGCTTTAGTAATAGCACATGAGCCTGCGTCAAAGAGTAATGGTACTCTGTTAGCAAATCTCATTATTTCAAGCTTATTTTCTTCACCATTTTTTGATTGTTTTCCTGCTTTTCCACCATAAGCTAAAGCTACTTCTACTATGAATGGAACTCCTCCACGGTATATTGCAGGTGGTCTTGTAAGTATTGCTTTGAATTCTGGTTTTAGTATGTTTTCTACTGCTCTTTCAAGTTGTTCTTTTCCTATTGGTATGAGGCAGTCAGTAGGTGGTGCTATGAAGTTTATTTGTTTTATCGCGTTGATTATTTCTTCTGCTTCCTGCCATGTCAGGTCTTGCGGTCTTTTGTTCAAGTCAAAGCTTACTTTGTCTTGGATTTCTTTTACTTTGGCAGCGCTTACTCTTGAAAAGTCATTTATGAGGAATGATTTTACTGTCCTTGCTCTTGTTCTTGAAGCATACCCAAGCAAGTCATCTACGGTTATTCCTTTTGGATGTGGTTTTGCTGGCTTTGGTATTTTCGGTAGTCTTGCTATTGCTCTTTCATAAACAGTAGTCAAGCCATCAGGGGTGATGTAAGTTAATTTCATATGCGGGTTTGATAATGCTGTTCTTCTTAAGTATTCATCTGGACTGTATTCTCCTTTTTGGTACTTTACTCCTTTTAACTCGCTTTCTATCCTTAAGCCTCTCATTGTTCCAGGGTATTCTTTTTCTTCTTCTATTTTTGCAGTGTTGGTTTTCACGTCTATTGAAACATAACACTCGTATATTTTTCCATCTCCTTTTGAAGTCACTATTCTCGTTGGTTTTCCAGTAGTTATTTGTGAGAACATTACTACTCCTGCAGCTCCTATTCCTTGCTGTCCTCTTGCCTGCTGGAACCTGTGGAATTTTGTTCCAGCAAGCATTGTTCCAAAAGCTTTTCCTACTAGTTTTTTACTAATGCCTGGACCGTTGTCTTCAACAATTAGCTTGTAGTGTTCTGAGCCTAATTGTTCTATTTTCACGTAGATGTCTGGAAGGATTCCTGCTTCTTCACAAGCATCTAAAGCATTAGTAACATACTCATGTACAGCAGTTGTCAGGCTTTTTATCTTTCCAGAATACCCTAACATCTGCCTGTTTTTCTTAAAGAATTCTGCTATTGAGTATTCTCTAAAATCTTTGTGGATGTCTTTTGCTTGCACCTAATCACTCCTAAGTTTTTGTTTGAAGGAACCTGTAAACTGTCACGTGTTTGGCTCCTTTTATTAGTTTTAAGATTGCTTCTTTGGCAAGTTCTATACTTTCAGCGTCACCGATTATCGCAACAGTTTTCCCATAAATTGAGATTAACGTGTTGGTTTTTGCTTCTATAAACCTTTTTGCTTTGCCTTTCCTTCCAATGATTCTTGACCTGACTCTTGTAAGACTTTTGTCAGAAACGTATTCCGTCAAGTCAATTATTTCTAAGTAATAATTAGGAAGCAGGAGTTTAAAAGCTTTTTGTGGTGAAAAACCACGAGCCATTGCCTTAACTATGTCTAAAGCTTTTATTGCTTTCAAAGGGTCTTTTACGTCTGTTTTCCTTTCAACTACCACAAGGCCTGACTTTGAGTCAATAAATAACTTTACTCCGCATTCTTTTTCTATCTTTTTCTTTACTTCTCCTGTTTTTCCTATTATCACTCCTATTCTTTCGTAAGGTACTTTTATTTCGTCAGCAACTTCTTCCATTTACTCACTCTCTATTCCTACTATTTTTAACAATTCCTCCAGGTCGTTAATTAAGTAATGTGGTTTTTCATTGATTAGTTCTTCTTTAGTTCTTGCTCCAGTTGGGATTGCTACTGCAATGCATCCTGCTTTTTTAGCTGCTTGTATGTCAAACACGTGGTCTCCTACCATGATGGTTTTTCGTGGTTTTACTTTTAGTATTTCACATGCTTTTAAGATTGGTTCAGGGGATGGCTTTACTTCTTTAACTTCTTCTTGGGTTATTATCACGTCAGGGGTTATTCCAAGTTCTTTTATTACTTTCATGCTTGTTTTTTTACTTTTAGTAGTAACTATTCCTATTTTTATCCCAGCTTTTTTCAGTTTTTCTACTACTTCTTTTGCATGAGGAAGAAAAATAACCTTTGTTTTTTCATATGCTTTCTTGTAATAGTCATGGAATGCTTTTGCTTGTTCTTCAGTTAATGGGTATACTTCTTTTATTTTTTCACCAAGCCTATGGCCTACTATTTCTCTGTAAATTTTTTCTTTGCTAAGTGGTTTTAATCCAAAGTGTTTGCTGGTTTTTTCTAATGCTTCCACTACTGAGTTTAATGAAACTAGTGTTCCATCAAGGTCGAATAAGACTGCGGAGTACTTTTTCATAATCAAACTCAACTCCATGTTTTACAGCTATTTTTTTAAGGTTTCTTAAGTCTCTTTGAAGTAATTCTAAAGCCATTGGATGCTTTATGCTCATTGCTTGCGCCATGTCAATCAAATAAGGAGTATTATTTTTCATTAGTATGTTAAACTCGTTTATGTCTCCGTGGACTATTTTAGCTTTTGTCCACAGGACTTTAATATACTTGGTTACTGTGGGGATTATTTTGTCATAGTCAGCTGTTTTTAAGTCTTTAAGTAATGGGCTGGGGTTTCCTTTTCTGTCACCGACAAGTTTCATTATTAAAACATTGTTCATTGCTTTTATCGGCTCTGGGACTTTTACTTTTACTTTAAAAGCTTCTGTAAGGTTTTTGAATTCTTTTTTGCACCAAGTGCTTATTATTCCTCTTTTTGTTTTTTTAACTCCTTCGAATAAAGGGTCGCCTATTAAGTAATCAAGCATTGCTTTAAAGTTGCTGGTTTCTATTCTGTAAATTTTGACCGCGAGGTAGGTTTTTTTACCTTCGATTGTTCCAGTAGCGCGGTATACGTCTGCTTCTTTTCCAGTAGAAATTGGGTAGTCTAATGTGTCAAAGTACTTTTTTCTCTTTAAAGCAAGCAAGGTGTTAATAGTATAGTTGTCAAATACTCTTTGGTATATTTTGAACTCTTCTCTTGGTCTTAAAACCACTTAACCACCTAAGCTTCTTTATTATGAATTGATAGTATTAAAAAGGTTGAGTATTAATAAAAATCAGGGTGGGAGAATGAAAACCATTCTTGATCCTATTCATGGACATATAAAACTCTCAAAGCTTCAGGATGAGTTGCTTCATTTGCCTGAAGTGCAAAGGCTTGCATGGGTAAGACAACTTGGTTTAACTAAACTTGTTTATCCTGGAGCTAATCATTCAAGATTAGAACATGCACTTGGTGTTTCTTTTTTATCAAACATGATTGCAGGAAAACTTGAAATTGAAGAAAGAGAACTGCTTCAGGCAGCAGGGCTTCTTCATGATGTTTCTCATACTCCTTTTTCCCATGCTTTAGAACCATTACTTCCAGAAGACCACATGCAGTTAGCAGTTAAAATAATCACTGGCAAGCAGGTTCTGCCAGTTCATTCTTCTGGCATGATTCCAGAAGTGCTTGAAGCTCATGGCTTAGATCCTAAAGAAGTAGCAGACTTAATTGTGAGAAAGCATTCTAACAAGCTGCTTCAGTCAGTAATTTTCTCTGAGATTGACGCTGACCAGCTGGATTTTCTTCAAAGGGATTCTCATTACTCAGGAGCAAAGTATGGGGTTATTGATGCTGGCAGGATTATTGAAGTAATGAGGATAATGAATAATGAAATTGTTTTCATGGAAAAAGGCTTAGAAGCTGTTGAAGCTTTTTTGATTGCAAGAGAACACATGTATTCAACTGTTTACGCTCATCATACTGCTTCTATTGCTGAAAAAATGCTCTTAAGAGCAATGGAGTTAGTTGTTGATGAAGTCCCTGAATTCTATGCTTTGACTGATGGTGAATTGCTTTCAAGGCTTTTGCAGAGAAAAGGTTATGTTAGTGAGATTGCTGAGAGGATAATAACCAGAAAGCTCTTTAAGAGAGTGATTGAGGTTACTAGTAACTCTGAAAAGAAACTAAAGGAGAAAGCAATTGACTTGGTTTCTAATTATTCTGAGAAAGAACTTGAAGAAGAGTTAACTAGGAAGTCAGGGATTCCTAAAGGTTTTCTGTTGGTTGACATGCCTTCTTCTATTCTTGAACTTACTGAGCCGAGAATGAGGGAGTTTAACATAAAACTCGTGTCAAAAACAGGTGAAGTGAACAAGATTACAAGAATCTCTCATCTTGCAAGAGCATTGCAAAGGAAAAAACATACTCTTCCTATTTTCTCAGTTTACTGTGATAAGAGGTACTTGGATTCTGCGCAGAAAGCTGTTGCAGAAGTACTTAAGTGAGTTTGGTTGGCATAAGTTTTTAAGCTTGTTTTTTCTTAATTCTTGAATCATGTTAAAACAAGAGCTTAGAAGCAAGTTTCAAGAGGATTGGGAAAAGTACTACTTTTTAGAAGTGTTTAAAGAACAAGGTTTTGAAAGAAAGCAATGCGTTAAGTGCGGTAAGTGGTTCTGGACCGCTGACAGCAATAGGACCACTTGCGGTGATTCTAGCTGTGAGAATTACTCCTTTATTGGGAGAAAATTAAAGGACTGGGATTACTTAAAGTCATGGCAGGAGTACGAGAAGTTTTTCAAAAGCAAGGGTCATGAAAGCATTAAAAGATATCCTACTGTGTGCAGGTGGATTCCTAACCTTAACTTTACTATAGCAAGCATTGTTGACTTTCAAAGAATAGAGAAAGGCAGGGTAGTGTTTGAGTTTCCTTGCCAGAATCTTGTAGTGCCACAGTTTTGCTTAAGGTTCAATGACATTGCAAATGTTGGAGTTACTGGCAGGCACTTTACTGGGTTTATGATGCCTGGACAGCATTCTTATGATGATTACTGGTCTGATGAATGCATTAGGCTTAACCTTGAGTTTTTAACCAAAGTAGTTGGCGTGAAAAAAGAGGATATTACTTATGTTGAAGATGCTTGGACAATGCCTGACAAGTCAGTGTTTGGTCCTGCTTTGGAGACTTTTTCTAATGGACTGGAGATAGTTACTAATGTTTTCATGCAGTATTATTCAGTGAACGGTGAGGAGAAAGAACTTGAGAAAAAGGTCATTGACGTGGGATGGGGTCTTGAGAGGATTAACTGGTTTGTTAATGGCTCTCCTACTGCTTATGATTCCACTTTCTCTTACTTAAGTAAAAAAGTTGATTATGATGAGAAGTTAATGCATGATTACGCAGTGATCTCAGGCAGGCTTGATATTGAAGAAGGAAGAGTTGAGGAGAAAAAGCGTAAGATAGCAGCTGAACTTGGGTTAACCATTGAAGAACTTGAGCATGAGCTTAGTCCTATTCATGCTATTCATGCTGTTTTTGACCATTCAAGAAGCTTGCTTTTTGCTATAAGCGACGGAATGCTTCCAAGCAATACCGGAGGCGGGTATAACTTAAGGGTTATTCTTAGAAGGTCACTTGGCTTGATTGAAAAGTACTCTCTTCAAACAGACTTATACGAGCTTGTTGAAAAACACGCTTACTATCTGAAATCATTGTACCCAGAGCTTGTTGAGTCATTAGAGGATGTTAAAAAGATTCTTGAATACGAAGAGAAGAAATATAAGGAGTCTGTAGTGAACACGAGAAGAATTGTTGAAGCAATCGTGAAAAAACAAGAAGCCGTAACCCTTGATGATTTGAAAAAGCTTTACGAGGAAAGAGGGATAACCCCTGAAATGATACAAGAAGCTGCTGAAAAACAAGGAATAAACGTTAAAATGCCTTCTCCTGAAGAGTTTTATGACTTCATTTCAAGACAGAAGAAAGAGGAAAAGAAAAAAGAAGAAAAAGCCTGGATTGACGTTACAGGAGTCCCTGACACTGAAAAACTTTATTATTCTAATGGCTTGGAATTCAAAGCATACGTGTTAAAAGCTTTTGACCATGAAGGAAGACATTACGTTATCCTTGATAAGACTGGTTTTTACCCTGAAAGCGGTGGACAGGATTATGATACTGGGTTCTTGAACAACGTGAAAGTATTAAGCGTGCATAAGATAGGAGGAGTCATAATTCATGAAGTGGAAAAGCCATTGTTCAAGCAGGGCATGCTGGTGCATGGGAGAGTTGACGCTGAAAGAAGAAAGAAGCTCACAGTTCATCATACTGCTACCCATGTAGTGAATTATGCTGCTAGGAAAGTGCTGGGAAACCACGTGTGGCAGGCAGGAGCAGAAAAGAAAGTTGACAAGGCAAGGCTTGACATAACTCACTATGATAATATAACTGAAGAAGAGTTTAAGTTAATTGAGGAAGAAGCTAACAAAGTAGTCCAAGCAGGAGTTCCAGTAATCAAAGAAGAAATGCCACGCGTAGAAGCAGAAAAGAAGTACGGTTTTAGGATTTACCAAGGAGGAGCAGTTCCTTCCTCTGTGTTAAGAATAGTTGCTGTTGATGACTTGGACGTGGAAGCATGCGGAGGAACTCATGTTGACAACACTAAAGAAATAGAAGCTATAAAACTGCTTAAAGCTAAGAAGATAAAAGACGGGGTTGTGAGGATAGAGTTTGTTGCTGGAAAAGATAATGTTGAAAAAGCATTAAAAGAACTGGAAAAAGAATTAGAAGAGAAAAAGAAAGCTCTTGAGAAGAAGATAAAAGAACTGGATCCAGAAGCTTTAGTTGAAGGAAAAAGCATTGAAGAGTTAGAAGAACTGCTTAAGCAGAAGATAAAAGAAAAGAAGAAGAAAGCAAAGCAAGAAGCAAAAAGCATGAGTCTTGAAGAAGAAGTAGTGTTCTTTGAAAAGCCTGACATGAGAGTAATACAAGAAGCAGGAAGAGCAAAAGTCAAACAAGACCCTTCTTCTTTTGTAGTAGTAATAGCTCCTGGAATGGTTTACGGCATAAGAGGAGTGGAATGCAGCGTTGACGTTCAAAGACTCGTCATGAAAGCAGCAGAAGTCATGGGGGGAAAAGCAGGAATAAAACCAGGGAAGCCTGGCTTAGGCATTGGCGAAGAGTTCAAAGGAGGAGGACCACTGAAAGAAAAATCAAGGCAAGCGTTCGAAGAAGTAAAAAAGATGCTTGGAAAGAATTAAGCAAGAGCTTTTTAGGTTTTGATAGGATGGTGGTTTCTCATAGGGGGAAATAATTTAAAAAAGTTTCCCCCTACAGGAAACTTCTTTTAATCAAGTTTCTGAGTTACTGGTACATTATGTCTGTTCCTTCTTTCTTTTTAGGTTCGTATCTTCCAAGCCCAAGTGCTGTTAGTAATTCTTCAAGTTCAGGGGGGATTTCTTCTAATTTTTCTTTTTTGATTTCTTTTTCAAGTTCCTTTTCTGTTTTTTCTGCTAGTTTTACTTGCTCTTTGGTTATTCTATCAAGCTGTTCTACTGCTTCTTTGCTGGTAATTTTATCTTCAGCTACTTTTGCTAAAACCATCAATTTTTTCCTTTGAAGTTCAAGCAACTTATCCACATTTTTAATGTCTTCTTTTGATATTAGCATTCCTTCTCTCATAGCTCTTTCAGCTGCTACTCTTCCACCTACTAAATGGTCAAAGTTGGTTAGTTCCACTTGCAAGGTCTTAGGATTAATTCCTTTTCTAAGCATTTCCTTGAATATTTTGGTGATTCCAAATTTTGAAGTGGCAATTGCAGTATGAACTTCTTCTTCACTGGCAGGATACCCTGTTTTTGCTGCTTCGTCAGCTGCTTCTTTAATCATTAATTCAAACATTTTAGGATTTTCAATAAAGAGTTTCATTTTTTCTTCAAGTGTTGGTGGCTTGTATTTTTTAGCGAGTTTTTCTATTTTTCTCTTAGACTTCCTTCTTCTAAGCATTTAATCACCTGGTTTAAATATGTGGTTTTTTTCTTTAAAAGGGTTTTTCAGCGAATTGTTTAAAAACCTTTTATGTGTTTGTTAGAGTCATGAGAAAGCTGTGGGTTGTGTTAGTTTTTGGGTTGTTGTTTGGCTTGGGTTTTGCTCAGGAGTATTCTTATTCTTTGGATGATGCTAAGGAGATAGTCAGTGGTTACATTTTTCAAGGAGAGCAGGGAAGCATTGTCCCAGCATCGCCAGTGTACGTGAACGAGAAAGTTTTTTGGGTGATAGAAGCTGTTTCTTTTAATCAAGTTAATGTGATGTTTCCAGTGAATGCTGAGACAGGTATTATTGAGGCTGGTGATGATGCTAAGCAAGCGATAAAAGTTCATTACTTAGCTAATTTTTTTGCTACTGATGATTCTGTAAGTGACTTTCTTGATGACGAGAAGAGTTTTGCTCAGCAGAGGCAGGATGCTTTTTCAGCAGCATTGCAAAGCCTTGAGGTTTACGAGCAGCAGCTTGATAATGTTTCTCTTTCAACTCTTCAGCCGCTAAAGAATTCTTTGCAGGATGCTGTTTCAAAAGCAGAAAAAGTTAGGAGTACTGCTATTGATGCTAAGAAAAGTTTTACTCAAATAAGTACTCCTGAAGACATTGGAAAGACAAAGACTTTGCTTGATGACTTTTTTAATGCTGACGAGGCTTTTTTAAGGGCATGTGAGGATGTGAGTAAAAAAGCAGGCGAGTTTGAAACAGAGCTAGCTGGTAATGATTACCTTAAACAGGAAAAACCTGACTTGCTTCAAGCTTTTCAAGGAGTCATAGTTTCTTATTCTCTTAAGCAAAGCGTGACTGCAAAACAGGATAGCCTTTCTGAGACAAAAGCAAGTATTGATGCTTTTTTTGAGTCACTTGACGCTAAGGCAGATGATTACTTGGTAAGGCTTGAGAACAGGCTTGCTTCTTCTCAGGACAAGCAGAGGATTGATGAGATAATGAAAAGCCTTGAGGATTATTCAAACAAGTACGCGAACTTCACTTCACAGGCTAATGCTAAGGGAATTCCTGACGATTACAAGAACCTTGGGTCAAAACTTAAGCAATACTATTCCTTGCTTAACGAGAGTTATTCTTTGTGTTCTTCTTCAAAACTTGAGGACTGTGAGCAAGCAGCTCTTAATTTTGACTCTCTTGACAAGTTAGGTTCTTCCATAGAGTCAATAATATCTTCTTATAAAGCAGTGGAATGCGTTGAGGGTGAAGTAAGAGCCTGCACGGTTGATGGTAAGAGAGGAACTCAGAAGTGTGTTAATGGGTCTTGGAGTGAATGCGTTGTAGGAGGTTTTAACACTTTTTGGGTGGTTTTAGGAGTGCTGGTGGTAGCAGTAGTGCTTTATTATTACTCCACGCGTAAGAAGAAAGAAGAGCCTGAAACACCTGTTTGGCAGCAGGGAGTTTAAAAAGGAGTTTCAACCATGCTTATTTTATACTTGGTAGTATACAATTAAAACCAAGGGTTTTTCGTTTTTTAAGTGATGGTTTATGGAAGAAAGAGAATTGGTTTCAAGGTTTGAGGAGTTTTTCTCTGCAAGGTATAAGGCAAGGCTTGAAGATGCTGCTGTCAGGTTTCCTAAGGTTAAGAGTGTTGAGGTTAGTTATAAGGACTTGGAGGAGTATGATCCTGAATTAGCTGACCTTTTGTTAACTCTTCCTGAGGAAGTGGTTTCTGCTGCTGAGAGAGCGGTTGAAGAACTTAGCTTGACTAATCCTGAAGGAAAGAAAGTTGTTCTTCATGTGAGGTTTTTTGACCTGCCTCAGGATCAAAGCGTGCTGATAAGAGACTTGAACTCAGAGTTTTTAGGCAGGTTCATTAGTGTTGAGGGAGTGGTTACTAAGGTCACTGAGCCTAAGCCAAAGCTTATCAGTGCTGTTTTTCAATGTAATTACTGCGGGCATGTTTATACTGTTCCTCAGCCTGACCAGTCAGGAAAGCTTGTTGAGCCAGGGCAATGCGTGTGCGGGAGGAGTTCTTATAAGCTCATTGAAGAGCAGTCTGTTTTTGTTGACTATCAAAGGCTTGAAATGCAGGAGCCGTTAGAGCTTACGAGAGGAGGAGAACAGTCAAGAAAGCTTTTAGTAATGCTTGAGGATGACTTGGCTGGAGTGATTAATCCTGGTGATAAGATTCAGGTTATTGGAACTTACAAGCTTTTAAGTCCTTTAAAGACGAGAAGGTCTGTCTATGAGGTTTATGTCAGTGCTAATAACGTGATCAGGCTTGAGAAAGAATTTGAAGAACTTGACTTGACTGAAGAAGAGGTTAAGAAGATTCATGAGCTTGCTAAGGATGAAAAACTTTATGAAAAGATAGTTGCTAGTATTGCTCCTTCTATTTATGGCCATGATAAAATAAAAGAAGCTATTGCTTTGCAGTTGTTTGGAGGCACTCCTGGAAAAGTTAAGCCTGATGGAATGAAAATAAGGCCTGACATTCACGTGTTGTTGATAGGTGATCCTGGAACTGCTAAGACTCACTTGCTGATGTACGTGAAACAGCTTGCTCCTAAAGGCATTTATGTTTCTGGAAAGTCTTCTTCAGCAGCTGGTTTGACTGCTACTGCTGAGAGGGATGAGCTTGCTGAAGGTGGTTGGACTCTTAAGGCAGGGGCTCTTGTACTGGCTGCTGGGGGTATTGCTTTGATTGATGAGTTTGATAAGATGGGTGATCAGGATAGGGCTTCAATGCATGAAGCCATGGAGTCTCAGGAGATTCATGTTGCAAAAGCTGGAATAGTGGCTACTTTTAAAGCTAATGCTTCTATTCTTGCTGCTGCTAACCCTAAGTTCGGGAGGTTTGATCCTTTTGAGCTTCCAGTGAACCAGTTTGACATCCCGCCTACGATAATGAGTCGTTTTGACTTGATTTTTCCTGTAAGGGACGAGCTTGATGAAGAAAAGGATGCTGAGCTTGCAGAGCATTTGCTTACTTCTCATTTTGTGGCAGGACTTAAGTTTTCTAAAGAAACAAAGCCAATGAGTGAAGAAGAGCTTAAGAGGATTAGTGAGAAAGTTTCTCCTGTCATAGAACCTGAGTTGCTTAGGAAGTATATTGCTTATGCTAGGAAGAATTATTTCCCTGTTCTTTCAAAGCAAGCTATTGAAAAGATTAAGAACTTTTACTTGGATTTAAGAAAGCTTGGTGAGAAGCAGGGAGCTGTTCCTATTACTGCAAGGTACTTGGAGGGAATTGTCAGGCTTGCTGAAGCAAGTGCTAAAGGAAGGCTTAGTAATGTTGTTGAAGAACAGGATGCTGAGAGAGCTATAAACTTGATGAAGTATTCCTTGAAGCAGATAGGAGTTGACCCTGATACTGGAAGGCTTGACATTGATGTGATAACTACTGGGATTTCTAAGTCTAAAGCTGACAGAATAAAGATTATTTATAGGATTATTAAGAGGCTTAATCAAGAGTATGGAGAAGCTTCTCATGAAGCAATACTTGCTGAAGCTAAAGAACAGGGTATTAAAGAAGAAACCGCTGATGAGATAATCTCTCAGTTAAAGAGGCAGGGTGATATTTACTCCCCGCGTTATGGGATTTACAAGCCTACTGAGGAAAAGTGAGGTAAGAGGATGTTTTTTAGTTTTTCACGGAAACAAGCTTTAGTGCTTGCTGGGGTGATCTTTTTATTAACTCAATTAATAGGCCTTTATACTGCTGCTAGTTATTCTTATTACATTAAGTCAGGTGAGCTTGAACCTGTTTTCAGCAATCCTCAGGATGCTTTTAATTCCATTGTCTTGGTTTTTTACTTGCTTATTATGACTGGAGTAATTGTTTTGGTTTTGAAATTCAAGCTAAAGTTGATTGTTTTTCTTGAAGCAGTAGCGATTTTTTTCGCTTCAGCAATAGTGTTTGATTTTGTCTTTCCAGTGCCTTTTGTTGGAGAGATTCTTGCTTTTATTCTGGTGTTCTTAAAGCTTAAGAAGAAGTCTTTTTTCTATCAGAATCTTGCAATGATGTTTGCTGTTGCAGGGGCAGGTTCTGTTATTGGAGTTTCTCTTCAAGTGCTTCCAGCAATAATTCTTCTTTTTATTCTTTCAGTTTATGATTTCATAGCTGTTTTTGTAACCAAGCACATGGTTTTCATGGCTGAAAAACTAGGAGGCAGGACTGCTTTTACTGCAGCTATTCCTTGTAAGGAAGTTAATCATGTTTTTCAAGTAGGCGGCGGTGACCTTGCAATGCCTTTGGTTTTAAGCTCAAGTCTTTTAGTTAACTTGGGATTGGTTCCTGCGTTAAGTTCTGTTACTGGTTCATTAATTGGTTTGTTGTTTTTGTTTTATTATGTTTCAAGAAAGCCTGGACGGGTGATGCCTGCGCTTCCTGTTGTCTCTGCAGGGGCTTGTCTTGGTTTTTTTATTTCAACAGTTCTTTAAGGGGGTTTTTATGAAGAGAAGTATTGCTTATAAAGTCAGGATAAAGGATTTGGTTAACGGAGAGTTTGTCAAAGATGAGGTTAATTATGTTAAGTTGTTTGGAAGAAAGGTTTCAAGAGTTAACGTCACTGGAATGGTGATTGACAAGTATGAGTCAGATAATTATTCAGTGATTACTATAGAAGATGAAGCAAAGATAAGGGTTAAGTTTTTTGACTACGGAGGGCTTGAAGTTAATCAAGGAGACTTGGTTAAGGTTATTGGAAAAATAAGAGAAACAGAAGGAGAAAGGTTTATATTGGGAGAGGCTGTGAAGAAAATCACTGAAGAACAGAAAAAAGTCCATGACCTTGAATGTCTTAAATCAGAAGTAGAGGACCTTGGTTCTGTTGAATGAGGAGGGTTTTTATGAGGGATTATGAGAAGATGCTTGAGGATGTTTATTCAAAGCTTCCTGAGAAAGAAAAGAAAAAAGAAAGGTTTGAGATTCCAAAACTTGAAGTAATGATTCATGGCAAGCAGACGATAATAAGAAACTTGAATGAAGTTGCTGGAAAACTTAACCGTGACCCTGCTCATTTGCTTAAGTATTTTTCAAAAGAACTTGCTGTTCCCAGTGTTTTTGACGGCAAGCGTGGGATTCTTCAAGGAAGGTTCAGAGAAGACGTTTTAAACAAAAAGCTTGAGGATTACGTTAAGGAGTTCGTATTATGTAATGAATGCGGGAAGCCTGACACTGTTTTCATAATATTTGAAGGAGTGAAGTACAAGAGATGTGAAGTCTGCGGTGCAAGGTCTCCTGTTAGAACAATTTAAAGGATGGTTTTATGATCTGGGTCAAGCAACACAATGGAGTTTTAGCTGCTTGCGATGAAGAACTTCTTGGGAAAACTTTTCAGCAAGGAGAAGTGTTTTTAGAAGTTAAAGAGGACTTTTACAAAGGAGAGTTGGTTGGTGAAAAAGAGTTTGTTGACGCTTTAAGGAAAAATGATAACATTAACCTTGTTGGTGAAAAAGTTGTTAGCTTGGCTAAGAAAGAGAAGATGGTCGCAGAAGTGAAAAAAGTTGAAGAAGTTCCTTATGCTTTGATTTTCAGGTTTTGAAGCATAAGCTTTTAAAAAAGAATCTTTTTAGTTTATTTTTAATAAGGGTGGTTTTGAATGGTTAAAAAAACTAATAAAAATCAACAACCAGAGCAGGAGCTAAGGGTAAGGCTTCCTAAAGGAGACGAGGTTATTGGTGTTGTTGAAGCACTGCACGGTGGGAAGAGGATGACTGTCAGGTGCAGTGATAACAAGCTTAGAATGTGCAGGATTCCTGGAAGGCTTAAAAGAATGTTCGTAAGGCAGGATGATTATGTCATTGTTCAACCATGGCCTTATGAAGGTGACAAAAAAGGGGATATAGTGTGGAGGTACAGGCAAACTGAAGTTGAATGGCTTAAGAAAAAAGGTTACTTGAAGGACTTGTAATCATTCGGAAGTTTAAAAAACAAGTGTTTTCATAATTTTTTCAGTTAAGTTTGTTTTGGAAGTGGTTTCATGGTTAAGAAAAGAAAAACAAAAAAACCTCCTGCAGCTAAGAGGATTGTTCCTTTGACTGCTCGTGAAATACTTAACTTGGCGAGGATAGAAAAAGCTGGTAGGAAAGTTCCTTTTGCAGTAAGGCTTACTGAGAAAAAAGCAGAAGTAGTTAGTATTCCTGGGAAGTCTCCTTATAGTGCTATTCCTAAGATTAAGTCAATGACTATTGAAGTCATGAAGAAAAGGTTTCCTCAAATAGTTGAGTCAAAGCATGTTAGTAAGCTGCTTCAAGCCACTCAAGTAAAGATTCCTCCAAAACTTCTTAAAGAAAGAGGCATAGGCCCAAGGACTAATATTGACTCCTTGCCTTTGGAGACACGTAAGTGGCTTGCTGATGAGATAAGGAAAAGGATTCAAGAAAAAGGCGATGGCAGGGTAGTTGCTGTTAACTGGAGGCTTACTGGAAAAATTTAACTTTTTTTGAGTGAGGTCATGGGCTGCGGTTATAGGCTTTGGCTTAGAAAAGCTAAGAAAAGTTATTTATACTATGAACTTCAGAATTTTAAAAGAAAAAGTCATGGAAGGTGACTAAATGAAAAGACTTGTGAAGGAAGCTCTTGAAGCAGCTGCTAAAAAACCAAAACACAATCCTAATGCTAAGATAATAATTGCTGAAGATGATAGGAAACCAAAGAAATCAAAAGCTGTCAAGCAGTCTGGTGTTGGAGCTATTTCTGATGAAGAATTAAAAGCTGCTTTGGATTACGCGATGGCTAATATTAAAGTGGTTGGTGCTGGTGGTTCTGGTAACAATACCATGGCTAGGATGAGTGAGATTGGAATTCATGGAGCTGAGTTGATTGCTTTGAACACTGACGCACAGCACTTGCTTATTACTCCTGCTGATAAGAAAGTGCTTATAGGAAGAGAAATAACCCGTGGGCTTGGAGCTGGTTCTAATCCTGAAATAGGTGAAGCAGCTGCTAAGGAGAGCATTAGTGATATTGCTAAAGTGCTTGATGGAGCTGACATGGTTTTTGTCACTTGCGGTTTAGGTGGTGGGACTGGTACTGGTTCTGCTCCAGTAATTGCTCAAGTAGCTAAGGAAGTTGGTGCTTTAAGTGTTGGTATTGTTACTCTTCCTTTCTCAGTAGAAGGAAAGAAGAGGATGGAGAATGCTTTAAGCGGGTTAAGGAAGCTTAAGAAAGAATGTGACACTGTGATTGTCATTCCTAATGACAAGTTGCTTGAAATAGTTCCTGAGCTTCCTCTTAGTGCTGCTTTTAAAGTAGCTGATGAAGTGTTATCTAATGCTGTTAAGGGGATAACAGAGCTTGTTACAAAACCAGGGTTAGTCAACCTTGACTTTGCTGACGTGAGAACTGTCTTAACTAATGGCGGGGCTGCAATGATTGGCTTAGGTGAGTCTTCTGCAGAGTCAACAGGAGAAAACCGTGCGCTTGAAGCAGTTGAAGAAGCGCTTAATTCTCCTTTACTTGATGTTGACATTTCAGAGGCTGACAGGGCTTTGATTAACGTGATCGGCGGGTCTGACATGACTTTAAGAGAAGCAGAAGTGATTTGTGAAGCTGTTGCTTCTAAGATTAATCCTAACGCGCATATCATTTGGGGAGCAATGATTGATGACTCAATGCCTAAGAAGTCAATCCAAGCAATGGTCTTGATTGCCGGAGGGAAGATCCCTTACCTTGACTTAGAAAAAGGAAAAGTAGAAGAAGACTTAGGAATTGACTATATTAAGTGAGTTTAGGTTTTTGTTTGTTTTAGTTTTTCTAACGCTTTTTTTACTTTTTCCTCGCCATATACTTTTTTCAAGTATTCTACTGCTTCCTCTAAACTGGTTGCTTTTTCTCTTGCTTTGATTGCGTTCATTATTCCTGTTATCTCTCTTACTTCAAGTTGTTTTCTTTTCAAACGCATGGTTAATAAAAGAGCTTTTGGCTTTAAAATAATATGCTTGTAAGAAAAGCTGAACTAAAGGATATCAGTGAGTTGAAGAGAATAGTATTAGATGCTTTTGATGACAATGCAGGGGTTGGAGAGTTTATTTGCTTGATTGATTCTGCTGAGAGGAAAGCAGAAAGCGTGGCTGCTAATTTTGGAGTTACTGACTTCTTGGTAGCTGAAGTTGATGGCAGGGTTGTTGGGTTCGTGGAGTTTTTAGTAGTTGAATGGGTTTGTTTGGTGTTTAACTTGTTTGTTGAGAAAAAGTTTCAAGGCAGAGGAATTGGTAGGAAGTTGATTGAAGAGGCAAGCAAAGGATGCGTTGAAGTGAGAGTGGTTGTAAGCAAGAACAATGCTAAAGCATTAGGATTTTATAAGTCTCTTGGCTTTAAGGAAGAAGTTGGAAGCATTGGGCTTAGGAAAAAGCTTTAAACCATTACTTTTAAATACTCTTGTTTCAAAAACTATTGTAACATTATTGGTTTATTTTTCAAAGGCTTTGAAGTGAATGTTATGAAGCTAAGTGTTAAGGGTTTTAAGGAGAAGGCTTCTGGTTTTTTTAAGAACTCTGTAAGAGTTTTAAGACTTGCTAAGAAGCCTACAAAACAGGAGTTGTTCACAGTTGCGAAAATCACTGGTCTTGGTATAATCTTAATAGGCTTGGTTGGTTATGTTATTGAGTCTTTGAAATGGCTGCTTGCAGGTTAGGAAGTGGTTTGAATGTTTTATGCTGTTAGGACAACTATTGGGCAGGAGAAAGTAGTAGCTGACTTGCTTGAAGACAAGGCAAAAAAAGAAGCTTTTGAAGTTTATTCTGTTACTTTTATTGATTCCATGAGGGGTTATTTGATTATTGAAGCTGAGAGTGAAGCAGAAGCAAGAAGGCTTGTTTATAAAGTGCCTCATGTCAAGGGTTTTGTTAAAGGGGAGATGAGTTTTGAGGATATTGAAAAGTTCCTTGAAGTAAAACCAATGACTGCTGGTATTGAAAGAGGAGATATTGTTGAAATAATCAGTGGTGCTTTTAAAGGAGAAAAAGCAAAAGTAATAAGGATTGATGAGTCAAAAGATAAGATTACTGTTGAAATACTTGAGGCTGCGGTGCCTATTCCTATAACAGTTAATGCTTCAAATATTAGGGTGATTACTCAACAAGAACAAAAGTGATGTGAATGGCTGAAAAAACAATTAGCGCGTTGGTTGAAGGTGGAAAAGCTACTCCAGGACCACCAATAGGACCAGCTTTAGGTCCTTTAGGCATTAATGCTGGGAAAGTAGTTGCTGAGATTAATGAAAAGACTAAGGGTTTTGCTGGAATGACTGTTCCAGTAAAGATTATTGTTGACACCAGCACTAAAGAGTACAGGATAGAGGTTGGTACTCCTCCTGTGTCTGCTTTGATTAAGAAAGAAGCTGGTGTTCAAAAAGGTTCTGGAAAAGCTAAGGAAGTGAAAGTTGCTGACTTGAAGATAGATCAAATTATTAAGATTGCTATGGCTAAGTATGATGCTAGTCTTGCTACTGACATGAGAAAGCATGTTAAGGAAGTTCTTGGCACTTGTGTTTCAATGGGAGTGCTTGTTAATGGCAAGGATCCTAAGGAAGTAATCAAAGAAGTTGATGAGGGCTTGTATGATGATAAGATTTTTGGAAGAAAAGAACTTGAGCTTCCTAGTGAGAAAGAGCTTGCTGAGATGAGGAAGAGGTTTGAAGCTGCTCAGAAGAAAGAAGAAGCCCCTGAAAAAGGAAAGAAAGCAAGCAAGAAAGCTTTGAAGGCAAAAGCAGCGCTTGCTAAGAAAACTGAAGAAGCTGCATTTTGACTGTTTTTAAAGGGGGTTGGGTTTGCTTAAGCCTGTGTTTAAAGTCATTGAAAAACATGGCTTAGTTGTTGAAGGAGATAAAATATTTGTAGCTTTAAGTGGTGGAAAAGACAGTGCTGCTTCTTTATATTGTTTGAAAAAGTACGTTGACGAAAAGGGCTTTGATGCTGAAATTACTGGCCTTCATGTGAGAGTCTATGAGAAGAGTAATGCTTTTGAAGTGATTAAATCTCAGTGTGACCTGCTTGAGATTGACTTAGTTACTGTTGATGCTTTTAAAGAATTAGATGTGAAAAAGGCTGCTGCCAGAAGCCATAGGCCTGTTTGCAGTGTGTGTGGTATAGTGAAGAGGTATTTCATGAATAAAGCTGCTTTAGAGCATGGTGCTTCAAAACTTGCTACTGGCCATAATGCTGATGATTTTATTGCTTTTTTCTTCAAGAACTTCTTAAACCAGGAGTATGAGTGGATTAGTAAGTTCAAGCCTGTTGTTAAAGGATCAGGTAACTTAATTACTAGGATAAGGCCGTTGTTCTTCATTACAGGAGAAGAAGCTTTGAGCATTGTGAGAAAATCAGGTTTGCCTGTGCTTGAAGGTTATCAGTGTCCTGCGTTAGAAGGAAAAGTTCCTACTGACAAGTGGAAGGAGACAGTAAAGTTGATTGAGTCAAGGCACAGGGGTTTTAAAAAGGCTATGATAAAGTCAATTTACAAGACATCTTCTTATTATCCTGAAAGTAAAGAAACCTTAAAGAGCTGTGTTAAATGCGGCATGCCTACTAATACAGAGGTATGCGCGTTTTGCAGGCTTAAAAATTATGAACATTAACTTTATAAGTGAAATGTATTACTGATATTATGTTGAGTGAACGTTGGTGGTTGTGGTGAACATTAATTTAGGAACTCCTTATGAGGCGATAATAAAAAAGATAATTGAAAGAGAAACTTGAAGTTTGGGATGCCTTTTAATGTTGAAAAAGTTACAAAGCAATCAAGAATAATATACGAGATTGAAGGAGATGTTCTTTATATCCTGCATTGCTTTAAGAACTATAAGGAGTATGAGAAGTGGTACAAGTCATTTAAGTGACAATCCTAAAAGTTTATAAACCCGTTAGAGTAAAAATTACATGATATTACGGAAGGTTTTGTCTTTCCGTTTACTACTCCTTTTGGAGTAGGAGGATGGTTCTGTGGACTTGAAAGAAAAACTAGTTAAGGCTATTGAAGAAGCCAAGTCTAAGGCTAAGAAAAGAAACTTCCTTCAGTCAGTAGACTTGACCATAAACTTTAAAGGCGTTGATTTTTCAAAGCCAGACAAGAGAATCAATATTACTGTTTCACTGCCTAAAGGAAGAGGAAAGCCTTTAAAGGCAGCAGTCATTGCTGGTGATGAACTAATAACTAAAGCTAAAAAGACTGATGCAAGAGTAATCAGCAAAGAAGAGTTAGAAAAGCTTTCAGGCAATAAAAAGGAAATTAAAAAAATAGCTAATGAGTATGATGTGTTCTTCTCCCAGCCTGACTTAATGCCTTTAGTTGGTAAGATCATGGGACAGGCTCTTGGTCCAAGAGGGAAAATGCCTAAGCCAGTGCCTCCTAATGCTGACTTAGAATTGTTAATAAAAAACGCTTCTAAAATGATTAACTTAAGGACAAAAGGTAAGTTTCTTCCAACATTGCATGCTTGTATTGGGACAGAGGACATGAGTAATGAAGACTTAGCAGAGAATGCTGTGGCAGTGATTAATGCTTTGATTGAAAAGCTTCCTAACAGGGAAGGAAACTTGAAGTCAATTTATGTTAAAACAACTATGGGCCCAAGTGTTAAAGTAGAGTTAAAGTGAGCTGAAATGAGGCAAGGGGAAGTTCCTGAGTGGAAAAAGCAAAAAGTAGAAGAAGTAAAGCAGTTTGTTAAAGATAAAAAAGTAGTTGGAGTGTTCTCTTTACAAAATCTTCCATCCTCACAGTTTCAAAGCATTAGAAAACAATTAAGAGGAAAAGCAGAGCTTTTAGTTACTAAAAAGATTTTCATGCAAAGAGCTTTTAAAGAACTAGGCAGGCCTGACTTAGAAAAACTCCTGCAATACTTACAAGGACCTTGTGGTTTGATTGTTTCTGAAGAAAATTCTTTCAAGCTTTTTAAGATAATTAAAAAGAGCAGGAGCAAGGCTTTTGCAAAGCCAGGAATGATTGCTGAAGAGGACATAATAGTTCCTGCTGGAGAAACAGACCTTCCAGTAGGCCCAGTGCTTTCAGAGCTTAAAATGGCTAAAATAGATTGTAAGATTGATAAAGGAAAAATAGTGGTTAACAAGGACAGCGTAGTAACCAAGAAAGGAGAAAAAGTAACTGAACAAGCAGCAGCTGCTTTGTCAAAGTTAGGGATAATGCCTTTCAAGATAGGCTTGAAAATCTTAGCTTTAACAGAAGATGGCGTTATTTATACTCCTGAAGTCCTTGATATTAACGAAGAACAAGTAATGAGTGAACTGGTTTCTTCATGCACTAAAGCTTTTAACTTGGCTTTCAATTCAGGTTATCCAACAAAGCAAACTATTGAATTAATGATAACCCAAGCATTTGACAAAGCAAGAAATCTTGCAGTTAATGCAGGAGTATTCACTAAAGAGTCAATTGAATTCATGCTTGCAAAAGCAGCTGCTCAGGCAGCTGGTTTAAAAAACATTACCGGAGGTTAAAGCAAATGGAATACGTGTACGCGGCTTTGTTACTGCATTCAGCAGGCAAGGAAATAAATGAGGAAAATGTTAAGAAAGTAATAGAAGCAGCTGGAATGCAGGCTGACGACGCGAAAATAAAAGCTCTTGTAGCTTCTTTAGAAGGAGTTAACATAGAAGAAGCAATGAACAAAGCAGTAGCAGTTCAAGCAGCAGCACCAGTACAAGCAGCTACTGGAGGAGAAGAAGCAAAAGCAGAGGAAAAGAAGGAAGAAAAGAAAGAAGAGAAGTCAGAGGAAGAAGCAGCAGGAGGACTTGCAGCACTATTCGGCTGAAACCCCTACCTTTTTAAACCTTTTATGCTTTCATTTCACATGGGGTTGCCTTAATGCCTAAGACTAAAACTACTAAGAAAACTAAGTCAAAAACTTTGAAAGAAATCAGAAAAGTAGAGAATTACGAGTACTTGTTAGTAGAGTATTTGAAAGAAATGAGTAATGAGATAACTTACTTGCTGTTAGTAGTTAGTTGCTTGTTCTTATACTTGTTGATTGACTTTCTTCCTTCAACATATTCTTTTGACCAGCAAGTGCTTAAAGCAGTATTCATAGTGCTTATTCTCGGAGGATTCGGATTGTTTGGTTTATCCAATGCCACAAAGAGAAAAATAGAGAAAAAGTTCGAAGCAATATTCTCTTAATTTTGTTTTTTAGGTATTTTTTGAGGAAATGATAAATTTAAATAGTATCTTATTTATATTTCCTTTTCAAAGAAGATTAGTGGAAGGATTGGTATGTGGAAAAAAATTATTATGAAAACTACCTTCGTATTGTTTGCTTTAGTGATCCTAATAACCCCTTCTTCAGGCATTGTTTGGACTTGTAAGTATGAAAACCCCCCATATGGTCCTATTGAAATAAAATATGAAAACCCAAATTTTCCTGATAAAGGAATAATCTATGCTCTAACACCTCAAAGGCATCCAATTATAGTTCCAGGAGAACTTCAGTTACTTCAACTAAAATCAAATGTCTGTGAAGAAGTAAAGTTAATAATAGAAGACACAGAAGGGAATAAAATTGCGGAATATTCTAAAAAAGCTGATATCCCCTTCAAAAACTGTGATATTCCTAATGATGCAGATCAAGGAATGATTAATGCTATAAAAAGAAGTAAAGGATTTCTAACTTATCTGTTTTTCAAAGCTCCTACAGAAGAAGGAGAATATTATCTCAAGTTATTTGATACTCAAAACAATCTACTAAGAACTGGAGTAATAGAAGTTCCTTCATTAGATTCTATTGCAAAAGTGACAAGTAGAGAGGCTTACTGCAATAACTCTCCTACTAATTTTTTCACAATAGAACTAATTGCTCCTCATCCAGTGATAGTTAAGGATGATTCAGCTGGAGAAGTGCAAGTAACAATAAGAGAACCGTCCACATCTGAAATAGAAAAGATATTTGAAAACATAACTGTCTCATTTACAACAAGTGAGTCTGTTGGAATAGAATTACAACCAAAAGAGGGAATAACTTGTTCTGATGACGAATGCACTAAGACGTACTTACTCCCATCAAGCATCAGTACTTCAGGAATATTAACAGTATGGGAGGACTTAGGAAATGGAGGAAGAAGTTCTCTTAATAGCATGGTAGTTTCCGTTGTTGACGCTAACACAGTAGTTGAGATTAGTAATAAGCTTGATAGGTTGTATAACACTTCAGAAGAACTTGAAAGAAGGTATTCTAAGGAGGGGATCAAGGAAAAATCGGAAAAATGGGGTGAGATAAAAGAAGAATTAGTTAAGATTAAAGAAGGAATTACCTCTATTAAAAAGATACTAGACAAACAAAAACTTACATTAAGAGATGTTAAAGAAGTAGTAAATAACATTGATAATTGTAAAGAAAACTTGAATAGGTTATCAGAAAAAATAGGTGGGATTTTGTGAATAATAAAGTAGTAGTTCTTTTTATAGTGGTAGTAATAGCTATTGCTATTTTTGCAACAGCATACTATTATTATGAAAGCATAAAATTACGAGAGAAAAAACTTGAAAGTGATATTGAAAGAAAACAAATTAATGAAGATATTGAGTTCATAAAAGAAGCTTTAGAAAATCTTAGCAATGCATTTCCGGAAACTAATCTGCCTTCATAAAAGATGCTTATTTTTTAAAATTCCATTTTACTAACAAGTTAGAAAACAACACAGGGATCAGGAGTATGAATACTATGCTTGAAGCTATTAGGATTGAGTAAAGTTTTATGCTTATTATTCTGAACTCGTACAAGAGTTTTACTACGACAATGCTAGTACTAAACCTTACAGATAACCCTATTCCTGCTGTTATTGCTTGTTTTAATCCTAAGTGTTTTGCTCCTATGATTACTGTTCCCAGTAGTTTTGCAATGCTTGAAACAATCACAACTAAAAACACTAGCAGGGGGTAATCAACTATGTATTTGAAGCTTACCGAAGACCCAACCCATAAGAAAAATATTGGGGCAAAGAACCCGTAACATAATGCTTTTATTTCGTCTTCTATAAGGCAAAGCCTTTGTTCTGGTACGAAAGCTTTTAAGCTTACTCCTGCAAGTAAGGCTCCTAAAGCAGTTGCTTCAGCATAGCTTCCTACTCCTAAAAACAAGAAAAACAAAAAGATCACTACTAAGAACAAGGTTTCTATGCTTGAATAAGCGAATTTTTTCCCTGTTCTGCTTAGCTTTTTTAACCCAAAAGCAAGCAAGAATAAAGCAGCCAAAGACATTACGATAATCCCAAGGCTTTCATGAGGGATAGCGGTTTTTTCACCTATGAGGAAAGCAACTGCCACCAGCATTGTTATCTCTACTAAGTCATCAATCATGCCTATTCCTATTATGCTTTGCCCAAGTTTTGAATTAACCATCTTAAACTCGTCAAGAATAGGCACAAGAACTGCTTCTCCTACTGTTGCAAAAGATAAAGCAATTATTATTGATATCAGCCAATTGCATCCAAATATGAAATGCACTAACAGTGAACCGAAGAAAGCTTCAAACAGGATTATGAAAAAAGTAGCAGTAAAAATGAACTTACTTTGCTTCAGTAATTCATTTACGTCAAGCTCAAATCCGATTATAAAAAGTAAGAAATACATTCCAAGCTGAGCTAAGAAAATAAAAGACTGTGAAGAAGTTATTTCCTGGAAAGGATTGCTTATTGAGAGAACAACCCCAATGATTAAAGCAGTGAAAATCCAAGGTACTCTTATTTTTTCAACAAGTCTTCCAAGTAAAAAAGTTAGTAAGAAGACTCCTGCAAGAAACAAGAACATGTTAAGCATGGGAAAAAATAAGCAAGACCAAGTATTTAAAGGTGTTTCAGTGTTAAAGCACAACAGGTTGTTTTAACCCGCTTCCGGTTATGATTAAGACAATTTTTTCATCTTTTGAATAATCGATCTTTTTTAAAGCAGCAATGGTTGCTGCTGAAGCTGGTTCTGCGAAGACTCCTTCCTTTCCAAGCTCTTTAACCCCACGGATCATTTCAAGGTCATTTACTGTTACTGCTTCACCTTTTGATTCATTAATAGAGTCAATCGCAGTGACTATGTTAAAAGGAGTCTTTACAAAGATTGCTGAAGCAATCGTCTTAGCATGCTTTGGAAGAGAATACTCATAAGTGCCTTGCTTCCAAGCATTAACTATAGGCGCGCAGGCTTTTGCTTGTACCCCTATCATTTCAGGAAGCTTTTTCACAACCTTCAATTGTTTGAGTTCTTTGAAAGCCTTAAAGACAGCTGTTATTAGTCCCCCAGTACCCATGGGCACTATTATCTTGTCAGGCACGCCTATCTGTTCAAAAATCTCAAAGCCAATTGTTTTCTCTCCCTCCACGTAATAAGGGTTTATCCCAGTCATTGCAATGTAAGAATGTCTTTTTTCACTTTCTTCAAGCATTTTCTTAACGCAGTCATCAAAGCTTCCGTTCACCCTGACTATGCTTGCGTCATAAGCAGTTATTTGAGCAAGCTTTTGTTTAGGAGTCTTAGCAGGCACGAATACTTTTGCTTTAAGATTAGCGTAAGCAGCATAAGCAGCAACACTTGCTCCCATGTTACCAGTGGAAGCAACACTGACTTCTTTGTATTTCCTGTTAAAAGCATTAGAAACAACGACAGTGGTCCCACGGTCCTTAAAGCTTCCAGTAGGATTATCACCTTCAACTTTCAAGTACACTTGTTCTTTCACGTCTCTTCTTCTGATTATCGGAGTTCCTCCTTCCTGAAGAGAGATACTCTTGGCAACTGGGATCATCGAAGAATAACGCCATGCCCCAGAACCTTTAGGATTCCATTCTTTTTTCTCATAGTCAACAAGTAAAATTCCTTCACATTCAGGGCATAAGTAATTAAAAGCCTTTGACTTCCACCCGCATTTAGGACAATAAAACATAAATTTAAAAAAACCAGTCAGAGTTTTTAAGGATTATGTTATTGCGTGAACTTGTAGGCTTTTTTCCTGTGAAGCACGTCGATGACTCTTTGTCATTAGGCAGGGGAGGGTCACTTCTTTTCTTTCTTATACAATGGTTTAAGTTCAAGCCATTGAACGTATCCAGTTTCAAGGGTTTTTTGAAGTCTTTCTGGGTCAAGAACTTTTATTCTGACAAGTCTTGAACTTTCTTTCTCTTTTCTTGCAATTCCTGCTGCTTCAAGCATTGTCAGGATTAACATGAGCCTGTCAAATTTTGTCCTTTTTAGCTCATTTTTTAGTACTCTAACGTCAAGCTTATCTTCTACTGCTTTTCTAAGGAGTTCTAAGTCAGAAGGTCTTAATTTTTCAATCCCCGCTCCTCTCTTAATGTCCTTGTAAAGAGGAGTTCTTGACTTTGTTCTTGAGATTCCTAAGAATGCAGGAATGCTGAATCTTTCACTTCTTAACCCTTTTGACTCAAGCTTTTTGAATTCTTTTATTTTTTCATCAATAGTCTTACCAGGCATTGACTGGATCATTTCCCTGAGGATAACGATTTTTTCTTTGTTAGATAGAGTAGCTCTTAAAAAGCGGTAAGGCTCGTTCATTTTTCTTAGTTTTACAGTTTCAATTTCTCTTTCACTGAACCCACGTTCCTTCAGCAAAGCGTTTCTTTTCCTACGGTATTCACTGTCCATTAAAACACCATGAGTTTTTAAGCAAGGCAAAATATTTAAAACAAAGCTAGTCATTATCTGATTATGCGTCTTGAATTATTATACGGTGAAAAAGCTTTAAAGAACCTGCGTAAGAGTAGAGTGGTGATTGTCGGCTGCGGGGCTCTTGGTTCAAGGACAGCAGAAGCTCTTGCAAGATTAGGAGTGAAATTATTTTTAGTTGATATGGATGTTGTTGGGAAAGAAAACCTTGAAACTCAATTGTATTATAAAGAAGACATTGGAAAACCCAAAGCGTCAGCGCTTGCTAACAGGCTTTCGCAGTTTACAAAAGTTAAGGCAGTGGTTGAAGAACTAAACCAAGACACGGTAAGGTTATTGGATAGGGGCTTGGTGGTTGATGGTACTGACAATTTTGAAACAAGATTCCTCATAAACGATTACTGTGTCAAGAATAATAAGGCTTGGGTGTTTGGAGCTGTTTTAAGAAACCAAGGCATGGCTGCTTTGTTCAAGCCAACAGGCCCCTGTTATTCATGCGTATTCTCAATGCCAAAGAGTTTTCAAACCTGCGATACTGTAGGAGTAAGCAATGAAGCAGCAGCAATAGTTTCAAGCATTCAGTCATCACTTGCAGTAAAGCATTTGCTTGGAAAAAGAATATCGCAGGAACTCATTGTTATTGACTTGGAAAAGTACTCTTTTGAAAAAATAAAGATGAAAAAGAACAGGAAATGCAAGCCGCATTCAGGAAAATTTGAGTATCTTGACAAGCCAGTTTCGGAGGCAATTAAATGATAAAATGAATCAAAAGCTTTAAATATTTGTACTACGCAAGTAATACAGAGGTGTTGGTATTGGAAATAGTGCAAGTACGTTTAAGTGATGAGTTAATAAAAATATTAGAAGCAGCTGTTAAGAAGGGGATTTATTCTACAAAATCAGAGCTGATAAGAGACGCTATTAGAAGCTTTTTCAGTGAAGAACTGAGAGAAGAAATCCTAGCAGAGGTGATCAAAAGAAGTAAGTCAAAGGATTTTATAGCTCATGAAAGAGTTGCTGAAGAGCTGGGATTATGACTAATTTTAAAATAGAATGGCATAAAAAAGCGGTAAAAGAACTTAAAAAAATTCCAAAAACAAGAGCGAGACAATTAATTAGCCTGGTAAGTTCTTTAAGCAAAGAACCAATAAAAAATTCTTTCCCATTGCATGGCTGCAGCTTTAGAAAAGTAAGAGCTGGCCATTACCGTGCAATAATAGAAGTAATAAATTCAAAAAAAGTGATAAGAGTGTTATTAGTTGGGCATAGAAAGAATATTTACAAGAAGATACAAAAGAAATAACTGGGTTGGTGGCTGATGCGTCGTAAGAAGTCGGTTAACCCTTTTAAAAAAGTACTTGATTATTCCAAGAAAAGAGAAGCTTACAGACTGATGGAAAAAGTTGAAAAAAGACAAAAGCAAATGCTTGAAGAAGAAGAGTACAAAAACATACTTGAACAGCTTAAAAAAGCAAGAGAAAAAAAGGATTACAAGGAAATGAAAAAGATTCTTAAAAAAATGAAGTTTTTGTATAAGCCTTTTTACCATGGCACTTCATCTGCCATACTTTTAGGATTAAAAGAAACAAAAGGAAAGCTTGTTTCTTTTGGAAAACTTGATGAAAAAGGAGTAACTCCTTTTACAGGAGAAATAAGCGCAATAGGTGTTGGAGGAAAAGGAATAAGCAAGGAGTACTTAAGTGGAGTTGCGTTGTACGATTATGATGTTCTTGAAAAGTATGCTCGTGCAAGAGGCTTTTCTCCTGAAAAAGAAAAAGAGGTCATAACAAAATATGAAGAAATACTAAGAGAGAACCCTGACTTAAGTGAAGACGTAAAACAAGGGATTAAGAAAAGAATAGAACTAGGTAAAAAAAGAATAAGAGAATTTGAAAGGCTGAGTGAAAAAGAAAAGAAAATTCTAGAAGAAGAGTTCCCAGTAGTTATAGCAGCAGAGCCAAAAATAGAGCCAGTTTCAGTTCATTCAGATACTCATGACATTGTGACAAAAGAGATTAACTTGAAAAGCAGGAAGACAACAATTTTCGTACCAAAAGACAAAGTAAATTGGATGAGAAAAGAACTAATTAAAAGAGGAGTAATAGGAGCAAAAGTGCTTCCAATGGAATACTTAAAAGAGTTTGAAGAAATAGCAAGAGAAGCAAGAATAAGGCCTTTCTTAAGTGAGCTTCAGCTTCACCCAGCATTAGAAATAAGAAATGAAAAAAAAGCCAGAAAAAAAGCAAAACGAGTAATGAGAATGGTGAAAAAAGCTCTAAAGAAGTTGAAATGATTTAAATGAGGCATGTTTTCAAGATTTAAACCCAAACTTTTTAAACAACAACAGAGAAATATTATTCCAGTGAGTGGGATGAGAAGGGATTTACTTTGCCTTGAAAAAAGTTTCTGAAAAAAGCATTGATGAAAAGGCTATTGCTAATTCTAATTTTGGTTGTGTTCATGGTTTAAATAAGAGAATTTTCATGCTTTACTGCATGCGGGGTTGGCAGAGTGGCTATGCACTCGTTTTCTATGACCCTATAAAGGGTCTGGAAAGGTGAAGCTGCAGGCGCTCTGACAGAAACCGAGCTACGCGGGTTCAAATCCCGCGCCCCGCTTCAATATGAAATATGCTGGGTGGTTTTGGAAATGATCCGCGTGTATAACACTTTGACCCGTAAGTTGGAGGAGTTCAAGCCTTTGGAGGATAAGAAGGTGAAGATGTTCGTATGTGGGCCTACTGTTTATGATTATTCTCATCTTGGGCATGCTAAGAATTACATTGCTTATGATACGATTGCAAAGTACTTGAGGTACAAGGGTTATGAAGTTTATTACTTGCAGAACATCACTGACATTGACGACAAGATAATAAAAAGAGCAAACGAGCTTGGAGAAGACCCTTTGGAGTACGCTGACCGTTATTATAAAGAGTACTTGAAGGACATGGAAGCGTTGAATGTTGACAGCGTTGACGAGTACGCTAAGACCACTGACTATGTTGATGAAGTAATAAAGCAAGTCCAAGGGCTTATTGAGAAAGGGTATGCGTACGAGTCAGGGGGAAATGTTTATTACTCTATTTCAAAGTTTGAGGATTATGGAAAGCTTTCTCACATCACTCCTGATGAGGCTCTTGCGAGAAGCAGGATAGGAGAAGACCCTTACAAGAGAGAGCCTTTTGACTTTGTTATTTGGAAGAGGTCAAAGCCAGGAGAGCCTAAATGGGATTCTCCTTGGGGAGAAGGAAGGCCAGGCTGGCATATTGAAGACACTGCTATCAGTATAAGTCACTTCGGACCACAATATGACCTGCATGGAGGAGGAGAAGACTTAATATTCCCTCATCATGAAGCTGAAATAGCTATTGCAGAAGCATTAACTGGTAAGAAGCCTTTTGTGAAGTATTGGATTCACTGTGCTTTCTTGAAAGTGAAAGGAGGGAAAATGAGCAAGAGCCTTGGTAATTTCATGACTATCAGGCAGGCAGTGGAGAAGTACGGTGGGGAAGTTGTAAGGTTTTACTTTGCTCAAGTGCCTTATTACCGGCCTGTTGAGTTCAGCGAAGAAGGATTGGTTGAAGCAGAGAAAGAGCTTGAGAGGATAAGAAACCTTGTTGACAACTTAGGGTTCTTCTTAGAAAAAGCCACTGACGAAGGAGAGGAAGTAAACGTGGAGGAGTATAGGAAGAAGTTCGAGGAGGCAATGGATAACAACTTCAACACTGCTGAAGCAACAGCTGTTTTGTTTTCTTTGATAAGAGACGTTAACAGGATGATTACTGAAAAAAAGAAAATAACTAAGAAAAGCATTAGTGAAGTGCTTGGGTTCATAAAGCAAGCAGGCTTGATTTTCGGGTTGGTCTTAGAGCCGAGGAAAATAGAAGCTCCTGAAGAAGTAATGAAGTTAGTTCAGGAAAGGGAGGAAGCTAGGAAAGCAAAAGACTGGGAGAAAGCAGACGAGCTAAGGGAGAAGATAAAACAATTAGGCTATTATGTTGATGACACTCCTG
>CAZBZN010000001.1:0-74851 GCA_964496415.1 Microcaldota archaeon | reverse complement strand
TAAAAATGAAAAAATACTTAATCCCAGCAGCCTTTACGATTTTATTATTACTCTCAGGCTGCATTAACGTAACTAACACAAGAATCAAAGTAACAAGATTTGAAGGAAACTGCATGCCCCCAACACATACCTTCCCCTGCTGTGATTCTTTCCCTGAAAGACATGCGGAAATAATAATTGACAATGGAAAACTAATAACAGACTACAATGGAGAGATAAATTTAAACCTTGAACCAGGAAACCACACGATAACCTACCATGACTGCAGTGGAAAACCTAAAAATTTAAGCATTGAAATAAAAAATAATACACTGTACTATAACAAGACAGTAGTATACAACAACGGACAATACGAAACAATAGAAGTAATGCAAAAGAAAGGAATTAAAGGCTATCTAATAGAGATTAATTTACCATGTTGCACTGCATGAAAACCTTTTAAAATACTAAAAATTCAAATAAAGAAACATTACATTTAGGTAAAGCCTCAGTAGCACAGTCCCTCGGAAAACAAAAGTTTTCCGTTGGGTGAAATGGTAGTGCGGCTGCCTTGTAACTGCTTTCAAATTTTAACACAAGCAAGCAGGAAAGCAGCAGGTCGCCGGTTCAAATCCGGCCTGAGGCTCTAACTTTAATAAAAAACTAGGACGGTGAAAAAATGATAAACATATACAAAATAAAGCCAGACGCAATAAAAGAAGTAAAAAAAGTACTTGAAAACCCAGATGTTGCTGCAAACAAATGGGCGAGAAACGGTTATACTTTAAGAGACTCAAAAAGCCTTGGAGTAGAAGAAGACTGTTATTACTTATACGTTAACGCTGATGAAGAGTTCTTCAATCAGAACGAAGAACAAATAATGATTGAAGGAGTAGAAAAACTACAAGGAGAGGAATACGAAAAAATTAAAAACTTAATCGAAGAAGAACAAAGCGGAGCAGCTGCAGGAATAGGAGCAATCTTCGGATAACCACCCGCTGTAGCTTAGTGGTAGAGCACCCGGCTGTAGTACGACTGCTGGGAAAACCAATCCCAGCAAAAGGGTGCTGTCACCGGGGGATCGGGAGTTCGAATCTCCCCGGCGGGACTTCAAAGGGGTGCTCGGGCAAGCATAGCTCTCCCGGCACCCCTATGCTATGAAAACTACGCAGGGGTGCCGGAGCCTGGAAAACGGGCAGGACTTAAGATCCTGTGGCTTAGTGCCTACGAGGGTTCAAATCCCTTCCCCTGCATAAGCCGCGCGCGGCTTGCGGACAGCTGCGTGCAGCTGGCAGACAGGGGATGTTCGAACCACTAACGTGGTTCTCAATCCCCTAGAGCCTCATACGGCTCACGGATACTGGATTGAGGTCCGTTAGGACCGAAGTCCTGTAAATGCAAGCTTTTTGAAGCTTGCCCCGGTAGTCTAGGCACCTTTCTTAAGAAGAAAGCTGCACCAAAGAAAACTTGAGAAAGGTGGAAGATTGGTCTAGGATTCGGCCCTGTCGAGGCCGAGACCCGGGTTCAAATCCCGGCTGGGGCGCTTCAAACAGTTAAGTATTTATATGAGAAAATGCGTAATCTTCACTTAGCTTATTTTAGCTGTTTTTGGAGGCATACCTCTTGAACAAAGAGATAATCTTAAACCACGAGTTAGTGCCAGTACACGAAGTACTTGGCAAAGAAGAAGCACAGCTTATTCTTAAAAAGTTCGGAGTAAAGAAAGAACAGCTTCCTAAGATAAGTGAAAAGGATCCTGTAGTGAAAGCAATTAATGCAAAAAAAGGAGACATAATAAGAATAAAACGCAAAAGCCCTTTCATAGGAGAATCTTATTACTATAGAGTAGTGGTGTGAAATGTATCACTGGGAGTTAGTTGAAGCAATGTTTAAAGAAAACTCTCCTGTAAAACAGCATTTAGATTCTTACAATGAATTTGTTAACAAGAAGATTTATGAAATAATTCAAGAAGTGAATGAAAGTGAAGCTGCAAGCTTAAGCAAGTACACTATAAGGTTCAACAGCATTAGGCTTGAAAAGCCTGTGGTAGTAGAGGCTGATGGAAGTAGAAAACCTTTGCTTCCAATAGAGGCAAGAATAAGAGACAGGACTTATTCTGCTTCTATTTATGCTAATATCAGTATTCTTGAAGAAGGAGCTGAAAAGGACAAAGCAGAAGTGTACATAGGAGAACTTCCTGTAATGCTTAAATCAGACTTGTGTTATTTGAAAGGCCTTTCAAAAGAAGAATTAATTGAAAAAGGAGAAGACCCAAACGATCCTGGAGGATACTTTATAGTGTCTGGTTCTGAAAGGGTTCTTGTGACAATTGAAGACTTAGCACCTAATAGGGTAATAGTATCAAAAGATACTGTGAGTGGAAGAGAAGTAATTACTGCTAGCTTGTTCTCTGTAAGGAAAGGTTTTAGAGCCAAGGTTTCTGTTGAAAGAAGACCTGATGGCATTTTCTACATTTCATTTCCATCATCACCGAATAACATTAATGCTTTCATAATAATGAGGGCTCTTGGTCTTGAATCAAAAAATAAAATACTTAATGCTTTTTCAGATAAGCTTGAAGTCATTAATGACGTGCTTCTTAACCTTGAAGCAATAGAACCTAAAAACATGGATGAAGCTTTAGATTACCTTGGAAAAAGAGTAGCTGCAGGACAGTCAGAAGAATTTAGAAAAAACAGAGCAGCTTACATTCTTGACAACTATTTACTTCCTCATGTTGGAGTAAAGCCTGAGGACAGGCTTAAGAAAGCTCATTACATTGCGAGAATGATTGAAAGAATGATTGAAGTAGCTTATGGTAAAAGAGAAGAAGATGACAGAGACCATTATGCTAACAAAAGGCTTAGAATTTCAGGAGTGCTAATGGAAGAACTCTTTAGGTATGCTTTAGGTCACTTCATAAAAGACTTAAAATACCAGATTGACAGGGCAGCTACTCGTGGGAGAAAAATGCAAGTAAAAACTTTAGTAAGACCAGATGCATTAACTGATAGGATAATGTTTGCAATGGGCACTGGAATGTGGCTTGGTGGAAGAAGAACAGGAGTATCTCAATTGCTTGACAGGCTATGTTACATGGCTACTTTGTCTCACTTAAGAAGAGTTAACTCACCTTTAATGAAAACTCAACAGCACTTTGAAGCAAGAGACCTCCACCCAACTCACTTTGGAAAAATATGCACTCATGAAACTCCTGAAGGGCAAAGAGTAGGATTAGTTAAAAACCTTGCAATAGGGTGTGTTATTTCCTCTCATGAGATTGAAGGGCTTGAACCAGAGCTTGAAAAGCTTGGCGTAAAAATGATAAAGGACTGATTGAAATGACTGAAAAAATGGCAAGTGTTTACTTGAATGGAAGCTTGATAGGATTCCATGAAAAACCAGAAGAATTAATCCAAATGATTAAAGAAAAAAGAAGAAGAGGAGAGCTTCCAGTAGAATTAACTGTCGGGTATTACAAAGACATGAATGAGGTGTATATTAATGCAGATGAGGGAAGAGCATTAAGGCCCTTAATAGTTGTCGAAAACGGGAAGAGCAAGCTAACAAAAGAACATTTAAAGATGATTAAAGAAGGAAAAATGAGCTTCTCTGACTTAGTAAAGAATGGAATAATAGAGTTCCTTGATGCTGAAGAAGAAGAAAACGCTTACATTGCTGTGAAAGAAGAAGACCTGACTCCTGAGCATACTCACTTAGAATTACACCCATCCCTTATTCTTGGAATAGTTGCTTCAGTTTCACCGTTCCCTGAATACAACTCAGCTCCAAGAGTAACAATGAGTTCACAAATGCTTAAGCAAGCACTTGGCTTGTACTCTTCAAACTTCTTATTAAGAACAGATACTCAAAGCCATTTACTATTTTATCCTCAAGTACCAATCGCAAAAACAGGATACAACAAGATAATAGGACTTGATGAAAGAGCAGCAGGACAGAACTTTGTAATAGCAGTAGTTCCTTATTATGGTTATAACATCAATGATGCAATAGTGTTAAACAAAGCAAGCATTGACAGAGGACTTGGAAGAAGCACTTTCTACAGGTCCTACTCAACTGAAGAAAGAAAATACCCTGGAGGTCAAAAAGACAAGATTGGGCAGGTTCCTCCTGAAATAATAGGCTACCGCGGCGAAGAAGCTTATAAATACCTTGATGAAGATGGAATAATTGAACCAGAAGTTAAAGTAAAAGGCGGGGACGTGCTTGTTGGAAAAACCTCTCCTCCAAGATTCTTAGAAGAAATATCTGAGATAGGAGTAATGGAAGAAAAAAGAAGAGAAAACTCTTTGCCTGTGAAGGAAGGGGAAAAAGGATTTGTTGACACAGTAATAATAACTGAAACTGTTGGCGGTAACAGGCTTGTCAAAGTAAAAGTAAGAGACACCATGATTCCTGAAATTGGAGATAAGTTCGCTGCAAGACACGGGCAAAAAGGAGTAGTTGGATTAATAGTTAGAAATGAAGACATGCCTTTCACTGAAAGCGGCATAATTCCTGACATGTGCATGAATCCTCATGCTATTCCTTCCAGGATGACTGCAGGGTATATTCTTGAATGCTTAGGAGCAAAAGCAGGAGCATTAAAAGGAGAATTCATAAACGCAACTGCGTTTGACGGGGACAAAGAACAAGAGTTAAGAAAAGTGCTTGAAAGTTATGGTTTCAAGTCAACTGGAAAAGAAATTCTTTATGATGGAATCACTGGAAGAAAAATGGAAGCAGAGATATTTGTTGGAATAGTATACTATCAAAAACTAAAACACTTGGTAGCTAACAAGATTCATGCAAGAGCAAGAGGGCCAGTGCAAATACTCACAAGACAGCCAACTGAAGGAAGAGCTAGAGAAGGAGGATTGAGGTTTGGAGAAATGGAAAGAGACTGCTTAATAGGACATGGTACTTCAATGCTTTTGCTTGAAAGGCTGTTAGAAGAATCAGACAAAGTAGTAGAATTAGTATGCAACAACTGTGGAATGATAGCCATTGATGATAAAATCCGTAAAAAGAGGTATTGCAAAGTATGCGGAAGCACTGACGTGCATGAAATTGAGATGAGTTACGCTTTCAAACTACTGCTTAACGAAATAAAAGCAATGTGCGTGTATCCTAAACTAAAGATAGAAGATAAAGCTTGAAGGTGGGATAGTGATAGGAAAAACAATTAAGTCAATAGAATTCGGGTTACTTAGCCCTGAAACAATTAGGAAAATGTCTGCAGTAAGAGTAGTTACTCCTGACACTTATAGTGATGATGGTTATCCAATAGAAGGCGGATTAATGGACCTAAGAATGGGAGTAATAGACCCTGGACTAAGATGTAAAACCTGCGGAGGAAAAATGAACTCCTGTCCAGGGCATTTTGGTTCAATAGAACTAGTAAGACCAGTCATTCATGTTGGTTACGTCAAAATGATCCTTACCTTACTAAAAGCAACCTGCAGCAAATGTGGGAGGATCTTAGCAAGCCCTGAAGAACTTGAAACCCTAAGAGAATTAATGCTTAAAGAAGAAAAAGAAGAAGAGGAAACAAAAACTCTTGACTTGATTGAAAAAGCTAAAAAAGCAAGCAAATGCCCTCATTGCGGTGCAAAACAAGGTAAAATAAAATTACTAAAACCAACTACTTTTTACGAAGATGATGTAAGACTCCTTCCATCAGAAATAAGAGAAAGGCTTGAAAGAATTCCTGACAAAGACTTAGAGCTTCTTGGAATAAAACCAACGGTAGCAAGACCTGAATGGGCTGTACTAACGGTCTTGCCAGTTCCTCCAGTAACTGCAAGACCATCTATTACTCTTGAAACAGGAGAAAGAAGTGAAGATGACCTTACTCATAAACTCGTGGACATTATTAGGATAAATCAAAGGTTAGCAGACAACATTTCAGCAGGAGCTCCTCAACTAATAATAGAAGACTTATGGGACTTACTGCAATACCACGTAACTACTTACTTTAACAATGAAGTATCAGGAATACCTCCTGCAAAACACAGGTCAGGAAGAGCTTTAAAAACATTATTCCAAAGGCTTAAAGGAAAAGAAGGAAGGTTCAGGTACAACCTGTCAGGTAAGAGGGTTAACTTCTCAGCAAGAACAGTAATATCCCCTGACCCAGCATTATCAATTAAAGAAGTGGGTGTTCCTCAGGAAATAGCAGAAGAACTAACTGTTCCAGTAACAGTAACAGAAACAAACTTAAAAGAGATGAAAAAATTAGTAAAAAGAACCTCATACCCAAAAGCAAATTATGTAATAAGACCTGATGGTAGAAGAAAGAAAGTAACTGAACTTAATGCTGAGGAAATAGCAGAAGAACTTCAACCAGGATACGTGGTTGAAAGACAATTAATTGATGGAGACATTGCTATCTTCAACAGACAGCCATCACTTCATAGGGTTTCAATGATGGCTCATGAAGTAAAAGTACTTCCTGGAAAAACCTTTAGAATGAATGATGCTGTCTCAACCCCATACAACGCTGACTACGATGGAGACGAAATGAACCTCCACATTCCACAAACTGAAGAGGCAATAACAGAAGCAAAAGAACTAATGGCAGTAGAAAAGCACATAGTTTCCATAAGACATGGCAATCCATTAATAGGAGGAAATCATGACCACGTGACAGGATCATACTTACTAACTGCTTTTAACACTTCATTCACTAAAGAAGAAGCATTATGGCTTTTAGCACAAGTAGGAATCCATGAACTGCCTGAAGAAAAGAAAGGAAAATACTTAGGAAAGGACATTTTCTCAATGATCCTGCCAAAAGGACTTAATGCAGAATACAAGTCAAAACTCTGTAGAAACTGCGGAACATGTGACAAAGAAAAATGCGAATTTGACGCCTATGTGAAAATAGTTGATGGAAAAATAATCTGCGGAGCAATGGACGCAGTAGCTACTTCAAAAGATTTAGTCAAACAAATCTTCTTACAATTCGGGCCAGAAGCAACAAGAGATTACATTGACAAAATGACAAAACTAGCATTATACGCAATAATGCTTAAAGGATATACTATTGGAGTAAGTGATTATGAGCTGTCTTCAGAAGCATTAAGAAAAGCTTCACTTGCTCTTACAAGAGCTGAAAAAGAAGTAGAGGAATTAATCGAAAAATACAAAAAAGGCCAGCTTGAAAAGACTCCTGGAAAGACCCTTGAACAGACCCTTGAAGACCACGCGATGATGATTCTTGAAAAAGCAAGAAAAGAAGTAGCAATAATTGTTGAAAGAGACCTTGGTAAAAACAACCCAGCAGTAATAATGAGTAGGATTGGTTCAAGAGGAAATATTCTAAACGTAGTACAGATGACTGGTTGTATTGGTCAGACAAGTGTGAGAGGAAAAAGGATTACAAGAGGATACAGAAATAAAACCTTACCTCACTTTAAAGAAGGAGATATTGGAGCAAAAGCAAGAGGCTTTGTAAGAAGTTCATTTATTGAAGGCCTTACTCCAACTGAATTCTTTTTACATGCAATGAGTGGAAGAGACACTCTGATAGACAAGGGAATTAATACTTCAGTATCAGGATACATGCAAAGAAGATTAATCAACGCTTTAATAGACGTCACCATAGAAAATGATGGAACAGTAAGAGATGCTACTGACTCAATAGTACAGTTCACTTATGGGGATGATTGCTTTAATCCTCAAAAAATCTAAGAGGGCGAAAACATGATAGAAAAATATGAAAAATTACTCCCGCATAACCTTTATGAAAAAGCAAGAAAAGAAGCTGAAGGAAAAAATGAAAAAGAAGCTGAAAAAATCTTTGAAAAAACTTATGAAGAATTTTTGAAGAAAAGAATGGAAGCAGGAGAAGCTGTTGGGGTAATTGCTGCTCAATCAATAGGAGAACCTGGAACTCAAATGACCATGCGTACTTTTCACTTTGCAGGAGTAGCTGAAATGTCCACACCTCAGGGTCTTCCAAGGTTCATTGAATTAGTTGACGTTAGAAAAACACCAAAAATGCCTACAATGCTTATTTATTTGAAAAATCCATCAAAAGAAGAAGCATTAAAAATAGCCAAAGAAATTGAAGAAGTTACTCTTTCAAAAATAGCAGACGTGATCGAAAACTTTCCTGAAAAAAAAGTAGAAGTAAAGTTCAGGAAAAACCTTAAAAAAGAAGAACTGGAACAAATTATAGAGAAAATCTTCAAAAAAGTAAAAAAGAAACCAAATGAAGCAACAAAAAATCTGCTTGTATTTAAAGGGAAAAACCTGAAAAACCTTAGAAGAATAAGTGCAAAAATAAGAACAATACCAATAAGTGGGATACCTGGAATAAAAAACGCTGCAGTGATAAAAAAAGAAGGAGAATATTTAATCCAAACAGAAGGAACAAACCTTAAAGAGGTACTGAAACTAGAAGGAATAGACGCGACAAGAACAAGAAGCAACAATATTAAAGAAATAGAACAAGTGCTTGGAATTGAAGCTGCAAGAAATGCTTTACTTCAAGAAGCATACAACGTGCTTGAAAACAACAGCCTTCATGTTGACTTAAGACACTTAATGCTTGTAGCTGACTTAATGGCAATGAGCGGGACAATAAAAGCAGTAGGAAGACAGGGAATCTCTGGAGAAAAACAATCAGTATTCGCAAGAGCAGCTTTTGAAGAAACGGTACGTCACTTGCTTGACGCTGCAATAAGAGGAACTGAAGATCCTTTAAAAGGAATTGCTGAAAATATCATAGTAGGAAAACCAATTCCAGCAGGGACTGGGCAAGTCGAATTAATAATGGGAAAACCAATTGAAAAGGTGAAAAAATGACCTTAGAAGCAAAAATTAAAAGAATTATAAAAACAGGGAAAGTAGAATTAGGCACAGAGAAAACTTTAAAAAACATTATAAACAAAAAAGTAAAAGCAGTAGTGATTGCTGAAAACATTCCTTTAGATAAAAAAGAATTAATTGAAAAATACGCAAAACTTAATGAAATCCCTGTAGTGACTTTTAAAGGCAGTTCCTTAGAGCTTGGAACTGTCTGCGGAAAGCCATTTCTTGTGGCTTCTCTTTCAATAATAGACAACGGAGACGTCAAACTTAAAGAACTAACAGAGGAACAAGAATGAAACTCACAGCAGACGAAATGAGACTAATAAACTTTTTTGAAGCAAAAACCAAAACAAAAGTAGTAGACTGCCTTATAGAAGGCGACGACATAACAATAATCGTTGACAAAGGATACATTGGATTTGCAATAGGAAAAAACGGAAGCATAATAAACAAAATAAAAAAAGAGATAGGAAAAGAAATTCATGTTTATGAGTTTGATAAGACCCCTGAAGGATTTATAAAAAACCTTCTTTACCCACTAAAAGTAAACAAAATCGAGATAAACGGTTCAGAAGCAAAAGTATATATTGACCCAAAACACAAAAAAAGAGCAATAGGGAAAGAAGGGAAAAAAATAAACCAAGTAAAAAAAATAGTTGGAAGACATTATAAAATAAACAAAATAACCGTGATGTGAAATGCCAGGAGAATTTGCTGCTAGAAAACTGAAAAAAGACAGGCAGAGGTTTAGGTGGAAACAAGTAAAGTATGTAACAAGAATGAGAAGAAAAGCAGGAAGACTTACAGATCCGTTAGAAGGTGCTCCTCAAGCTTCTGGGATAGTCACTGAAAAGACTGTTAGGGAACAAAAACAACCACACTCAGGATTAATAAAATGCGTAAGAGTACAATTAATAAAAAATGGAAAAATGGTTACTGCTCATCTTCCAAGAGAAAATGCTTCAAAATTTGTTGACGAGCACGATGAAGTTCTAATAGAAGGACTAGGAGGCTCACAAGGAGGAGCTATAGGATCAATGTGGGGAATAAAATATAAGGTAATAAAAGTAAACGGAGTAAGCTTAGAAGAATTAAGAACAGGAAGAAAAGAAAAGCCAAAAAGGTGAAATGATTAATGGATGACTTTTTAATTTTCGGAAAATGGGAATCAAAAGCAGAAGTCACAGACCCAGGGTTAAGGAAGTACATAAGCTTAAAGCCAAGAATCACAATGAATAATCAAGGAAGGCACGTGAAAAAAGAAGGTGGTAAAAGCAAAGTTCATATTGTTGAAAGACTAATCAACTCATTAATGATAGGGGGAACTGGAAGAAAAATAGGTGGAAGAGTAATAAGAGGAAGAGGAGGCTGTGGAAAAAAAGCAAAAATGACAAAAATAGTTGAAAAAGCTTTTGAAATAGTGCATAAAAAGACAAAACAAAACCCTATTCAAATACTAGTAAAAGCAATTGAAAACTCAGCCCCAAGGGAAGAAACCACAAGAGTGAAATACGGTGGGATAGTCACCCCGATAGCTGTTGATACTTCTCCTCAAAGAAGAGTTGATTTCGCCCTAAGAAACATAGGAAGGGCGGTAGCGATAAGATCATTTGACAACAAAAAATCAGCTGAAGAAGCCTTAGCAGAAGAACTAATCTTAGCAGCTAATAATGATTCACAAAGTTATGCTATTTCAAGAAAAATAGAAGTAGAGAGGATAGCAAAGAGCAGCAGGTAAGACTTAAAAACTTGTTTCTGAAAAGGTGGTAGTTAATGGGAAGAATAGAACAAATGGCACAAAAAGTTCATGAACTAATGTACATGCCTGAAAGAATAAGAAACATTGGAATAGTCGCTCATATTGACCATGGAAAAACAACTTTATCAGACAACCTAATCGCTGGAGCAGGATTGATGAGTGAAGAACTAGCTGGAAAAGCCTGTGAATTAGACTCGTATGAACTAGAAGCAGAAAGAGGAATAACAATTTTCTCTGCAAACATTTCAATGGTATACAACTTTGAAAATGATTATTACTTAATCAACTTAATAGACACCCCTGGACACGTTGACTTTGGAGGAGGAGTAACAAGAGCAATGAGAGCAGTAGACGGAGCAATAGTAGTAGCTTGCGCTGTTGAAGGAGTAATGCCTCAAACAGAAACAGTATTAAGACAAGCTCTAAAAGAAAGAGTAAAACCAGTACTCTTCATAAACAAAGTAGACAGGTTAATCAATGAATTGCAAGTAGGGCCTGAAGAACTTCAAAAAAGACTTACTAAAATAATAACAAAAGTAAACGAACTTATTAGAAAATATGCCCCACCTGAATACAAAGAAAAATGGCAGGTAAGAGTGCAAGATGGGTCTGTTGCTTTTGGCTCTGCTTATCATAACTGGGCTATTTCAGTTCCATTCATGAAAAAAACAGGCATTGGTTTCAAAGAAATCTATGAATACTCCCAACAAGAAAAACAAAAAGAATTAGCTAAAAAAATCCCAGCCTATCAAGTAATCTTAGACATGGTAGTAAAACACCTGCCAAGCCCAAAAGAAGCTCAAAAATACAGGATTGAAAACATTTGGAACGGAGACCCTGAAAGTGAAGTAGGGAAACAAATGATAAACTGCGACAAAGACGGAAAAACAACCATAATGATAACCAATATTTCAATAGACCCTCATGCTGGAGAAGTAGCCACAGGCAGAGTCTTCTCAGGAACGGTGAAAAAAGGACAAAAATTATACTTAATCAACTCTGCAAGAGAAGCAACAGTGCAACAAGTAGCAATATACATGAATGATGGAAGAATTCAGTTGCCTGATATTCCTGCTGGTAATATTGCTGCAATAACAGGCTTGAAAGATGCTTTTGCAGGAGAAACAGCATGCGAAGAAAAAATAGAGCCATTTGAATCAATAAAACACTATTCAGAACCAGTAGTTACAAAATCAATTGAAGCAAAAAACCCAAAAGACCTTCCAAAACTCATCGAAGCTCTAAGACAATTAGCAAAAGAAGACCCAACAGTAAGGGTAGAAATAAATGAAGAAACAGGAGAACACTTACTATCTGGAATGGGAGAACTTCACTTAGAAATCCTTGAACACGTACTAAGAAAAGACAAAGGAGTAGAAATAACCTCATCACAGCCAATAGTAGTTTACCGTGAAAGCGTTGCAAGTCAATCACAACAAGTAGAAGGAAAATCCCCAAACAAACACAATAAATTTTATTTAACAGTAGAACCAATGAGCGATGAAATCCACAAAGCAATAAAAGAAGGGGAAATAAAAGAAGGAAAAGTAAAAGACCAAAAAGCATTAGCAGAAAAACTAAGAAACCTTGGCATGGATGCTGAAGAATCCAAAAAAGTATGGTATATTCACAATAACTGCATGCTTATAGACGTCACTAAAGGAGTACAATACTTAAACGAAGCAAAAGAACTAATAATCCAAGCATTTATAGAAGCAATGAATGCAGGGCCTTTAGCCCAGGAAAAAGGAATAAAGATGATAGTAAAACTTCATGACGCAGTGCTCCATGAAGATGCTGTTCACAGAGGGCCTGCTCAAGTAATCCCAGCAGTAAAAAGAGCAATCCTTGCAGCAATGCTGTTAGGAGACGCTGTCCTCATGGAACCAAAACAAAAACTATTCATCTCAATACCACAAGAATACATGAGCGCGGTAACAAAAGAAATACAAGGAAGAAGAGGGCAAATACTTGAAATGAATCAAGAAGAAGACGCATTAACAATAATCGCAAAAGTACCAGTAGCTGAAATGTTTGGATTTGCTGCAGCAATAAGGTCAGCTACTCAGGGAAGAGCACTATGGAGCACTGAATACTTAGGATATGAAATGGTTCCAAAAAGCTTACAAGAAGAAATAATTAAAAAAGTAAGAGAAAGAAAAGGATTAAAACCACAGCCACCAACCCCACAAGAGTTACTAGCATGAAAAACGAGAAGAGAAAAGTTTATTAGGCTTAAAAAACAAAAGTATTAAAAATCAAACTAACCACTTCATATTAATTAAAAACGGAGGTAAGAAGAAATGGCAGACAAAAAACCACACCTTAACCTGGTGTTCATAGGACACGTAGACCATGGAAAGTCAACCTTGGTTGGAAGAATCCTCTACGACACAGGAGCACTCAGTGATGTTGAACTAAGAAAACTCAAAGAAGAAGCAGCAAAGCTTGGAAAAGCAACTTTTGAGTTTGCATTCGTAATGGACAAACTCAAAGAAGAAAGGGAAAGAGGAGTAACAATAGACGTAATGCACAAAGACTTCCAAACAAACAAATACTACTTCACAATAATAGACGCTCCAGGACACAGAGACTTCGTTAAAAACATGATTACTGGTACTTCTCAAGCAGACGCTGCAGTTTTAGTAGTATCAGCTAAAGAAGGACCACAACCACAAACAAAAGAGCATGCTTTCTTAGCAAGAACTCTTGGAGTAGGACAACTCATAGTTGCAATAAACAAAATGGACACAGTAAACTATGATGAAAACAGATTCAACGAAGTAAAATCACAAGTAGAAAACTTACTGAAAACCATAGGATACAAGACAGATGAAATTCCATTCATTCCAGTATCAGCTTACTACGGAGACAACGTAGCTAAAAAGTCAGATAAAACTCCATGGTACAAAGGAAAAACAATAGTAGAAGCTTTTGACGACTTTAAAGTACCTGAAAAACCAGTAGACAAACCATTAAGACTACCAGTACAAGACGTATACACAATTACAGGAGTAGGATTAGTGCCAGTAGGAAGAGTTGAAACCGGAAAACTCAAAGTAGGAGACAAAGTAATAGTAATGCCATCAGGAGTGGTTGGAGAAGTAAAATCAATAGAAATGCACCACCAGCCATTACAGGAAGCAGAACCAGGAGACAACATTGGATTCAACCTCAAAGGGGTTGACAAGAAAAGCATAAAGAGAGGAGACGTAGTAGGTCATCCTGACAATCCACCAACGGTGGCAGAAGAATTCACTGCTCAAATAGTAGTATTAAACCACCCAACAGCAATAACAGTAGGATACCAGCCAGTAATCCATGCGCACACTGCACAAGTAGCTTGTACAATAACTGAGCTTGTAAAGAAAATCAACCCAAAAACAGGACAAGTAGAACAAGAAAACCCTGAATTCATTAAGACAGGAGACGTTGCAATAGTAAAATTCAAGCCAACAAGGCCAATGGTCATTGAAAAAGCAAACGAGTTCTCACCACTTGGAAGGTTCGCAGTAAGAGACATGGGTCAAACAGTAGCAGCAGGAATGGTGATAGACGTTAAGAAAAAACAATAAAACCTTTCCTTTTTTATTTTAATTTAAGGTGAAAAAAAGTGACTCAAACCGCAAGCATAAAACTTGTAAGCCCTGACTACAAGAAACTTGAAGAAGTATGCAAAGAAATAAAAGAAGTAGCTTTAAAAACAGGGGCAAGAGTATCAGGCCCCATTCCTCTTCCTACGAAAAAACTAACTGTACCAACACTTAAGACTCCTTGCGGTGACGGAAGCAAGACATGGGAAAAATGGCAGATGAGAATCCATAAAAGACTGATAAACATCCAAGCAGATGAAAGGACATTAAGGCAAATAATGAGAGTGCAAATCCCAGACCAAGTCCACATAGAAATAGAACTTGAATAAGCCAACTATTTTTTCTTTAACTCTTCACGTCTTTTCTCTAAAAGAGGAAGAACATTTAAATAAATACTCATTTCATGCTCACGTTTTTCTGCAACTTCCATAAGCCAATCTATGTCTCTTGCTGAAAGATTATCAACCAATGACGGGTCTCTTTCAATTTCTTTAAAAATCCTATCAGCTTTTTTCTCCTCAGGAGTCAAAAAAGTAATCCTTGACCTTATAACGCTAATCAAAGAATCAACAGCAGCTTTCTCAGCTCTCTTTTCCTCAACTTTCTTTTTAGCCTTGTTAGGATTTCTTCTCTTCATTAAACAAATTTAAAACAAAAAAACCTTATAAACTTAATTGCTTAAACTATGCTTAGATCACTAATAAGGAGTGAGTAAGTTGTTCGAAACTTTTGAACACACTGCTGACATAGGAGTAAGAGGAATTGGAAAAACAGTTGAAGAAGCTTTTACTGAATGTGCCAAGGCAATGTTTTCAATAATGTTTGACTTAGAAAACATAACCCCCTGCAAAGAAATAAAAATAACCTGCGAGTCAACAGACCTTGAAAGTCTTCTCGTATCATTCCTCAACGAGCTGCTTACAGAAATGGACTTAGAAGGAATTGTCTTCAAAGATTTTAAAGTAACCATAAACGATAACAAACTAACCGCTATCGCTCTCGGAGAAGAATTTAACCCTGAAAAGCACCATCCTAAGACAGAAGTAAAAGCAGCCACTTACTCACAGGTAAAAGTTGAGAAAACAAATGATCATTGGATTGCTCAATGCATTGTTGACGTATGAGTCTTAAGGAGGGAGTCCTGTGGATATTAAAGCTTTGAAAAAGATAAGTGACTATGAATGGGAAATTGAAAAAACTGGTGAAATGAATGTTCCTGCAAGGATTTACGCTGACGAGAAACTAGTTACAGAAATGGATGAAAAAGTAAGAGAACAACTCATGAACGTGGCAAGCCTTCCAGGCATTGTTAAAGCAGCAATGGCAATGCCTGACGCTCACTGGGGGTACGGTTTCCCAATAGGAGGAGTAGGTGCTTTTGACGAAGATGAAGGAATACTTTCAGTAGGAGGAGTAGGGTTTGACATTTCTTGCGGAGTAAGAACAATGAGGACTGGCCTGAAAGAAGAACAAGTAAAGGAAAAAATAGAGGAGGTAGTAAACGAATTGTTTAGAACAGTACCTGCTGGTCTTGGAAGCACTGGTGAAATAAAGCTAACTGAACAGGGAATTGATGAAGTGCTAGAAGGAGGAGCTGTTTGGGCTGTTGAACAAGGGTATGGGACAAAAAGAGACCTTGAATTCATAGAAGAATTCGGCAGAGTTGACGGAGCTGATGCTTCAAAAGTATCACACAAAGCAAAAAAAAGGCAGTACAAGCAAGTAGGGACTCTTGGTTCAGGAAACCACTACTTAGAAATTCAAGTAGTTGATGAAGTGTTTGATGAAAAAACAGCAAAAGTGTTCAAAGTGGAAAAAGGAGATGTCTTAATATCATTTCACTGTGGTTCAAGAGCTCTTGGGCATCAGATAGGAATGGATTACCTTCCAATCCTTGCGCAGGCTTCAAAAAAGTACGGGATTCCTATAAGGGACAGGGAACTCGTATGTGCTCCTATAAAATCAAAAGAAGGACAGGATTACTGGGGTGCAATGAATGCTGGAATAAACTGCGCGTTAGCGAACAGGCAAGTAATAGCTCACTTGGCAAGGACTGCTTTTGAAAAAGTACTTCCAGAAGCAAAAGTGGAAACACTTTATGATATCTCACATAACACGTGCAAGATAGAAGAGCATGACGTTGACGGGGAGAAGAGAAAACTTTATGTTCATAGAAAAGGAGCTACTAGAGCTTTTGGTCCTGGCAGGAAAGAATTGCCAAAAGATTACATGGAAGTAGGACAACCAGTACTCATAGGAGGAAGCATGGGAACATACTCTTACATATTAGTTGGAACAGAAACCGGAACCAGTAAGACTTTTGGAAGCGCTTGCCATGGCGGTGGAAGAAGAATGAGCAGGACAAAAGCAAAACATTCCTGGAGAGGAGAGGAAATAATCCGCAGACTAAGGGAAAAAGGAATCATAGTTAAAGCACATTCTTACGCAGGAGTAGCTGAAGAAGCTCCTGAAGCTTACAAGGACGTAGCAGAAGTAGTTGACGCAGTGCACAATGCCGGGTTAGCTAAAAAAGTAGTAAGAGTAAGACCAATAGGCTGTATTAAAGGATGAGCAGCCTATAATTTTTTACCAAGGCTCACGCCTTCCCTGAAGGCCTTTAAGTTTTTATCCAAGTCGTACTTTATCGTGCAGAGTATTGCTTTTTCAACATTTTTTTCAGAAAGATTTAAAAATCCTTTTCCAATGCTGATTCCTAGAAGCATTAAATTGCCATAAAGAATATTGCCATATTCTTCTTTTGTTTTTCCAAAAGCATTAAAGACTACTACTTCTTTTGAAAACTTCTTAAGCTTTGACATTATTTCTTCCTTTTTAGGATAAGGTATTTTCAGCACGTTAGAATAAATTGGAGTCAAAGGATAATCATTAACCACTATTGCTGTTTTTTCTTTAGACGCGTATTTCAAAACTCGTAATGCTTCTAAAGGCTCAAAAGCAAGAATCAAATCAGCGTTAGCAGTTAAAACAGATGGTGAGAATACTTTATCCTTGGAAAACCTGATGAAAGTATGAGTTGAGCCTCCTCTTTGAGCAAGACCATGAAGCGTGACGCCTCTGACAAAAAAACCATCAAGTTGAGCAGCTCTTGCAAGTACTGCTGAAGTGCTTAAAACCCCCTGACCTCCAATACCAGTAAGCAAGACATCAGTCATAAATCATCCCTCTTAACCAGCCTTGCTGGTTTTATTGCATTATAAGGACATATTTGAGCGCAGACAGAACAACCCCAGCACATGTCCTCGTTAATATAATATTTGGCATTCTTTCCTTTACCTTCTTTTATGATCGCAGGGCAGGCAAATTCATCAGTGCACACCCCACACTTAACGCATTTTTCAGGATCAATCTGGAACTTTGGAACTTGAATTTGCTCTTTTTTCATTTCTCTCATGAACAAAAGCCTACACTCTCCTCTTGAAACAATAACATTCACACCTGGCTTAGAATACAATTCCTTAACTGCCTTTTGAACTTCTTTTTGGTTGAAAGAATTAACTACTCTTACGTTGTCAGCTCCTAATGCTTTGGCTATTTCTTCAAGTTTTAAAGCTGGTACTGATTCATTCATTCCTGTTCTCCCAGTACCTGGATGAGGTTGATGTCCTGTCATTGCAGTAACTGAATTGTCAAGAATGATTACTAATGCGTCTGTCTTGTTAAAATGAAAGTTAGCCAACCCAGGCATTCCTGCATGGAAAAAAGTAGAATCCCCTATGAACACTACTGGCTTTTGCTTTGTTGACTTCATAATCCCATGAGTTATTCCTTCAGAGGCCCCCATGCTTATTATAAAATCCTGCATTTCATAAGGCTCAAAAATTCCCAAAATATAACAACCAATATCTCCTGCGTAAATTGTCTTGCTTCCAAGTACTTTCTTGACCGCGTAAAAAGTTGACCTATGAGGACATCCTTGACAGAAAGAGGGCTTTCTTGGAGGTAAGTCCTTAACCATGGCTTCTGCTTTCCTTAAATGTTTCTTAAAATCAATATGATACTTCTTTTTGTAAAGCTTCTCAAAAGCAGAAATAATGTCTTCAGTGTTATACTCTCCTACTGAAGGTAATAAATCCTTTCCATGAACAACAAGTTTGGGGTTAACCTCCTTAGCTATGGCTTTAACTTCTTCTTCTATTATTGGCTCAAGTTCTTCAACAACAACCACTGACTTAAGGTCTTTGATAAACTTTGAAATCATTTTTACTGGAAGAGGATAAGTCATCTTAATTCTTAAAATCCTTGGCTTTACTTTCATTTCCTTAACTGCTTCAAGCACGTATTCATAAGAAACTCCTGAACAAATCACGCCGAGATTTTTTGAACCTGGGATAACATCAACTAACTTTTCAGAATATTTTTTCCTTATTTTTTCATTTTTTTCAAGCAAAAGCTCATGAAGCTTTTGAAGATTAGGTCTTATGTTATAGTAAACCTTTTTATCCTTCACAAACTTTCCTTTTCTTTTTGGTTTCTTGACTTCACCAAGCTTTACTGTTCCAATAGAATGGCTCACTTTAGTAGTAGTCCTAAGCATTACAGGGATGTTGAATTCCTCTGAAATCTTAAAAGCAAGGACTGTGAAGTCCTTACATTCTTGAGGATTAGCTGGCTCTATTGTTGGGATATGGCCTAATCTTGAGTAAAACCTTGAATCTTGCTCTGACTGGGCTGAACTCCAACCTTGAGGATCATCAGCAACCATTATAATCAAAGGAGCCTTGACACCAGTATAAATAACAGGCATTACTGAATCAGAAGCAACATTAAGCCCAAAATGCTTCATTGAAACGATAGCTGGAACACCTGAATAAGCTGCTCCAGCAGCTGTTTCAAAAGCAACTTTTTCATTAGTGGAATACTCAAAATACACTCCGGCTTGCTTGGCTATTCTTGAAAAAGTCATTGGAACTTCAGAAGAAGGAGTTCCTGGGTAAGCAGTAGCAACTCCTACTCCTGCTTCTAACGCTCCCCTGACAATAGCTTCATTTCCTAATAATACCACTTTCTTACCTTTCTTTTCAAGCACGTCAACTTTTTTAAGAATCCTCATCAAAAACTAAAAAACAATAAGAGTATTTAAACTTTAACCAAAAACCTTACCACAACATTTATATATTGTTTTGATAAGAATTATACTTGCTTTTTATTTGAAAATATGTCCGGCGGCACTTGAAGGCCTTTGGTTTTTATGGCCTGAAGGCGGGTTTTTGCCTTTCATAATCACCTAAAATTAACTTTAAGACGTGAATCACAATGGGAAAAAGAAGCGGACCAAGAAGAGGATCACTTGCATTCTATCCTCGTAAAAGAGCAAAGAGGATTTACCCAGATGTTAAAAGCTTCAAAGAAACAGCTGAACCTAAAATTCTTGGGTTTCCAGCATACAAAGCTGGAATGACCCAAATAATAGCCACTGAGACTTACGAGAAGTCTCCAGCTTTTGGAAAAAAAATAGCGATTCCAGTCACTGTTCTTGAATGCCCGCCAATTGTAGTACTTGGAATAAGAGTCTATGAAAAAACACCTGAAGGGCTAAAAACACTTACAGAAGTATGGGCTGAAAAACTAAGCAAAAATGTTGGAAGAAAAATAATCTTACCAAAAAATTACGATCATAAAAAAAGAATAAAAGAAATTGAAGGCATGCTTTCAAAAGTAAAAGAAGTAAGAGCAATAATTCACACTCAGCCTGATAAGATAGGACTTAAGAAGACTCCTGAAATAATGGAACTTAAGATAGGAGGAAGTGTTGAAGAAGCATGGAAAAAAGGCCTTGAACTTTTAGGAAAAGAAGTAAAAATAAGTGACATATTCACAGAAGGAGCATGGGTCGACGTTATAGGAGTAACTAAAGGAAAAGGAACCCAGGGGCCTGTAAAAAGATTTGGAATAAAAATCCAAACAAGGAAAGCAAAAGGACATAGAAGAATGCCTGGAGCAATAGGCGCCTGGCATCCTGCCAGAGTCCTTTACACTGTTCCAATGACTGGTCAAATGGGATTCCAAAGAAGAACAGAGCTTAACAAAAGAATTCTTAAAATAGGAACAGATGGAAAAGAAGTCACTCCAAAAGGAGGATTTGTAAATTACGGTGAAGTAAAAGCAGACTACATCTTAATAAAAGGATCAGTTCCAGGACCTAAGAAGAGAACAATAGTAATAAGAGAAGCTCTAAGGAAAAACAAAGATCTTCCATTACCAAGTATTGAACAAATAATAACAAAATCACAACAAGGATGATGAAAAATGAAAACACAAGTATTTGACCTTGAAGGAAAACCAATAAAAGAAATACAACTTCCAGAAGTATTCAACGAAGAATTAAGAAAGGATATCATAAGAAGAGCTTTTCATGCTTTCAGGTCAAAATTATACCAGATAAAAGGAGCTTTTAAACTTGCTGGATTAATGACTTCAGCAGAATACGTTGGAAGAAGGCATAAAGTTTATAGAACAAGTATTAACATTGGAAGAGCAAGGCTTCCAAGAGAAAAACTCCCTGAAGGAAGATGGGGAGACGTAAAAAGAGTCCCGCAAGCAAAAGGAGGTAGAAGAGCTCATCCTCCAAAAACAGAAAAGAAAATAATTGAAAAAATTAACAAGAAAGAAAAAGCCAAGGCAATGAAATCAGCTATAGCAGCAACTGCAAAAAAAGAACTAGCTGAAAAAAGAGGGCATAAAGTAACAAAACTAAACACTCTTCCAATAGTTTTAGAAGACAAAGCAGAAGAACTCAAAAAAACAAAAGAAGTAAGAAAACTTCTTGAAAACTTAGGATTAAAAGAAGAACTAAAAAGATGTGAAAAGAAGAAAATAAAAGCAGGAAAAGGAAAAATGAGAGGAAGAAAATACAAGAAGAAAAAAGGTCCTTTAATAGTAATAAAAGAAGACAAAGGAATCAAAAAAGCAGGAAGTAACATCCCTGGAGTTGAAGTATGCACTGTAAAAGAATTAAACATTGACCACCTTGCCCCTGGAGGAGACCCTGGAAGATTAACTGTATTCACTGAGAGTGCTTTAAAAGAAATAGGACAAAAGTTCAGGTGAAAAATAATGGTTATCCTTTACCCAGTCGTGTCTGAAAAAGCAGTAGGAATGATTGAAAAAGAAAATAAAATCATCTTTGTAGTTGAAAAAGAAGCTACTAAAGCACAGATAAAAAAAGCAATAGAAGAACTTTACGGAGTAAAAGTAGAAAAAGTGAACACTATAAGAACAATAAAAGGACCTAAAAAAGCACTTGTAAAACTAAGTAAAGAATCAAGTGCTTTGGACTTAGCTACAAAACTTAAACTAATGTGATGAAAAATGGGAAAACCATTAATAACTCAAAGAAGAGGAAAAGGAAGCCCAACATTTCAAGCTAATCATACGAGGTTCAAAGCAGATGCTGTTTATAGGTCAATCCCACAAGGAAAAACAATGAAAGCACAAGTAGTTGACTTAATAGATGACCCTGCAAGAACTGTTGTTCTTGCAAAACTATTATACGAAGATGGAAAAGAAGCTTATGTTCCAAGTGCTGAGGGATTAAGCGTTGGAAAAATAATTCATCATGGTGAAGAAGCAAAACCAGAAATAGGTAACATACTGCCATTAGGAAAAATCCCTGAAGGATTTCCAGTATTCAATGTTGAAGTAAAACCAGGAAAAGGAGGAAACCTTGCAAGAGCTTCAGGAGCAGTATGCCTAATAATGAGCAAAAGTGAAAAAGAAGTAGTATTAAGACTTCCTTCTAAAAAAGTAAAATCATTTGACCCAAGATGCTTTGCAACTATTGGTAATGCTTCAGGGGGAGGCAGAACAAAAAAGCCTCTGTTAAAAGCAGGAAATAATTACAAAAGAAAGAAAGCAAAAGGACAAAGATACCCAACAGTAAGAGGAGTAAAAATGGCTGCTTATGAACATCCTTTCGGTGGAAAAGAACATCATGGAGCAAAGACAAAGAAAGGAAAGGGAGGATCACCTGGACAACACGTTGGTTCCTTCGGAGCAAGGAGAACTGGAAGAAGAAAACGCGCGTGATGAAACATGGCAAAAGAGTTTAAGTTTAAGGGAAAAACAGTAGAAGAACTTAAGAAAATGAGTCTGGAAGAATTTGCAGAATTGCTTACTGCAAGAGCAAGAAGAACTATTAAAAGAGGATTTAAAGAACCTCAAAAAACCTTGCTTAAAAAACTAAGGAAAAAAGGAGATAAAAAAATAGTAAGAACTCATGTTAGAGACATGATAATCATTCCAGAAATGCTTGGTAAAAAAATAGCAATCCACAACGGAAAAGAATGGAATGTTGTTGAAATAAAACCTGAAATGCTTGGGCATTACTTAGGAGAATTCGCAATAACCAGAAAAAGAGTGATTCACTCTGGCCCTGGAATAGGGGCTACTAGGAGCACTAAGTTTGCTTCAATGAAGTGATGAAAAATGAAAGGATACTCATACCAAGGTGACTTAGAAAAAACAGCAAGAGCATTAGGAAAAGACCTTAATGTATCATGGAAAAAATGCAATGAGATTTGTTACACTATAAAAAACATGAAACTAAACAAAGCAATAGAATACCTTGAAAAAGTAATGCAAAGAAAAGAATTCGTTCCTTACAGAAGATATAATACAGGCATAGCACATAGAAAAGGAGGAATTCCAGGAGGATATCCTGTAAAAGCAGCAAAAATAATTAAAAAAATACTTGAAAATGCTAAAAACAATGCTGAACAAAAGGGTCTTGACACTGAAAAACTCAAAATAATTCATGCTACTGCTTACAAGACAATAACCCTTGAAAGAGTAAAACCAAAGACAGGCTCAAGAGGAGGATTTTCATACACTAGTGGAATGATGCATAACATTGAACTAGCCAATGTAGAAATAGTAGTAAAAGAGGTATGAAAAATGATTGAAAGAAAATTCGTTGAAGAAGCAGTAAAAAGACTTAAGACAAGGGAATTCATAAAAAAAGAATTAGAAAGAGCCGGAATAGTTGACGTTGAAATTCAAAGAACCCCTATCTCAACAAGAATAGGAATAATAGCTGAAAGAATAGCATTAGTAATTGGAAGAAAAGGGTCAAACATAAAAGAACTTAACGAAAGACTTGAAAAAGAACTTGGAATAGAAAATCCTCAACTTGAAGTTATTGAAGTACAAAACCCAGACCTTGAACCAACAGTAATCGCAAGATGGGTAAAAAGAATGATTGAAAGAGGAACAAAACCAAGAATAGCAATTAAAAAAGCTGCAAAAAGAGTAATGGATGCTGGAGCCATAGGTGTTGAAATAATAGCTGATGGTACTCAAAGTAAAGGAGCAAGATCAAGAAAAGAAAGAGTAGCAAGAGGCTATTTGAAAAAAGCAGGTGATCCTGTTAATCAGATAAAAGAAACAAAAATGCAGGCTTTCCTAAAACAAGGAGTAATTGGGATAACTGTTAGAATTGTTCCAAGAGAACTTAAATTCCCTGACAAAATCGAAATTCAAAAACCAGGCATAGAAGAGATAGCTGAAGAAACAACAGTGCTTCCTGAAGAAAAGAAAGCAGCTGAAGAAATAAAAGAAACAGGAATAAAAGAGCTAAGTGAAGAAGTGATTCCTGAAAAACCTGAAAAAGAAACTGCAAAGGAAGTAATAAAAGAGATAGCTGAAGAAACTGAAAAAAAGCAAGTGTTCAAATGTGAGATCTGTGGAAAAGAGTTTAATTCCAAAAGAGGGCTCTCAGCTCATAAGAGAGTGCATAAGTGATGCTTATGGCAATTTACAGAATAAAAGAACTGAGAGAAAAAACAACTGAAGAACTTGAAAAGATAGAAAAAGAACTAAGAGGAGAAATAGCAAGAGAAAGATCAGCAGTAAAAAGCGGTGCAAAACCAGAAAACCCTGGAAAAATAAGAGAAATGAGAAAAACAATAGCAAGGATACTAACAATAAAAAAAGAAAGAGGTGTTAGCTAAAAAATGGAAATCTGTCCAGTATGTGGGCTGCCAAAAGAACTTTGCGTGTGCAAAGAAATCTCAAAAACAACTCAAAAGATAAAAATAAGAACTGAAAAAAGAAAGTTCGGAAAAATATACACCACCATTGAAGGGATAGACAACCAAAAAGAACTTTCAAGTCTCGCAAAAGAATTAAAAAAGAAACTCGCATGCGGTGGAACTGCAAAAGACGGGAAAATAATCCTTCAAGGGGATCATAAAGAAAAAGTAAAACAAATCATGCTAAAAATGAACTATCATGAAGATCAAATTGACGTCATATGAAAAACAAAAAACCAATGCTCTTGATGGGAGAACTAATAGGAAAAAAAGTCAGGGTAATAAAAAGCCCTGACAAAAGCCTTATAGGCAAAGAAGGAAAGATCATCGACGAAACAATGAAACTGTTAATAATAGAAGAGGAAAACGGTGAAATAAAAAAAATAAACAAAAAACACAACACGTTCATGATTGAAGGAGTCACAATAAAAGGGGAAGAAATCCTCTTCAGACCAGAAGAAAGAATAAAAAAATATTGGAGGAAATTCCATGCAAGAATGCAAAGACAAAAACTGTCCAATCCACGGAAATCTAAAAGTAAGGGGAATAATACTTGAAGGAGTAGTGGTAAGTAACAAACCAAAAAACACAGTAGTAGTTGAAAGAGAATACTTACACTTTGTTCCAAAGTATGAAAGATATGAAAGAAGAAAATCAAGAATTAATGCTCACAAACCTGAATGCATGGAAATAAACGTTGGAGACAAGGTAAAAATAGGAGAATGTAAAAAAATAAGCAAGACTAAAAGCTTCGTAGTAATCGAAAAGGTGCAGAAAAAATGAAAGCAGTAAGCTCAAAAATGAGTGGAGGAGTAACAATAGGCTCTGTTGTAAAAGTAGATGATAATTCAGGAGCTAAAAAAATAAGAGTAATAGCAAAAGAAGGCTATAAAGGGAGAAGAAGAAGACTCCCAACAATAAGTGTTGGAGATATCCTCATAGGTTCAGTAATAGAAGGGAAAAAAGACCTAAGAAAAAAAGTAGTAAGAGCTGTTCTAATAAGGCAAAAAAAAGAATATAGAAGAGCAAGTGGGGAAAGGATAAAATTTGAAGATAATGCTTGCGTGCTCATCACTGACAAAAACGAGCCAAAAGCATCTGAAATTAAAGGAGTAGTAGCAAAAGAAGTTGCTGAAAGATTCCCTAAAATCTCTACAATTTCAAAAAACATAGTGTGAGGCAAATGGTATCAAAACAACCAAGAAAACAAAGAAAAAAACTGTACAATCTTCCTCTTCATAAAAAGAGGAAACTCCTAAGTGCAAGACTAAGTAAAGAACTGCAAAAAGAATATGGGAAAAGAAACTTCCCCATAAGAAAGGGGGATAAAGTAAAAATCATGAGAGGAGACTTTAAGGGAAAAGAAGGAGAAGTAGCAAAAGTAAGCCACACCAAAGCATTAGTCTACGTAAAAGGAATCACTGTGAAAAATCAGAAGGGAGAGGAAAAATTAGTACCATTACAACCGTCAAACCTTATGATCACAAGCCTTAACTTAAGTGATGAAAAAAGGAAAAAAGCCTTGATGAGAAAGTGATGTAAATGGGTAAAAAAGGAGAAACAAAACAACTTAAAAGAATCGCATCAGGAAGAAAAGTAAAGGTACTTAAAAAAATAAGCACTTGGCTCACAAAACCAAGAACAGGACCTCACTCTCCAAAAGAAGCAGTAGCATTACTAGTCATAATAAGAGATTATCTAAAACTAGCTGACACAGCAAAAGAAGCAAAAAAGATAATAAAACAAGGAAAAGTCCTTGTTGACGGAAGAAAAGTAACTGATCACAAATTCCCTGTAGGATTCATGGATTTAATCCAAATCCCAGAACTTGGTAAAAACTACAGAGTAATGCTTGACAAAAAAGGAAGAATAATTGTAGAAGAAATAGAAACTGAAGCAAACTTCAAACTAGTAAGAGTGAATAAAAAAAGAAAAATAAAAGGAGGAAAAATCCTGCTGACCACTCATGATGGAAGAAACCTTACTTTTGACAAAGACCAAGAATACAAAGTAGGGGAAGTATTCAAGATAACTGTCCCAGAACAAAAGATAGTTGAAAGATTTGAGTTAAAACCAGGAAACCTCGGATATGTCATTAACGGAAAACACGCTGGAAAAATCGGGAAAATAATAGGAATAAAAGAAGGTACTATGACAAGAAAACCAGAAGTAGTGCTTCAATCAGAAAAAGAAACCTTCAACACAATAAAAGATTACGTGTTCGTGATTGGAAAAGAAGAACCTGCTGTAAAAATTTGAGGGATGCTAATGATAAAAGTTGAAAAAGTCACAATAAACATTGGCGCAGGAGCTGCTGGAGAAAGACTTGAAAAAGCAAAAAAACTACTTGAAAAACTCACTGGGCAAAAGCCTATTGAAACAGTAAGCAAAAAAAGAATACCAAACTGGGGGATAAGAAAAGGACTTCCAATAGGAGCAAAAGTAACCCTAAGAGGAAAAAAAGCAAAAGAATTCCTGAAAAAATGCTTGGAAGCAGTTGACAACAAAATCAAAGAATCAAACTTTGATGCTAATGGTAATTTCTCATTTGGAATAAAAGAATACATTGAACTACCTGGAGAAAAATACGATCCTGAAATAGGAATGTTTGGATTTGATGTTTGCGTTACTATAGGAAAACAAGGATACCGTGTAAAAAGAAGAAAAATAAAGAAAAGCAAATACCCAAAAAGGCATTCTGTAAAAAAAGAAGAAGCAATTGAATTCATAAAAAAAGAATTCGGAGTTGAAGTAGAATGAAAGTAAAACCAGAGCAAAAATACAAGTACCCAAGAAGAGGAGAGCCTGGAAGAGCCTGTATTTTCTGCGGTAGAAATGATGCTCTCATAAGAAAATATGGGCTGCTCATCTGCAGAGAATGCTTCAGAGAAAAAGCAGCATCCCTTGGATTCAAAAAGTACGGGTGAGAAAATGGATACTTTAGCAGATGCTTTGATAAACTTGAAAAATAACGAGGCAGTTGGTAAAAAAGAATGCTTCATAAAGCCAGCTTCAAAACTCATTGGTAACGTTCTAAAGGTAATGCAAAAATACAATTACATTGGAGGATTTGAATTCATTGATGATGGCAGAGGTGGAAAATACAAAGTTCAATTAATAGGGAAAATAAATGACTGTAAAGCAATAAAACCAAGATACTCTGTTGGAAAAGACGAGTTCATGGAATGGGAGAAAAGATACTTACCATCAAGACACCTTGGAATCCTGATAGTCTCAACCTCAAAAGGAGTAATGAGCCACAAAGAAGCAAAAGAAAACAAGATAGGTGGAAAGCTATTAGCTTATGTTTATTAAGAGTGATTTGAATGGCAGAGTTTGAGATAATAGTGCCACCAGAAGTAACTGTAGAATTCAAAGGAAAAGAAGTAGTGGTAAAAGGAAAATTAGGAGAGTTAAAAAGAAGCTTTGATTTAGAGTATGAAGTAAAAAAAGAAGATGGTAAAATAATCCTTTCAAAAGAAAATGCAAGAAGGAAAGAAAAAGCAATCCTTGGAACAATAGCAGCACACATCAGAAATATGATAAAAGGAGTAACTGAAGGATACACTTACAAATTAAAAGCAGTTTACAAGCACTTTCCAATAAACTTATCAGTAGAAGGAAACCAAGTAGTAATAAAAAACTTTTACGGAGAGAAAAAACCAAGATATGCTAAAATCCTTCCAGGAGCAGAAGTTCAAATAAAAGGAGAAATAATTGAAGTAAAAGGAATAAATAAAGAAATAGTCGGTCAGACAGCAGCAAACATTGAACAAGCCACAAGAGTAAGAGGAAGAGACATAAGAGTATTCCAAGACGGGATATTCATAATAAAGAAAGGGTGAAGAAATGCTGAAAAAAAGAAAAAAGCCAAAGTTCCACAGGCAAAATTCACATAGAAAGAAAAGAGTAAGTGATAGTTGGAGAAAGCCAAGAGGAAGATATTCTCATCAAAGAGAAAAAGAAAAATCTTATGGTAAAAGGCCAACTGTTGGCTTCAGACAACCAAAAGAAGTAAGAGGAAAACACCCTTCAGGCTATTATGAAGTATTAGTAAGTAATGTTAATGACCTTGAAAAAATAAATCCTAAAACTCATGCTGCTAGAATAAGAGCGACAGTTGGAAAGAAAAAAAGAATTGAGATAATAAAAAAAGCTGAAGAACTTGGAATAAAAATTCTAAATAAGGGAGTGAAATGGAGCTTAACCAAGTAAAAAGAATAGCCTCAAAGGTACTAAAGGTAGGAATTTCAAGAGTAGTGGTAAAAAAACCAGAAGAAGCAGCGCAAGCAATGACAAGAGAAGACGTAAGAAAGCTCGTTGAAAAAGGAGCCATAAGTAAAAAACCAGAAAAAGGAACAAGCAGAGCAAGAGCAAGAAAAATAGAAGAACAGAAAAAGAAAGGAAGAAGAAGAGGTCCTGGAAGCAGGAAAAAAACAAAGAAAGGAACTAAAGAAGAATGGATGAAAAAAGTAAGAGCTTTAAGAAAACAATTAAGAGAGCTAAAACCAAAACTTGAGCCAGCTGACTATAAAAGACTTTATAAGATGATAAAAGGAGGGTACTTTAGAAGCAAATCACACTTAAAACTTTATGTTACTGAAAGAAAATTATTGAAAGAAGAAAAGGCGTGAAGAAAATGGCACATAAAACAACTTACAAAGTAAAAGAAAGAAGAAGAAGGGAAGGAAAAACAAACAAAGAAAAAAGACTTGCTTTGCTTAAATCAAAAAAGCCAAGATTAGTTGTAAGAATCGGAAACAATCAAATAGTCGCTCAAATAATAAAATATAACCCAAAAGGAGATGAAACAATAGTGAATACAACTTCTCATGAACTGAAAAAGTACGGGTACTCAGGACACAAAGGAAATGCTTCAGCAGCATATCTCACAGGAATGCTCTGTGGCAAAAAAGCCCTGGCAAAACAAATAAAAGAAGCAGTATTAGACATCGGACTAAGGACTCCTGTAAAAGGATCCAATGTATTTGCTGCATTAAGAGGAGCTGTTGAAGCAGGCATGCTTATCCCTCATGATGAAAAAGTATTCCCAAATGATGAAAAAATAAAGAAAAGGGAAATAGAAAAAATAATTGAAGAAATACAAAAGGTGAAATAATGGAAGAAGAAAAAGAATGGATTCCAAAAACAAAGCTTGGAAAACTTGTAAAAAGCGGAGAAATAACAAGCCTTGAGCAGGTTTATGAAAGAAATCTGCCAATTCTAGAACCTGAAATAATAGATTACTTAGTACCAAACCTGAAAGAAGAAGTGCTCCAAATAAAAATGGTTCAAAGAACAACAGACTCAGGAAGAAAAGGTTCTTTCATGATAACGGTAGCAGTAGGAAACCAAGACGGATGCATAGGCATAGGAACTGCAAAAGGCCAAGAAGTAAGACCAACAATAGAAAAGGCAGTAAGAGAAGCAAAAAAGAACATGATAAGTATTAGAAGAGGATGTGGAAGCTGGCAATGCGGATGTAACGAAAACCATTCAATCCCATTCAAGGTAAAAGGCTCATGCTCCTCAGTAACAATTGAATTAATGCCAGCACCAAAAGGAACTGGAATAGTTGCAGGAAGCACTGCTGCAAAAGTACTTAAATTAGCAGGAATCAAAGATGTTTGGTCAAAAAGCTATGGAAAAACAAGCACTGTCTTCAACTTTGCAAAAGCAACCTATGAAGCATTAAAAAATACAAGAAAAATGAAGGGATATGAATGAATGAGGAAGTAAAACCAATGGCAGTAATAAGAATAAGAGGAAATGTAGGTGTAAGAGAGCCAATAGAAAGAACAATGCAACTGCTTAAACTTAAAAAAGTAAACAACTGTGTGATAGTTCCTTATAATAAATATTACAAGGGAATGCTTCAAAAAATAAAAGACTATGCTACTTTTGGAGAAATAAGCAAAGATGTGTTTGAAAAACTTCTGTTCAAATGGGGAAGAATAGAAGGAGATAAAAAAGTAACTCCAGAATACTTAAAAGAAAAAGGAATAACAGTAGATGACTTGTACTCATTAAAAGTAAAATTCAAGGATGTCGGAATAAAACAACCTTTCAGGCTTCACCCACCAAGAAAAGGATACAAGTCAATAAAAAGACCGTTTACAATGAAAGGAGACCTCGGGTACAGAGGTGAAAAAATAAACGAATTATTAGAAAGAATGATATGAAAATGCAAGAGGCGTGTAAGAATGATAAGGCATAAAAGAAAGATAACAAAAAAACGTGGAACAAGAACTTGCGGTAAAGGAAATACTAAAAACAAAAGAGGAAAAGGAAGCAGAATGGGAAGAGGCTCTGTGAAAAGAGGGCAAAGAAACAAACTCCATATAATAAAATACGAGCCAGAAAGATTATACAAAAAAGGATTTCACAGCTTGAAGAAAAAACCAAAAGCAATAAACTTAAAAGAATTGGAAAAACTAGTCAAAGAAGGGTCATTAGAAGTTGATGTCACAAAACATGGTTATGAGAAAGTTCTTGGCGCAGGAACAATTTCAAAACCCTTAGCAATAAAAGCACATTACTTTACTGAAAAAGCTAAAGAAAAAATAGAAAAAGCAGGAGGCAAAGCCTTTCTCATAGGTGAAGAAAGTTGAGTATTGTTAATTCCTTGATGAAATTCATTCCAGAAGTAAAAACTCCTGAAAGAAAACCAGGCCTTAAAAGAAGATTAGAATGGACTGCAATAGCATTACTTATTTTTGCCATTCTTGGAGTAATAACACCTGTTGGAATGACTGCCACAAGGCAATCAGATTTTCTTAAAAATCTTCAACTTGTAACAGCATCAAAAATAGGAACTCTTGCAACACTTGGAATAGGACCAATAGTAATGGGTTCAATAGTATTACAATTACTAATGGGTGCAGGGATAATAAAAATAGACGTTCATGACCCAAAACAAAAAGCATATTATCAATCACTTCAAAAACTCATGGCCATATTCTTCTGTTTTTTTGAAGCAGGGGTCTACGTAATAAGCGGCTTCGTTCCAGCAGTTGGTTTTAATAAAGTCTTAGTAATGCTGCAATTAGCTTTCGCAGCTTTAATGATAATGTACTTAGATGAAGTAGTTTCAAAATACGGAATAGGTTCTGGAGTAGGATTATTCATAGCAGCAGGGGTATCATTTACAATAATATGGAGAGCATTATCATGGGTTCCAACCTCAGGAACCTATGTTGGGCTAGTCCCACAATTACTTCAAGGATTAATTAATGGACAAATCCCTGAAACAGCATTATTCCCACTAATTTTCACAATCTTAGTATTCTTATTTGTCGTATATGCTGAATCAATGAAAATAGAAATCCCATTAACATTTGGAAGAATAAAAGGCTTCGGAGCAAGATGGCCTTTGAAATTCTTATACGTTTCAAACATCCCAGTAATATTCACAGCAGCATTATTTGCCAATGTCCAATTATGGGGTGTTGCCTTACAGAAAATAGGACTACCACTACTTGGAAACTTCGTAGAAAACCAGCCAGTAAGTGGAATAGCTTACTATCTAAAAGCACCCTATGGAGCATTATCAACTCCTACTCAAATGATTAACACACTAACAAGCCCTGGAATGGTACTTCACATACTAATTTATACTCTTGCAATGATAATTTTCTGCATACTCTTCGGGAAGTTCTGGGTAGAACTAAGTGGTATGGACTCAAAAAGCGTAGCAAAACAACTCCAACAAGTAGGCCTGCATGTGCCTGGATTCAGAAGAGACCCAAGAATAATAGAAAGAGTATTAGAAAGATACATCCCAGCAATAACTGTTCTTGGTTCTGCTACAGTAGGAATAATTGCTGTAATAGCAGACCTAACAGGAGCATTAGGAACAGGTACTGGAATATTATTAACAGTAGGAATACTATACAGGATGTATGAAGAATTAGCAGCACAACAAGCCGCAGAATTAATGCCAATGCTTAAAGGATTAATAGGGGGATAAAATGATGATAACTCAAGCTGGAATTGAAATAATAACCTTAGGAGTGTTGATTTCACTCATAAATTTTGCTGCAAATAAAAGACTCGTTGACCAGAAAAAATTAAAAGAAATAAGAAAGAGACAAAAAGAGCTTCAAAAAGAATTAAAGAAAATGCAAGGCGACCCAGGAAATAAAAGATTACAGGAGATAAATAAAGAACTATTGGATTTAATGAAAGAGCAAACAAATATGAGCATGAAACCATTAATGTATACCACCATCCCAATTTTGATAATAATTGGGTTCATGAGCATGAGATATGGAAGCCTTGGAGTAATAGCTGAAATCCCATTACCTTTCCACAGTAAGTTCGGGTGGCTTGGATTATACATTCTATCTTCGTTAATAACAACGATAATACTTGAAATAGCTTACAAGGCAAAAGATAGGGGGAAGAATAATGGTTGAACCAAGAAAAAGAAGCAGAAGTCTTAGAAGAATAAAGAAAAGAACACCTAAAGGAGAAGTTAAAACTTTCTACAAAAGAAGAAAAAGTACTCATGCTTCCTGTGAAATCTGTGGGAAAAAACTAACCGGAGTAAGCACTGATAAAAAGCTGTCAAAAACTCAGAAAAAGCCGGGAAGAAAATACTCTGGAAATCTATGCCATTCTTGTGCTGAAAGAGTGATAAGATTAAAAGCAAGAATAAAAGCAGGAGAAATGAAAATAGAAGAAGTTGAACCAAAGTATAGAAAGTTTGTTGAAAAATAAAACTCATGATGATCATTACCATAAGCGGAGAACCTGGAGCTGGAAGCACCACTATTTCAAAAATGCTTGCAAAAGAACTTGGTTTAAAATTAGTGACAGTTGGTGAATTACATAAAAAAATTGCTAAAGAAAAAGGCTTAACAGTTGAAGAACACTGGAAGAGAATAAGACAAGATAAACAAAAACTAAAAGAATTCCATCAAAAATTAGATGAACTGCAGAAAAAAGAAGCAGAAAAGGGAAACGTCATAATAAACGGAAAGCTAAGTGCTTTTCAAATAAAAAACGCTGACTTAAAGATTCTTCTTACTGCTGAACTAAAAGAAAGAGCAAAAAGAGTGGCTAAAAGAGAAAAAATAAATGTTGAAGAAGCATTAAAAAGAATAAAAGAAAGAGAAGAAATAGAAAGAAAAGAATTTAAAGAATTGTACGGAATTGATTATGTGAAAGACAAAGAATTGTATGACATGATCATAGATACAACAAAACTAACTCCTGAAGAAATAACAAAAGTAATAAAAGAGGTGGTAAATAATGCTGCTTGAAAAAGGAAGAGAATGCGTGATAGTTAAAGGATCAGATGCTGGAAAAAAAGCAGTAATAGTTGACGTTATTGATGAAAACTTTGTAAAAATAGTAGGTGAAAAAGTAAAAGAAAGAAGAATAAACATAAAACACATAGAACTCTTAAGTTCAAAAGCGAAAGAAATACCAAAACCAAGAGAAAAAACCAAAAAAAGTAAAGAAGAGAAAAAGGAGAAAAAATGAATGCTCTGATTTTAATTGACAAACCAAGAGGGCCTACAAGTGCCCAAGTCACTCAATGGGTATCTGAAATCCTTAATGAAAAAGCAGGGCACTGCGGCACTCTTGACCCTGAAGTAACAGGAGTCCTGCCAATACTAGTAGGAAAAGGCAGAAAACTAATAGAATACCTGCAAAAACATGACAAAGAGTACGTCTGCCTAATGAAAATAGAAGAAGAAATTCCTGAAGAAAAAATAAACACTCTTTTTAAAGAATTCACTGGAAAAATCTACCAAAAACCACCTGAACTTTCAGCTGTTTCGAAAAAAATAAGGATAAGACGAATATACGAGCTTGAACTAATTCAAAAGAAAAAAAACTACTATCTTTTCAGAGTAAGCTGCCAGCATGGAACATACATAAGGAAATTAGTTGAAGACTTTGGAAAAGTCTTAGGAACAAAAACAACAATGCTGCAACTAAGAAGAACCCGCTCAGGACCATTCACTGAAGAAGAATGTATTACCATAACAAAACTAAAAGACGCGGTAGCATTAGAAAAAGAAAATCCAAAGCTACTAAAAGAAGTAATAAAACCCTTAGAGTACGCTGTAAAACTAATGCCAAAAGCAATAGTAAAAGAAACTGCTGAAAAAAACATACTAAAAGGAGCGCCAGTATTCAGATCAGGAATAATAGAACTAAAAGGACACATAGTAAAAGGATCACCAATAGCCATAATCAATGAAAAGCAAGAACTTATAGCCATAGGAACAGCTCTCTATGATAAAAAAACAATAATAAATTCGAAAAAAGGAAAAATGATAAAAACAGAAAAAGTTATCAAATAAAAACATGCGGCGGTCGCATAGACCACAAATGGCAAGCCATTTGGTTTGCACCCTTGTGGGTGCAATGGTATTGCGCCAGTTCACTTTGCTTAAAAAGTGAACTTAAACAAAGTGAGGTGAGCCTGGAGAGCTGGTGCCCTTCGGGGCACGGGAGTTCGAATCTCCCCCGCCGCGTTAAACCGCGTGCGGTTTACGGACAGGGGATGTTCGAACCACTAACGTGGTTCTCAATCCCCTAAGGCTTCAAAAAGCCTGCATTTACAGGACTTCGGTCCTACGGACCTCAACCCAGTGGTGCGGCTGTTTCCATAAGGTTTATAAACAAAAGAGTTCACAAATCATAACACTTGTTATAAAAAACCAAATCCTGGCGAGCCGCTAAGGCTGTGACCTACAGGGAAATAAAAAATTCTGGTGAATGAATGACTGAAGCAGAATTCAAGGGAAGATTAAGGCTTTCAGGCTACGAAGTTGATGGAAACTACGACATGATAAAAGCCTTAAGAATGGTTAAAGGAATAGGACAAAGGTTAGCGGAAGCAATAGCTGGGGAATTTGAAAAAACAGAAGGAGTTAAAAAGTCCACAAAAATAGGTTATCTTTCTGATGAACAATTAGAAAAATTAGAAAAGATAATAGCTTCTCCTGGAGAATTTGGCATTCCAACATGGATGCTTAATAGAAGAAAGGACTTTGAAAGTGGAAGAGATATTCATTTAGTTGGTTCAGATCTTGAATTTGCCATTCAAAATGACAAGAAAAGAGAAATGAACATGCGTTCATACAGAGGAGTAAGACACATGTTTGGACTGCCAGTAAGAGGGCAGAGAACAAGAACAATGGGAAGAACAGGAGTAACCGTAGGAGTGCAAAGGAAAAAACAGCAGCCTGCTAAAAAGAAAAAATAAGTGATTGAAAATGGGAGATCCGAGAAGACTAAAGAAAAAATATGAACCTCCATCACATCCTTGGGAGAAAGAAAGAATCTTAGAAGAAAAGAAACTAATGAAAGAGTATGGGTTAAAAAACAAAAAAGAAATCTGGAGAGCTAAAACTCAAATAAGAAAGTACAGGCACATGGCTAGAGAACTGGTTGGGCTTGCTCCTGAAGAAAGAGAAGAAAAAGAAAAAGCTTTACTTAATAAACTTGAAAGATATGGAATTCTTCCTGAAAACAGCAGCCTTGATGATGTTTTATCATTAAAAACAGAAGACTTGTTAAAAAGAAGGCTTCAAACAATCGTATGGAAAAAGGGTCTTGCGAGAACAATAAAACAAGCAAGACAATTTATAACTCACGGGCATATTGCTGTCAATGGGATAAAGACTACTGCTCCTTCAATGATCATTGACCTTGAAACTGAAAAAACTGTTGGCTGGTATAAGGAACCTTTAAAAATAGCAATTGAAGAACCAAAGCAGGAAACAGGATTAGAAGTAATTGCAAAAGAAGTGGAAAAAGAAGAAGAAAAAGAAATCATGGAAAAAGAACAGGAACTCGCTGAAAAAGAGGAAGAAGAACTGAAAGAAGCAGCTGAAAATTTAGGTGAATGAAAATGAAAGAAGAACTGTGGGGAATAGCACACATTTATGCTTCAAAGAATAACACTATAATTACTGTTACTGATTTGACAGGAGCAGAAACTCTGGCAAAATGCTCTGGAGGAATGGTGGTTGACGCTGATAGAAAAGAAGGTTCACCTTACGCTGCAATGATGGCTGCTCAAAGAGTAGCTGAAGAACTTAAAAACAAAGGAGTAGTAGGAGTTCACATTCATGTAAGAGCTCCTGGTGGTCATAGGTCAAAAATTCCTGGACAAGGAGCCCAAGCAGCAATTAGAGCTCTTGCAAGAAGCGGGCTTAGAATAGGAAGAATTGAAGACGTCACTCCTATTCCTCATGACACTACAAGAAGAAAAGGTGGGAAAAGAGGAAGAAGAGTATAAGTGATGAAAAATGAAAATAGAGAACTTAAAAGTTGATGGGAATTACTTGAAATTCACTTTAAAAGAAGCTTCGTACCCAAAAGCAAACGCACTTAGAAGGGCATTAATGTCAGAAGTACCAATAATGGCAATAGATGAAGTGGACTTTTTTGAAAACACTTCAAACCTTTTTGACGAGTTCATAGCTCATAGACTTGGGCTAATCCCCCTCGTAACTCCTAAAACAGCAACCTCAAAATCAAAAGCCACATTTCACCTTGAAGCAAAAGGGCCAACAGTGGTCTATTCAAAAGACTTAAAAACAAAATCAAACGTAAAGCCAGTGTATGACAACATACCAATAATAAAGTTAGGAGAAGAACAAAACCTAAGACTTGAAGCCACAGCAATAATGGGAACTGGAAAACAGCATGCTAAATTCCAACCATGCATTGCATCATATAATGTTCATAAAACCAATGAAAACAACTTTGACTTTGAAATAGAATCATTTGGAAACCTTGAACCAAAAGAACTGCTTAAAAAAGCAGTAGAAATATTAAAAGAAAAAGCTGAAGAGCTTGAAAAACAGTTATAATGGATTACTATGCAGGGGTACTTGGGTAAGCAAAGCTTCCCCGCAACCCCTATGCTATGAAAACTACGCAGGGGTGCCGGAGCCTGGACGGTGGCCCCTGCCTCCTGTTAATAAAAGTAATAAGAGGCGGGGCCTCCCGGAAAACGGGCAGGGTTGAGGGCCCTGTGGCTTAGTGCCCACGCGAGTTCAAATCTCGTCCCCTGCATAAACCGCGTGCGGTTTACGGACAGGGGATGTTCGAACCACTAACGTGGTTCTCAATCCCCTAGAGCCGCATACGGCTTGCGGGCAGGCGACATCGAACCACTAACGTGGTTCTCAATCGCCTGAAAGCAACAAGCGACTAAAAATACTGAGTGGTATTATGAAAAGAGGAACAACGAATGAAAACCTCAGGAAGCTTATCATTAGCCTTAAAAAAACAAAAAAGCCAGCATTAGTAGCGGTAGCTGAAAAACTTGAAAAGCCTTCAAGAAAAAGGGCTGAAGTTAACTTATTTAAAATTCAGAAATATGCTAAAGAAGAAGAAACAGTAGTTGTTCCTGGAAAAGTGCTCTCAGAAGGCAACCTAAGTAAAAAAGTAACGATTGCTGCTTACCAGTTCTCAAAAAAAGCTAAAGAAAAAATAGAAAAAAACGGGTCAAAAGCAATTAGTTTAGAAGAATTGGTAAACATGGGAGAAGTGAAAAACTTAAAAATCATTCAGTGAGGAGATATGAAAATAATAGATGCTGAAAAAACAGCGCTTGGAAGACTTGCTTCAGAAACAGCAAAATTACTGTTGAATGGTGAAACTGTGATAATAGTTAATGCTGAAAAAGCAGTAATAACAGGCAATCCTGAATCTGTTTATGAAGAGTGGAAGAAAAAGTTTGAAATAAGAGATATCGCAAAACCAATAAAAAGTCCTAAGCTTTCAAGAAGGCCTGACTTGTTTGTAAAAAGAACCATAAGAGGCATGGTTCCAAGAAAAACAAAAAGAGGAATGGAAGCAATGAGAAGAGTTAAAGCATTCATAGGGGTTCCTGAAGAGTATTCTGGAAAAGCTGAAAAAATCATTCCTGAAACAAAAGCAAAAAAATACATAACAATTGAAGAACTCTGTAAAAGACTTGGATGGAAGGGATGAAAAATGACTTCAAAAAAGAAAGAAAAAATCGTGTTCACTAAAGGAAAGAAAAAGGCAGCAGTAGCTAGAGTAAGAATAAGAGAAGGGCATGGAACAATAAAGATAAACGGCTATTCAATTGATGCTTATGAACCAGCTCATGTGAGAGAAATAATAATGGAACCAATCACTATTGCTAAAAAAGTCCTCGGAGACAACTTCATTAATACTCTTGACATCAGAGCTAATGTTAAAGGAGGAGGAGTATCAGGACAGGCATTTGCAGTAAGAACAGCTATAGGAAAAGCACTTGTTGAATGGAGTGAAAGCGAGGACTTGAAAAATAAGTTCTTAGAATATGATAGGTCATTGATAATTGATGATGTTAGAAGAAAAGAACCTAAGAAGTTCCTTAGAAAAGGAGCTAGAGCTAAACCAATAAAATCATTCAGGTGAAAAGATGATAATCCCAATAAGATGTTTTTCCTGTGGAAAACCTATTGGACAATACTGGGAAGAATATGCTGAAAGAGTGAAAAACGGAGAAGAACCCGGAAAAGTAATGGACGAGCTTGGAATAAAAAGGTACTGCTGCAGAAGAATGCTCTTAACTCACAAAGACTACATTGACGAGATAATAAAGTTCAAAAGAATAAAGACTCTTGGTGAAGAAGTTGGCAAAAATAAAGAGCATTAAAATCAAAAAAGACAGGAATTCAAAAAACGAGCCAACAGTGAAGGCAATAGTAAAAACAAAAAATTCAAAAGCAGTAGCAATAGCTCCTTCTGGAACCTCTGTAAGCAAGTATGAGGCAATAGCTTTTCCAAGAGATATAGATTTGTTAATAAAAAGAGCTGAAAAGACCCTTATCCCTAAGCTCATAGGTGTTGAAGTCACTGACCAGGAAAAAATTGACAGCATAATAAGAAAAGTTGATGATACAAATAATTTCTCAGCAATAGGCGGGAATATTGCAATTGCAATCTCTGCTGCTTGCCTAAAAGCAGCTGCTAAGTCAAAAAAGAAAGAACTATACAAATATTTAGCAAAAGAATCTAACCCATCAATCCCTTTAATGATTAACAAGATGATAGGCGGAGGAAAACACGCTGAGAACTCAACAGAAATTCAAGAATTCCTTGCAATTCCCCTAACTTCGTCAATTAAAAAAGCCTTTAAGATTAGTAAAGAACTCCATGCAAGGATAGGTAAAAAAATTGGGTCAAAAAAACTTGACTATGAAGGAGGATGGGTTGCTGAAATTCCAAACGAAATCGCATTAAAAATTCTAAATGAAGAAGCTGAAAAACTGAGCAGAAAAAGAAAAATTGAAATAGCAATAGGAGTTGACTTCGCAGCAAGCAGTTTTTACAATGGGAAAAAATATGTTTATAAGGACAAAGAATTAAGCACCATGCAACAAAGAAGATACGTGGCTGAACTAATAGAAGAATATGACCTTTATTACATCGAGGATCCTTTTCATGAAGATGACTTTAAATCATTCAAATGGCTGGCTGAAAAATTTCCTGACAGGCTAATATGCGGGGACGACTTATTTGCTACAAATGAAAAAAGATTTGAAAAAGGAATAAAATTAAAAGCAGCAAACTCTATAATAATAAAGCCAAATCAAGCGGGAACAATAACTCAAACTCTTAACGTAGTAAAAAAAGCTTTTGAAAACCAGTACACTCCAATAATATCTCATAGGTCAGGAGAAACAATGGATGACCTCATCTCAGACCTTGCAGTAGGGCTTAACATTCCTTACATGAAAATAGGGATCATAGGAAAAGAAAGAGTAATAAAAATAAAAAGGCTAATGAAAATTCAAAAGGTGATAAAACATGAAAAAAAGAAAAGGGAAAGAAGAATCTTCAAAGCAAGAAGTTAAAAGATCCTTAGTCCCTCTTGAAAAATACTTAGAAGCTGGAGTTCATATAGGCTCAAAATTCAAGTCAGGAACAATGAGAAAATTCATTTACAAAATAAGAACAGACGGATTATGCGTACTTGACATTAACTCTTTAAATGAAAGAATAAAAGTAGCTGCAAGATTTATAGCACAATATGACCCTGAAAAAATCTTAGTAGTAGCTAACAGAGCATATGCTAGAAAACCTGCTCATGAATTTGCTAAAAGAATAGGAGCAATGGAAGTAATTGGAAGATTTATTCCAGGAACATTAACCAACCCAAACTCAGAAAACTTTGTAGAACCAGAGCTCATAATAACTTCAGACCCTCCAATTGACAGGCAAGCAATAAAAGAAGCAAAAAAAGCAAGAATACCTGTAATTTCCTTATGTGACACAAGCAGCTTGACTAAAAACATTGATTTGATAATCCCAACTAATAACAAAGGAAAAAAAGCTTTAGCCCTGATTTACTGGTTACTTACAAGAGAGGTTCTAAAAGAAAGAGGCTACTTAAAAAATGACAAAGAATTTGAAGTACCAGTAAGTGAGTTTGAAACAAAACCAATAAAGTGACAAAAATGGTTAGAAAACCAGCTGTGGCTGGACAGTTCTACCCTGCAGACAAAGATGAACTAAAAGAGATGATATCCTCGTTCTTAGAAAAAGCTGGTGAAATAAAAGCAAAACCAAAAGCAGCAGTAAGCCCTCATGCTGGGTATATTTATTCAGGGCAAACTGCAGCTTATTCTTACTCTGCATTAAAAAACACTGATCCAAGGACTATTGTAATAATTGGTCCAAACCACACTGGCCTGGGAAGTCTTGTCTCAATATCAACTCAAGACTGGGAAACTCCTTTAGGCATAATAGAAACTGACAAAGAAAAAGCTAATTTTCTTGCTGAAAAAGGTTTTGCAATCGACCAAATAGCTCATGAATATGAACACTCCATAGAAGTACAGTTACCTTTCTTACAAGTAATCTTTGAAAACTTTAAAATACTTCCAATATGCGTGATGGATCAATCATATCAAACAATGAAAAAACTTGGAAGCTCTTTAGCAGAAGTTCTTGAAAAAAATGACATAATCATTGCCTCCTCTGACTTCACTCACTACGAGCCACAGGAGTCTGCTTTTCAAAAAGACAATGAAGCCATTAAAAAAATAGAACAATTAGACGACGAAGGCTTCTATAAATTAGTTGAAGAAAAAGAGATGTCAATATGCGGATATGGATGTATACTAAGTGCTATGATTTTTTCAAAGCAAAGAGATGTAAAAAAAGCAAAACTCCTCAAGTACTCAACAAGCGGAGACATAAATGGAGATTATTTTAAAGTAGTTGGCTATGCTTCAATAATCTTTGAGTAAAAAAGACCTACAAGAATTTATACCCTCTCAAACTAAATAAAGTCATGGAAGAACTTATTCTAAAACATGCATTAAAAAACGCATACCAGCATGAAGGGAAAGCACTTGCAGGAGCTGTAATTAATGGTGTTCTCGGAGAAGCTCCTGAGCTTAAGAAAGACATGAAAAAACTAGGCATTACGGTGAAGAAAGTAGTAGAAGAAGTAAATAAAATGAGCATCGAAGAAATAAGAGAAAAACTTAAGGAGTTATGGCCAGAAGCATTAGAAAAAAAAGATGAAGAAAGACATGCTCTTCCTGAACTTGAAAAAGCAGTAGAAGGAAAAGTAATAATGAGGATGGCTCCAAATCCTAACGGACCAATGCATTTAGGTCATGCGAGACAAGCCCTCCTCAACTGGTTTTACGTAAGAAAATATAACGGGAAGTACATTTTAAGATTTGACGATACTGACCCAAAAGTAAAGCCTCCTTTAAAAGAAGCTTATGAGTGGTGGCTTGAGGACCTTGAATGGCTTGGGATAAAACCAGACAAAGTAATCTATGCTTCTGACAGGCTTGAAATTTACTACGAGTACGCTGAAAAGCTCTTGAAAATGGGAAAAGCTTACGTATGCACTTGCAACCCAGAATATTTCAAAGAGCTTAAGAAGAAAGGAGAGCCATGCCCATGCAGGGAGCTTCCTGTTGAAGAACAATTAAAGCGCTGGGAGAAGATGTTCACTGAGTATGATGAAGGAGAAGCAGTATTCAGAGTAAAAACAAACTTGAAAGACCCTAATCCTGCGTTAAGAGACTGGCCTGGTTTTAGGATTGTAAAAAACCATGACCATCCAAGAAATAAAAAAGCAGTTGTGTGGCCGTTGCTTAATTTTAACTCAGCAATTGACGACCACTTACTTGGAACCACTCATATCATAAGAGGAAGAGACTTGGATTTCACTGAATTACAGCAAAAATACTTATACAACCACTTTGGATGGGAGTATCCTGTAACAATAGTAACAGGAAAAGTCAATGTTGAGGGAGCAAAACTAAGCTGCTCATGGATGGCTGAAAAAATAAGACAAGGGGAATATTCTGGCTGGGATGACCCACGGCTATTAACAATCAGAGGACTTAGGAAGAGAGGGATCTCTGCTGAGGGAATAAAACAATTAATCTGGGATCTTGGGGTAAAAAAGAACAATGTGACCCTTACTTGGTCAATGATAGAAGCAGCTGATAAAAAAGCAAGGAAAAAACCCACCTTTAAGGAATGACAAAACATAGTGTAAAGCTTTAAATACTATCAATTTCAGAATACTATTACTTTTTTTAAACCCAATGAAGGAGTTGCGCAAGCAACTGTGACAAAGGAGGTATGAAAATGGTTGCAAAAATAAATGTTCCAAAAGAATTAGCTGACGAAGCATACCAAGCAGTTGAAATGGCAAGATCTTCTGGAAAAATAAGAAAAGGAATAAACGAAACAACAAAAGCAGTTGAAAGAGAGATAGCAAAGTTAGTAATAATCGCTGAAGATGTCAACCCACCAGAAATAGTTGCTTTTCTGCCAGTATTATGTGATGAAAAAGGAATCCCATACGTCTTTGTTCCTGGTAAAAAAGAACTCGGAGAAGCTGCTGGAATAAAAGTAGCTTCAAGCGCGGTAGCAATAGTAGAACCAGGAAATGCCAAAGACTTAATAAAAGACATAGCTACAAAAATGGAAGAACTGAAAAAACAGGTGAAAGCTAATGAGTGAAGAAGCAACTCCAGCAGAAATAGTTGAAATCATTGGAAAAACAGGAGTACATGGAGAAATCTGGCAAGTGATGGTAAAAATCCTTGAAGGAAGAGACAAAGGTAGAATAATGAGAAGAAATGTAAAAGGACCTGTAAGAATCGGGGACATTTTAATGTTATTAGATACTGAAACAGAAGCAAAGCCAATAAAAGTAAGGTGAGCTAATGAAGTGTTCTTTCTGTGGAAAAGAAATAATCCCTGGAACTGGAAAAATTTATGCTTTAAAAGATGGCACAAGGTACTATTTTTGCTCATCAAAATGTGAAAAAAACCTTCTAAAACTCAAAAGAAAGCCAGCAAAAGTAAAATGGGTTAAAAAACAAAAAAAGAAGGAGAAAAAATGAAAATAACATTCTTCGGAGCACCAGGGTCAGGAAAAGGAACTTACGCTTCAAGAGCTTCAAAAATCTTAGGAATCCCACATATCTCTACAGGAGACATTTTTAGAGAACACGTAGCGAAAGAAACAGAACTTGGCAAAAAGATAAAGCCAATCCTTGAAAAAGGAGAGCTCGTTCCTGATGAAATAGTAATTGAAATAACAAAACAAAGACTTTCTCAAGAAGACTGCAAAAATGGATTTATCCTTGACGGAATGCCAAGAACATTAAACCAAGCAAAAGCATTAGATGAGTTTGCAAAAATAGACAAAGCACTAAATATTGAAGTACCTGAAGAAGTGATAATAAGAAGACTTTCTTCAAGAAGAATCTGCCCAAACTGCGGAGCAGTATACAATATCTTAACATTAAAGCCTAAAGTAGAAGGCATCTGCGACAAGTGCGGGGCTAAGCTAATTCAAAGAGAAGATGACAAAGAAGAAGCTATAAGAAAAAGGCTTGAAAAATACAGGGAAACAGCACAGGAAGTCTTAGATTACTATAAAAAAGACGGCAGGTTGTATACAGTTGAATGGAAAAAAGAACTAGTCCCTGAAGGTGAAATAGACATTCCAATAGAAGTAATGCTTGAAAAAATAATCAGAATAATAAAAGAATGATATAGAAATGCTTCTCGGCAAAAGCTGAGAAGACTCTTTCAAAAAGGTGATAAAAATAACCTTAAGATCTCCAATAGTAGCTGTATTAGGTCACGTGGATCATGGAAAGACTTTACTACTTGATAGAATAAGAGGAACAAGTGTAGCAGAAAGAGAAGCAGGAGCAATAACCCAGCATGTTGGTGCAAGCTTTATTCCAATAGAAGTGATAAAAAAGAAATGCGCTGACTTAATAAAAAAATACAAGTTTGAACTCACTATTCCAGGATTACTTTTCATCGACACCCCTGGACATGAAGCTTTTACTAACCTAAGAAAAAGAGGAGGGTCAATAGCAGACATTGCAATCTTAGTAATAGACATAACTCAAGGAATCCAACCACAAACTAAAGAAGCAATAGAAATTCTAAAGATCAACAAAGTTCCTTTTATTGTAGCTGCTAACAAAATAGACCTAATCAACGGATGGCTTCCTAAAGAAAACAAATGCTTTTTAGATACATCACAAGAACAAAGACAGCATGTAATTGACTTACTGGAACAAAAAATCTATGAATTAATAGCTCAATTATCAGAAGAGGGGTTTAATGCTGAAAGATTTGACAGAGTAAAAGACTTCACTAAAGAAGTAATAATCATCCCAGTCTCTGCAAAAACAGGTGAAGGAATACAAGAACTCCTTCTCTTTGTTTCTGGATTAGCTCAAAAATTTATGAAGAAAAAACTTGAAATTGATTTGGAAAAACCAGCAAAAGGAAACGTGTTAGAAGTAAAAGAAGTACAAGGGCTTGGGATGACTATAGACGCAATAATTTATGAGGGTTGTATAAAAAAAGGAGACGAGATAGCACTAATTGGAAAAAATGGAATAATAAAAACAAAAATAAGAGCCCTTCTTCTTCCACAACCTTTAGAAGAAATTAGAGAAACAAAGAAAAAATTTAAAACAGTTGAAAAAGTATACGCTGCTGCTGGGTTAAAAATTGCAGCTCCTGGACTTGAAAATGCTTTAGCAGGATCTCCTTTAAGAGTAATAAGAGGAAACGAACAAGAAGTAATAAAAGAAATAAAAGCAGAAGTAGAAGACGTAATAATAGAAAAAGAAAGCTTGGGGATAATAATAAAAGCAGATGCGTTAGGTTCTTTAGAAGCATTAGTTAAACTATTTGAACAATTAAAAGTTCCTGTAAAAAAAGCAGATGTGGGAGTAGTTACCAAAAAAGACGTGCTTGAAGCAGCTTCAGTAAAAAAAGAAAACCCCCTTCTTGGCGTAATAATTGCCTTCAACACCCAAATTAATGATGACGCAAAAGAAGAAGCTGAAAAAGAAGAAATACCAATCTTTGAATCAAAAGTAATCTACAAACTTGAAGAAGATTATTTAGAATGGAAAAAGAAAAAAGAAGAAGAGGAAAAAGAGAAAAAACTCGAAAAATACGTGTTTCCTGCAAAACTTAAAGTCCTCCCAGGGTTTGTTTTCAGAGCAAGCAAGCCAGCAATAATAGGAGTTGAAGTAATAAGCGGCGTGATAAAACCAAAGTACCCTCTAATGAATGAAAAAGGGAGTCCTGTTGGGAAAATCCTTGGAATCCAAAGTAAAAACCAAGCAGTGGGAAAAGCTGAAAAAGGAGAAAAAGTAGCAATATCAATAGACAACGGTGTTGTTGGAAGAAACATCAAAGAAGGCGGCTTTCTATATACTAATGTCCCTTACGAGCAATTATATGAGCTGATTGAATTTTTTGAAGATCAAGAATTAATAAAAGAAATAAGAAAAATAAAAGAGAGGTGCAAAAAATGAAGATAGTGATATCTGACCCAAAAACAGGCAGAAGCTATCAAACAGAAATTGATGAAAACAAAAGCAAGCCACTGATTGGCATGAAAATTGGAGAAGAAATTGACGGAGCACTCTTCGGACTTAATGGCTACAAACTAAAAATAACAGGAGGCACAGACAAAGACGGTTTTCCAATGAGGCCAGACGTGCATGGACCTGAAAGAAAAAGCATCCTGATAGGAAGCGGGCCAGGAATAAGGAAAAAAAGAAAAGGAGAAAGAAGGAAAAAAACAGTAAGAGGAAATACTATCTCAGAGCACATCGCACAAGTAAATACAGTGGTAACAAAAGAAGGCAGTAAAAAATTAGCTGAAATCTTTGGAAAAGAAGAAACAAAAGAGGGTGATGAAAATACCAAAGCAGCCTGAAGTAAACATCGGAGTAGTAGGACACGTAGATCATGGCAAGACAACAATAGTGAAAGCACTTACTAATGAGTGGGCAGACAAACACTCTGAAGAACTTAAAAGAGGAATAACAATAAAATTAGGATACGCGGATGCAAGCTTTTATTATTGTGAAAAATGTAAGAAGTACTACACAACACCTACTTGTGACAAAGGACATGAAACAAAATTCTTAAGAAAAGTATCTTTTGTTGACTGTCCAGGACATGAAAGCCTGATGGCAGTAATGCTCGCAGGAGCATCAATAATGGACGGCGCCATGCTTGTAATAGCCGCCAATGAGCCTTGCCCACAACCACAAACCGCAGAGCACCTTAGAGCCCTTCAAATAGCAGGAATAAAAAACATAGTGATAGTTCAAAACAAAATAGACCTTGTCTCAAAAGAAAAAGCAATAGAACACTACAAACAAATAAAAGAGTTTGTAAAGGGCACGATAGCCGAAAACGCGCCGATAATTCCTTTTGCTGCTCATTACCCTATAAACATTAGTGATTTAGTAGAAGCAATTCAAAACACTATAAAAACTCCTAAAAGAGATGAAAAAAAGCCTTTTAGAATGCTTGTAGCAAGATCCTTTGATATTAACAAACCAAACACTCCAATAGAAAAACTAAAAGGAGGAGTAGTTGGAGGGTCAATAATTCAAGGAGTAGTAAAAGTAGGGGATGAAATAGAAATCCTGCCAGGACTAATAAAAGAAAACGGAGAAACCCAGCCTATAAAAACAAAAGTAAAAAGTCTTTCAATAAAAGAAGGCTTAATCAAAGAAGCCAGGCCAGGAGGATTAGTTGGAATAGGCACAGGGTTAGACCCCTCTTTTACTAAAGGAGATAATCTAATAGGAAGTGTTGTTGGAAAGCCAGGAACTCTTCCACCAGTAAGAAATGAAATAACAATCACTGTTCATTTGTTTGATAAAGTAATAGGACTTGACAAAGTTGAAGACTTAAAACAAGGGGAATTATTAGTAATAAACGCAGGAACAGCAACCACTCTTGGAGTCGTAAAGGAAACCAAAAAAGGAAAAGCAAAAATAAGCTTAAAAAAACCAATTTGCGTTGAAGAAAAAGCAAAAATAGCTATTTCCAGAAAATCTCCGACAAGATGGTGCCTTATAGGGTACGGAGTGGTTGAATGAAAGTCCTCTTAGATACTAACGCACTTGCAGTGCCAGAACAACTAAAAATAGACATATTTGAAGAAATCAAAAAACTCATACCAAACCCAGAAATACTTACCCTTTCAACAGTAATAGATGAACTTAAAAAAATAAAAGACAAAAAAGCTGCAAAAGTTGGGCTTGAACTATTAAAAATCCATAATGTGAGAATAATCCCAACAGAAGGAAATGTTGATGAAAAAATAATAGAAACTGCTAAAAAACTAAAGGCAGTAGTATTCACAAATGACAAAGAACTTAAAAACAAATGCATCAAACAAGGAATACCTGTAATGTTTGTAAGAAAAAAGAGAATAATAAAAATAAGGGGGTTGGAATGAAAAACCTTGTTGACATCAGTCACGGAAGCCTTGAAGGTTTAAATGTAATAATAGAAATACCAAAAGGAAGCAGCAACAAGTATGAGTATGATGAAAAACTAGAAGTTTTCAGACTTGATAGAGCTCTTCACTCAGCAATGTTCTTCCCATTTGATTATGGTTTTATCCCTCAAACAAGAGCAGAAGACATGGACCCATTAGATGCTATTGTACTAACAGAACAACCAACCTTCCCAGGATGCGTTATAAAAACAAGAATAATAGGCGCTTTAAAAATGGAGGACCAAGCAGGAAATGACATCAAAATAATAACAGTTCCAATAAGCAGTATTGAACCAAGAAAATCTGAAATAAAATCAATAAAAGACCTTCCAAATCATGTAAAGAAAGAAATCCAAGATTTCATGCTTAACTATAAAAAACTCGAGCCTGGAAAATGGGCTAAAGTCCATGGGTTCTTAGACGTAGAACATGCTAAAGAAATAATAAGAGAATGTCTAAAAAGATATAAGGAGATGAAATAATGTATAAGTTAATGAAGATAGAAGATACTGTTAGAATTCCTCCAAAGCTTTTTTCAGAAAACTTAGAAAAATCAGTAATAGAGGCACTAAGGCAGCAATACGAAGGTTTCATAAGCAAGAAAACAGGAGTAATAGTCGCTGTAACTAAAGCAGATGAAATAGCTCCTGGAAAAATAATCTTAGGAGATGGAGCAACATATCACAAAGTAAAGTTTGAAGCACTTGTCTTTAAACCAGAACTCCATGAAATAGTCCGTGGAAAAGTAAATGACATAACAGAATTTGGGGCATTCATAAGGTTTGGGCCAATAGATGGATTAGTTCACGTATCACAAGTAACAGATGACTTTATGAGTTACAATCCAAAAACAGGAGCATTATCAGGAAAACAGTCAAAGAAGAGTTTGAAAAAGGATGATATTGTTCTTGCAAGAATAACTGCAATTTCATTAAAAGACAAAATCACTGATAGTAAGATAAATTTAACCATGAGACAAGAAGGTCTTGGTAAAAAAGAATGGTTGAAAAAGAAAAAAACAACTGAAAAAAATAAGAAAAAAGGTGGGAAGAAATGACAACTGAAAAAGCTTGCAAAAACTGTCACTTAATAGTAACAGGAGATATCTGCCCAATCTGTAAGACTTCAGAATTAACTGCAAACTGGAAAGGATTCACTTTAATTTTAAATCCTGAAAAATCAAAAATAGCTGAAAAATTTGGAATAAAAGTACCTGGAAAATACGCATTAAGAGTAAGCAAATAAAGGTGAGAAAATGAAAATAGAAATAATCGAAGAAAAAGAAAACAAACTACTAAACAGGAAAGAATACAAAGTTAAGATAAGCGAATTCAACGAAACCCCTTCAAGACAACAAGTGCTCTCAGCATTTACTGCAAAAGCAGGTGCTGACTTAAACAAGACAGTAATTGACAGGATTGACCAGTGCTTTGGAAAACCTGAATGCTATGCTTACATTAAAGTATATGAAACAGAAGAAAGCTTAAAAATAGAAAATGAACATAAAATAAAAAGAACAAAAGGAGAAGAAACTGAAGAAAAAGAATCACAAACACAGCAACCAGAACAACAAACGGAAGAAAAAGCAGGTGATGAAAAATGAAAAGTGACGCTTATGAAATAAAGGATGGAAAACTAATTAGAAAAAAACAAACCTGTCCAAAGTGCGGGGCAGGAGTCTTCATGGCTGAACATGCAGACAGGTTCCAATGCGGGAAATGCGGTTACACCAGGTGGAAGAAGTAAATGAACGCTTCTTTTCTCTTATACGGATTAATGCTTTTTTTTCTATACATTAGCCTTGGGAAAAACAAACTGAAAAAATTAGGCTTCAAAAAAACAGACTTACTAGAAGAAACCATCCACGCAGTATTTTATTTATTTTTAATGCTTGCAGTGACAATCTTAATTGGAGTAATCTTTTATTCTTTTGGAATGGCATCAGATACTGCAAAAGTACCTGAAATAATAAAATCAATAAGCTTGGAAGAAGTCCTTTCAATAATAGTAGTTGGGTCAATTGTAGAAGAAGCTTTTTTCAGAGGATACTTATTAAAGAAAACAAACCTTCTAATGTCCTCTTTCATCTTTAGTTATTTTCACATAATTTATGGCTCACTTTCAGAGGTAATAGGCGCTTTCTTTTTAGGATTAATCTTAGGGATAGAGTTCATGAAAAGAAAAAATTTGTTCACTCCAGCCCTCACCCACGTATTATACAATTTAATAATGATACTTTTGGTGTATTCGGTATGATCGTGCTTGGGATAGAAGGCACTGCCCATACTTTTGGTGTTGGAATAATCACTGAAAAAGGAAAAGAACTAGCAAACGAAAGAGACATTTATAAGCCAAAAGAAGGATGGGGTATAATCCCATCTGACGCCGCAAGACATCATAAAAAAGTAAGTGAAGAAGTGATTTCTTCTGCTCTGGAAAAAGCAGGAATAACCCTCAAAGAAGTAGATGGTATTGCAATATCAATAGGTCCAGGGCTTCCTCCGTGCTTGCTTGAAGGAATAAAAATAGCAAAAAAACTAGCAGAAGAAAGCAAAAAACCATTAATAGGGATAAACCACTGCATAGCTCATATTGAAATAGCAAAACTCTATGGAAAAATGAAAGACCCACTAACAGTTTATGTTTCAGGAGGAAACACGCAAATAATAGGGTATGAAGCTGGAAGATACAGGGTATTTGGAGAAACTCTTGACATAGGCATAGGAAATGCTATTGACAAATTTGCAAGAGAAAAAGGAATTGGTTTTCCTGGAGGGCCTAAAATAGAAAAACTTGCTAAAAAAGGAAAAGAATATATTCCTCTTCCTTACACCGTGAAAGGAATGGACCTCGTATTTTCAGGAGTAGTAACTGCTGCTTTAAAGAAAAAAGCAAAAATAGAAGACTTATGCTATTCTTTCCAAGAAACTATTTTTTCAATGTTAGTTGAAGTTACTGAGAGGGCTTTAGCGCATTCTGAAAAAAAAGAAGTAATACTAACAGGTGGAGTTGCTCAAAACAAAAGACTTCAGGAAATGCTTAAAAAGATGAGCGAAGAACACAACGCAAAATTCTTAGTTCCAAAAAAAGAAGTCTGTGGAGATAACGGGTTAATGATAGCTTGGGCCGGAGTCATTGCCTTAACTGAAAAAAAGAAACTTCCTGAAATAGACATAAAACCAAGATGGCGTACTGATGAAGTTGAGTGGTAAGTTTTTAAAAAGGAAAAGCATTATTTAGAAGCATGAAACTTACTCCTTATGAAAAAGTAAGCATAATCTTAGTGGTAAGCACAGCAATAGTTGTCTTAGTAACCTTGTTTAACTTTCAAATTAATCTTACAAAGCCGCCTAAAATAGTAATAGTAAACCAAACAATTACTAAAACACAATACCCAGAAGTAAAAGAATGCTTCATAAATGGGACAATAGAATTAGTCAACAAAGGAGAATATGCGAAACACGCTGAAGTTGAAATAAGCGCAATAAATTCTAAAGGAGAAAAATTAGGGCTAACAGTAATTGAGCTTGAAGACTTAGAGAAAAACTTGTTGGTAAAAAAAGAAATAAACTTCACCGTGCCTTTTTACTGCGACGAGGTTTATGGGCTTGGCGTCGAGTTAAAGAAATTTTCTTAATCAGGTCTTTCTGCTTAAGGTCTTCTTTCGTCAGTAAGATGAATCCCCTTGGTTTTAAGCCTTCAACATAACCATACCAATAAACCACTGCTCCAGGACCAAACATTTTAACATAATAAGAAAGCTGAAGCCTACTGTTCCTCCTAACTTCGTATGGGTCACCAAAGCTTGACTTGCTTTCAATCCAATTAACTTCTCTTCCTTTGATTAGAATCTTCTTCTTCAGAAGAAAGTCAGGAGTTTTAGAAAGCCCTTTTTCCCTGCTCTCAACTTCTGTCTGATAAGGCACTTTATTTTTGTCAAGCCATTCAGCGATAAAATCCTCAGCCCTTCTCCCATTTTTAGCTTGAGCTTCTGAAGAAGCAGGAGAATAAACAAAATCCTCCTGAACAGCTTTCTCAAGCTCCAACCTTAACCTTTTATCTTCAACTAATTCAGGATTTCTAATGAACTCTTTTATCTTTCTCTTTGAGTATCCTAACTCACTCATGATAAAAGAAGCAATGAGCACTGGAGGAAAATTTTCTTTCTTAGCAATAAAAGTTATTGACTCTCCAAGCAGCCACCTTTGTTTCAAAATCTTTGACTTTTTTTTCACTACATAATAATTTCTTAAAGTATTCCTAGTTATCTTCTTAGCAAGAATATTCAAAAGCATTTCAAAAGGATACCCTGTTCTTTCATGAACAAACTCTACATCATGCAAATCATTAAGTCTGCTTAACAAAAACTCATACTCTTCTAACGAGATAACAGGCATTCTATCACATAGTTTTTAATAAAAAGGAAGCTTAAAAACATAACTATGGAACTAATTTACCGCGGAGCAGAAGCAGTATTATACAAATCAAAATACTTGTCTTACCCATCAGTAATAAAAAAAAGAATAAGGAAAGCTTATAGAATAAAGGAAATAGATGAAAAAGTAAGAAACGAAAGGATAAAAAGAGAAGCATTAATGCTAAACGAAGTTAAAAAGATAATAAAAGCCCCCTATGTTTTTGACGTTGACTTAAAAGAAAAAACAATAACAATGCAATACATAAATGGGAAAAAATTAAAAAAGATAATTGATAAAGCGCCTGAAGAATACGGTAAAAAAATAGGTTTGATGGTAAAAAAACTTCATAAAAATAACATAATCCATAATGACCTTACTACTTCAAACATGATTGAAAAAGATGGGGAAATCTACTTAATTGACTTCGGGCTTGCTTCAAAATCAAAAAGAATAGAAGACAAAGCAGTTGACTTATTAGTCTTAAAAAAAATGCTGAAAAGCACTCATTGGAAAAACTTTGAAAAAATCTGGAAAAATATCTTAAAAGCTTATAAAAACAAAGAAGTTGAAAAAAAGTTAGAAGAAATAGAAAAAAGAGCAAGGTATGCTTAAAACGAAGCTTTTATAAACCCCAAATAATAAAATAACACTACAATTCTACCCTTTAAATAGGGTTGTTTCTAATTAAGTTCAAAACGCGGGAAGAGGACGGGTCCAAACAAGCCCGTGCCTGACGCGTTAAAGAGGGATAAAATTGGCAAGAATGCATGCTAGGAAAAGAGGGAAGTCAGGGTCAAAAAGACCTAAAAAGGTAGCCCCTGACTGGGTAAATTATTCAAAAGAAGAAGTAAAAGAATTAGTCATTAAACTCTTTAAAGAAGGAAAAAGTCTTTCAATGATAGGTCTTGTTTTAAGAGACCAATATGGGATTCCAAGTGTAAAGGCAATAGTTGGAAAATCAGTTTCACAAATCTTAAAAGAAGAAAACCTATTGCCTGAATGGCCTGAAGATTTAATGAACTTATTCAAAAAAGCAATTAGATTAAGAAAACACTTAGAAGAGCATAAGAAGGATATTCATAACAGACGCGCTCTACAATTAACAGAGTCAAAAATAAGAAGACTCGTAAAATACTACAAGAGGAAAGGAGTAGTGGCTAAAGACTGGTACTATGATCCTGAAAAAGTCAAACTTTTGATTAGAGAGTGATAAAAGATGGCTGTTAAAAAAAGAAAAAAGACAGACACTTGGAAAAAGAAAGAAAAATACACTATTTACTCTCCAAAATCTTTTGAAGAAAAAGCAGTCGGGATCACTGTTGCTGATGATGAAAAGAAATTAATAGGAAGAATTTACAGGTGCCCATTAAAAGAAATTACTAACAACCTGAGTCATCAATTTGTAAAACTAACTTTAAGAATAAAAGAAGTGAAAGGAAAAAGCGCGTACACTCAGCTTGAAGGATTTGAACTTTCAGAAGAATACCTTAGGAGAAACGTCAGAAGAAGAAGGAGTATGGTTAAGCTAGTCAAAAATGCTGAAACAAAGGACGGTAAAAAAATAAGAGTAACAGTTTATACTTTCACTGCAAGAAGAATAGAAACAAGCAAAAAGTCAGCAATAAGAAAAATAATGGAAGAATTCGTAGAAAATAAAGCAAAAGAAGAAAACTTTGATGCTTTTATTCAAAAATGCGTGTTCGGAACTTATGCTGGAGAACTCTTCAAAGAAGTTAAAAAAATAGTCCCAATAAAAAGAATTGAATTTGGAAAATGCAAGTTAATAAGTGGTAGGCAATGAATGAGTTAGCTATTTACTCTCTTCCTCTTTTTATTGTCGTGCTTGGAATAGAAAAAAAATCCCTTAACTTTCCAGGAGCACTTTCAGCATTATTCTTAGCATACATTATTCTGTTAACTCAGGGAATAAAATGGTTCTTAATAATGTTCTTGTTTTTCATAATAGGAAACCTTGTTACAAGATATGGATGGGATAAAAAAAGAAAGCTCAAAGTACTGCAAAAGATAAGAGGGTCAAGAAACGTAGTATCCAACGGCGGAATAGCAATGCTAATGGCTTTACTAGGAGGGCCTGCAGGGACTTACGGGTTCATCGGCGCAATAGCAACAGCAACAGCAGATACAACTTCTTCTGAACTAGGAGTTCTTTCAAAAGAAACTCCAAGAATGATAACAAACTTCAAAAAAGTAAATCCAGGAGTAAATGGAGGAGTAACACTCACAGGAACAATATTAGGGGTAATAGCTTCTTTAATGATAGGTGTCTCTTCTCTAATAATCCTTCCAAGTGTCAAAGCAATAATAATAGCAATAGTAGCAGGTCTTGCTGGAAACCTTACTGACTCATTAGTCGGAGCTTTACTTGAAAATAAAAAAATAATTGGGAATTCCTCAACAAACCTTGCAGCAACAACAGTTGGAGCCATAATAGGAATGCTCGTAGGAGCGTTACTATAAGTGATAAAAATGAATCCCTCAACAATGGTTCAGGCGTTAATATACATCCTCCCAGCGTACATTTGTAATTCTTCAGCAGCGTTATTCGGAGGAGGAAAAAGCATTGACTTCGGAAAAACAATAAGAGGAAAAAGAATTCTTGGAAAAGGGAAAACAATAAGAGGAACAGCAAGCGGTATTTTCTTTGGAACTCTTACAGGAGCATTACTAGCCACGTTTACAGCAGATTTTTCATTAATTATTTTAGCATTTTTCTTGTCTCTTGGAGCAGTATTAGGAGACTTTGCGGGAAGCTTCTTAAAAAGACAAGTGGGGGTAAAAAGCGGTCAGCCAGTTCCAATCCTTGACCAGATTGATTTCTTAATAGGAGCAGTATGCTTAGGCATGCTGATAAAACCAATAACCCTAAACCAGTTCTGTTTTTTACTAATAATAACCCCTGCAGCGCACTTAACCGTTAATTTCATCGGTTATTTACTAAAACTAAAAAAAGTACCATGGTAATTAATAATACCCAGTAGCAAGCCTTATTCCTTTTTCTGAAAAATCAATCAAGTATTTTGACCTTGGAAACTTAGTAGCAACCATCTTCTTAATCATTAAAGTATTCTCCAAAACATCTGCACGAGCAGTAAAATTAAGTTCTATAACGCCATCCATCAAAAAGGATTCCACCTGAAACTCAGTATCCTTTTCGTCAACTTTTTCAGCAATAAACAAAGAAGTACAACCATTCTCCTTAAGTGCTTTAGAAAGGTAATAAAGTAAAGTCCTAAACTTAGCTTTATCTTTTAAAGCTTGGCCTAAAGGAGTAATAGAATCAATAACCACTCTTTTAGCTTTAATCTGTTTTATCACTCTCTGCAGCTGGATTATTATCTCAGAATGAAGAGTCCTAAGCTCAAACTTTTCAAACTCTGCAGGATCATAAGAGGAAAAAATAAGCAATCCTTTCTGCTGTAATGCTCCCAAATCCCAGTCAAAAACTTCAGCATACCAAGAAATTTCATTAGGAAAACCTTCCATATTAATCAGCAATCCTGGTTCTTTATACTTTGAAGCTCCTTCGTAAAGAAATTGTAATCCTAAAATGGTCTTACCTGAACCAGGAGGCCCTGTAATCAGGACAGAGGAAGGATGAGGAAAGCCTCCTTCAAGCAAGTAATCCAGCCCTTCCACACCTGTCTTTATTCTCTCCATAAGCCACCCTTCAAACTAACTCCTTAATAATGGCAGCATAAGTAGGCCTTGTAATAAAAACTCCTATAAGTATGCCTAAAATGCTTGTAAGCGCAAATCCTTTCAAAGCACCAAGCCCTATCATGAACAAAGGAATCAAAGCAACGATAGTGGTGGTAGCTGAACGCATTATTATTGAAAAAGCTTTCTTAATCTTACCAAGTCTTGACCTCTGAACTTCCTCATCTTCTTCTCCTCTCAAAACCTCATCAGTAATCAGAATCTGATGATCGACCCCTGTACCAACAGCAGCAATAACTCCTGCAATAGCTGCTAAGTCAAGCTGCCAGCCTATCAAAGCAGCCATGCCTAAAATCATTATCACTTCCATCAGCATGGTAGCCATTATTGGAAAAGCTATGACAAGCTTCCTATATCTTGCAGTTATGAAAGCTCCGACGCTTAACACTGCAAGCAAGCCAGCAAACAAACTATACCTTACAAACTCTGTTCCAAAAACAGGTGAGATAGTAGACACGCTTGCTATTGAAACAGAAACAGGAAGCTTTCCTGACTTAAGCAAGATCACCACTCTATTCATTTCTTCATTTGCCTTTTCATAATCAGCAGCATGACCAGTGATACTTGGAGTAGTAACAGGTACTCCTGCAGTCACTCCTGGAGTTAAGTGAACTATATTCTCTAAATTCAAAGCACTAACAATCCAATAGTCTTCTGCTTTTGCTTTAACCAACAATTTGGAAGCTGAAGAATTAAGCAAAGCAACCTCGTTGTCAGAATAATACCCTTCAGGAATGATAACTGTCTTGCCTTTAACCTTATCAATGACCTCATCAGTAATGGAATTAGTTATTATAAGCTCCTCACCTGACTCTCTTACCAGTTCTTCTAAAGGAATAGTTGATTGGGCTTCCTGTGTTTTTTCAAGGGTCTCAGAAATGTATGCTTCTTCATTAGCTAAATTAGTTGGAATAACTATGACTGCATTTGATGGTCTGTCTATAAACATGTATAATTTTTCAGGACAAGTCTGTGCTTGAGGAGTACTGCACTTTCCTTCAAATTCTTTAGCTATTCTCTCAGAAGCCTGAGAAGTTATCCTAAAAGGAACTATCCACTCGTAATTCCCCTGAGACCCTCTGATCCCATAACCCTGCTGAGGATCTGTGATTACTGACTGAATATCAGAACCAGTCAACACTACCTTTCCTTCAAATAATGCTTCAAACTTTCCCTGCTGACCAAGCAAAGACTGGATTTGATTAACAACTTTAGGATCTGTCTCAGCAATCTCAATTATCACATACTCATTACCATAAGGCTTTACAGAGACATCCTTTAACCCATAAGCATTAAGCCTTGATTGCATTACTTTTATCACTGAAGAAATGTCAAAAGAAGTATTCTCTTCTTTTACAAGACTTACTTGAATTAAAGTTCCTCCCTTAAAATCCATCCCAAACTGTAAGCCTTTAAACATTAAAGGAAAAACACCAATCAAAAGAAATAATGCTAAGGAAATCTTAACTTTCCTGTTTTTAAATATCTTTGATAGAGTCATTTTTTCACCTTCTTTTCAAGATGCCATAAAATTATTACTGCGTTAGTAAACCAAGTACCTACTAAGTCAGCAAGCAATCCAAATAATAACACTAAAGCTATGTTCATAATAGTGATTATGTGAGCATAATAAGCTACCAACAGCATTACAGTGAGTGCTGTTAGAGTAGTACCAGTCATTGTCAAACCAGTTTTCATTGCTTTATAAGCCCTATCTGTTGGTGATTTTGTTTTTCTTGAAATAAGCCAGTCAGTAAGCATTATGTCAGTATCAACAGAATAACCAATAAGCATTAATAAAGGAGCGATTGTTGATAATGATAATGGAATACCTAAAAAACCTAAAGAAGAGTAAGCAACAAGAACATCAAAGAAAGCGGACTGCGCTACTGCAAAAGAGACGACAGGAGTCCTGAAGTAATAAAAGATTAGGAAAATGATTAAAACAAAAGCAATTATTATAGCATTTCTTGCTTGGTCCAAAAACACCTTGCCAAGTGAAGGCCCTACTTCCTGAATAGAAAAAGCATCTGAAGAAGCACCAGTCTCCCTTGAAACAAGCTTTACAAAAGCATTTTTAAATTCCTCTCTTTTCTGAGAAAAACACTTGTCAGCAGCATCCTTTGAATTAACGTCATAACCGCAGTAAGAAGAAAGCTCATGATACTTGCCTGAATTAATCAACTTTTGCATTTCAAGCAAGTTTTTCTCCCCTTTAAATTCAATATAAACACCTGTTGTTCCACCACTAATGCTTCTCACTTTCAAATCTTCTAATTCAAAATTTTTCTCAAGCTCTTGCTTTAATTGATCTGCGTTTACCTCTGAGCCAGCAGAAACAGTAACCAAAGTCCCGCCTTGCAGGTCTATGCCTGGCTCAACTTTTGTAGAAAAATACAATGCAAACACTAAGATAGTAATAGGAATCAATAGTAATAGTTTATAATGTTTTGAATCGTAAATTCCCATTATGTACACCTTAATTGATGCTCATGGAAACAAGCTCGTGATAAGGAAAACCCCCAAATTAATAAACACTCATTACGGGGTTATTAAAACCAGAGAGCTTAATAAAGCTGTTGGTAAACGAAAAGAAGTTAAAACGCATAAAGGATATGTGTTCTTAGCCTACGAGTCAAGCATTCAGGACCAAGTTGAAAATTTCAAAATGGCTTCAAGACCAATATACCCTTATGATGCAGGAATAATAGCAGCAATGCTTAGCATAAAAAAAGGCTCAAAAGTGCTTGAGTCAGGAACAGGAACAGGCGGGACTGCTTATTATTTCTCGCAGATAGGCGCAGAGGTTTACTCTTATGAAAAAGAAGAAAGGTTCTATGAGAAAGCAAAAGAGAACCTTAAAGGATTGAAAAACGTGCACTTGTACAACAAGGACGTGTTAACTGCAAAGCTTAGAAAAGAATTCTTTGACGCAGTATTCATTGACATGCAAGAACCTGAAAGAGCAGTGAAAGCTCTTGACTACTGCTTAAAACCAGGTGGCTTCTTTGGGGTTTATTCCCCAGTAATGGACAGCATAAAACCAGTTTGGAGGGCTTTTGAAGCACTTAACTACTTTGACATACGTGGGATTCAGTTTGACAACAAAGAAGTGATAGTCAAGAAATATGCTCGTGTGAAAGGGCTTCTTGGCTTTCCAGGCTTTTTCATATTTGCTAGAAAAAGATAAGAGGTGAAAGAGAATGGATATTGATGCTGAAATAGAGCTTGTGAGAAGAAAACTACAGCAAGTAAAGTCACATATTGCCAGAATAGAGCTTGAAAAAAGACTTGCAGAACTTCAAGAAATGAAAATGAACCAACGTCAAAAAGAACCCTGGGAAATGTAATTACGCATGCCATCTCACGCTTACTGCAGGGCCTTTTTTCATTGCAAGCATTTCAGAAGAGTTAAGCAAAGCGTCTCCTGATGCTAAAAGCTCGTCGTCTTCTGTGACTACCAGTACTTGTTGGCCTGGCACTATGTTACCACAGTTAATAACATGTTTTGCGAACACGCTCTTCCCTTGCTTGATGAATTCAGCAACGTCTTTTCTTACTATCACTCTATGTTCGGGTGGTCTTGTTTTTTCATGCAGGTCTCTTGAAGCAGCATGAAGCATTATCATAAAGTCTGATGCTCTGAAAACAGCTAACAACTCTCCTTTCCTGTACACTGCTCTTATCTTCCCAGTGCTTCTTGACACTTTTACAGTGTCCGTTGGCTTGAACAAATTCACTCCAAACCAGTACAAGCTTGCGTCTCTTATCTTCTCAAAACCATTTGGAGCTTTTTTCAGCTTTCTCTCCTCCCCGTCAACATACTGAGTGAAAGGATAGCATTCTGTTAGTGTTATTGGAACTTGTTTGAACAGTCCTATGTCTTGCTTTTGCTTTGACTTTATTCTTGAAAGCCTTTCCTTGACTCTTATTACTTCTACCCTGTGCTTTGAAAACTCAGAGGAGTAAAAGAAGTGCTTCTTAGTAATGGGGTCTCTTTTGTCAAAGAAATCCTTGTATTTGACAAGTTGTTTCATTGCCTTGTAAAGAGAAGGATGGGAAGCAGCTCTCTGGCACAACAAGTCAAACAATTCCCCTTCTCTTATAGCTTGTCTTACAGTTCTTATCTCCTGCATTGTTACGAAAAGATTATGCCTTGCAAGCTTCTCCTCGTCCATTTCTTTTAAAGGAGTGTTAGAACATACTGGACAGGAGCAAGGGAGTTCTTTAAGTTCTGACAAGTGTTTCGTGCCAAGAGGAGTCAAGTACCTTCCTTCCTTAGCATACAAAGCATAAGCAGCTGAGTCAAACAAGTCAATTCCAAGAGCTACTGCAAAAGAAAAGAACATAGGATGACCTGCGCCGAACAAATGCAAAGGCTTTTCAGTGGTTTCTCTTACTGTCTTAATCATCCTCACGACTGAAGCGAAATCATACTTCACAAGCAAAGGAACAACAGAACCAATTGGCAGGATGTCATATCCAAGAGAATCCATGACCATCGCAGACTTCTTCAACAGCTTTAAGTTAGTCCCGCCTTGCACAGGCCCAGCCCACAAAAGAGAATCATCAGCCCATTGCTTTGCTTCCTTTGCGCGTGTAATGGTCTCTGCAACGCTTGCTTTCACTGCTTCTTCGTCGCTGCTGCTTGTTGGAACGTCGAGAATTACTCCAACATCAACACCTATCTTCTTCTGGAAGTCGATTACTTCCCTATTGCTTACGCTTATCTCGCCGTACTCCATTAACTGGTAAGCTCCAGAGTCAGTCATCACTGGACCGTTAAACCCTATCAAATCATGCACGCCTTTATCTAATGCTTCTTCTCTTAAGTCCTTCCAAAGAATGTACGCATTAGTAATCACTGCTTCTACTCCGAACTCTTTCATTTCAGAAGCAGGAATAACCTGTGCTTTTGGGTTTATGACTGGAAGAATCGTAGGAGTAGTTATTGTCCCATGGTTTGTCTTAAGCTTTGTTATCCTAGCAGCCAGGTCATGGCTTTTTATTTCAAAAAAATTCAAAGCAACCAGCCTCACTTAGGCATGTATTTTTCCCTAAGCTTCTTAGCAAGCTTTTCTTTAGGACTCATCACTTCTCTCTTTTTTACTGGAACTTCTTCTTTCTTCTTAAATTCAATCTTTTTTATTGGTTTTTCAACTACTTCTCTTTTAATTATCTTTTTTTCTATTACTAACGGCTGCTGGTTTTTTCTTGAATAACTCCAGACATAAACTAAAGAAAACAAGCTGAAAAATAATGCTGTTAAAGAAATCAATCCAACATAAGGAGAAAGGTCAACTCTTTTAGTAAGAGCTTCTAGTTTTTTCATTACCTGTTGCGCTTCAGCATCATACCCATTTGATGAAAAAACAGTGAAAGACTTGTTATATGCCTGAATTGCTTGTGAAATCATTCCTGCCTTGTAATAAGAATCACCGGCAAGCTCATAACTCTTTCCTCTCAAGTAATTATCCCCGCCTTCAACCAACTGAGTAACCGCAACAGTATAATACTCTGCTGCTTTTGCGTAATACTCTTTAGCTAAAGCTTCTTCACCTATTGAGTAATAGCAGTCAGCAGCATGCTGAAATTCTCCAGCTGCTCCAAAATAATTAGGATAAGGTGGAAGTGTTCTTTCTTCAGCTAATTTTGCATAGTCCTGACAAGATGCTAAAACAACTGAACTTAACACTAATGCAATGATTAATGACCTGTACTTCATGTTTTAAAACAACTCACTTCTAGCTTAAAAAAGTTTTTATAATTCAAAAAAGCTAAGTTATTGGAAGGTGATGTTCATGGCAAGAAGAAGCGCTGCAAAAGGATGGAAAAAAGAAAAACAAAAAATATGGATGGAAATATTAGGTCCTAAGAACAAAAGAATAAAACAGATAGAAAAGAAAATAGAAAAAGCCAGGCAAGAAGCTGAAAAGAGAATAATGAAAATTCAGAAAGAAAAAGAAAAAGCCCTGCAAAGGCTTAACCAAGAACAACAGAAAATAGAAGAAAGAATAAACCTGCTTTTGAGAAACATTGATGCTTACGGAGAATACGCTAGCATAAGAGGAGGGCTGACTCAACAGCAAAAACTAGAAATAGAAAAAATGGGCAAGGAAATTGAAAAGTTAAGAGAAAAACTCATGATACTTGAAAAAGAAAGAAAAGCTCTTGAAAAACTGTGAATGAAAAATGAAAACTGAAAGAGGAGAAAATGAAGGCAGAAGAAATTGTTGAACAGATAATTGTCAAAACTAAAAAGACAGCGGGGTCGCAGAGGTTTAAGACAAGGAAAGAAAAGGAAGCTTTTAAGGTTAAGACTGCTTCTCAGCTTGCTGTAAAAAAGCTTTTGAAAGCCTCAAGTAAGGTTAGAAAACAGTTAACTGAGTTTGAAAAAGAACTAATAGAGACTCTTACTGACGTTAAAAAAGCTAAAAAAGAAGCAAAAAAAGCAAAGGACTGCGCTGAGATAATAAAGAAACTGGAAAAAGAGTACTACATTAAGACAAAGTACGCTGAGAACTTGAAAAAAGCTGCTGAAAAAAGAAAGCAGTTCTATGGAAGAATAGCTTCTTTAATTAAAAGCATTGATTTTGAAGCATTAGAAGCTTATGAAAAAGCATTGAGAAACCTTCCAAGGATAAAAGACACTCCTACGATAATAATAGCAGGCTGCCCAAACGTTGGGAAATCAGAACTGTTAAAAAGAGTAAGTGGGGTAAAAGTAAAAACAGCACCATATCCTTTTACTACGAAAAAGCTTCTAATAGGATTCATTAGAACTCCTTACCATGAAATTCAACTAATAGATACTCCTGGATTACTTGACAGGGACTTTTCAAAAATGAACAAGACAGAAAAAAAAGCAATAGCCGCATTGAAACACTTAACAGATAAAGTAATTTTTGTAATCGACCCTTCAGAAACCTGTGGATTTTCTTTAAAGGAACAAGAGAACTTGCTGAAGAGAATAAAAGAAAGGCTAAAACCCAAGTTGATGATAGTTGCCACTAAAAAAGACTTATGCACTGAAAAATATGAGAAAGCAGACATGCACTTGAACTTACTTGAAGAAAAAGAAGTTGAAAAATTAGTGAAAGAGATAATAAAATTCTCTGAAAAGTAAAAGAAACTCTTTTAAAAACAAACTTTCTAAAAGAACAATAACCACTATTTTTGAAGGTGATAAAATGAAGCCTGAAGAAGAACTCCAGCAAGTAGCAGAATTAATGGATAGCATTCTTGAAGATAATTCTGTACCAAGAAACATTAAAAAAGTAGTAAACGAAGCTAAAGAAAAAATCCTAAGCAGCGGAGACCTTAAAGTAAACATCATGGGTGCGATTTACTCATTAGATGAAATTGTCAATGACATTAACATGCCTTTTCATACAAGGACAGAAATATGGAACATAATATCTGAGCTTGAAAGAATAAAAGAAGAAATAAAAGAGTGAAAAAAATGAATGTTGATGAAAAAATAAAACTAATCAAACAAGATGCTTTAGAATTAATCGGAGAACAAGAATTAATTGAAATACTGAAACAAAGGACTGCAAAAAGTTATTGGGGGATAGCTCCTTCAGGACCACCTCATATTGGGTATTATAGGACTATAGCAAAACAGTTTGATTTGATAAAAGCAGGGTTTGACCATACCATTCTAATCGCTAATCTGCATGCTTACATGGATGATATGAAATCCCCGTGGGAGGAAATTAATAACCGGGCTGAGATTTACAAAAAATGCCTGCAATTGATAGGGCTTGAAGGAAAAAATGTAACCTATAAGTTTGGTACTGATTTTCAACTTGATCAAGAATACTACAAGCAGTTATTGAGAATGATGCCTTATGTCACAGTTAAAAGAGCTGCAAGAGCTGCCTCTGAAGTATGTAGGAACATGGAAAACGCTAAAGTGTCATCAATAGTGTACCCATTAATGCAGAGTCTTGACTGCTGGGCTTTAGATATTGATCTTGCTTATGCTGGGATTGACAACCGCCATGTTTACATGCTTACAAGAGAAATTTTCCCAAAATTGGGTTTTAAAAAACCGTCAGTGTTACTAACGCCTTTAGGACTTGGGCTTGAAGGCGCTAAAAAAATGGATGCTTCTAAAAAACAAGGCAGGCTTGAGCTTTTTGCCTCTGAGGAAGAAATAAGACAAAAAATAATGAAAGCATACTGTCCTCAAAAACAAATTGAAGGAAATCCTGTGTTTGAATACATGAAGTATTTGATAATGAAAAAAGAAGAAAAAATAGTAATTAAAAGGCCTGAAAAATATGGTGGTGATTTAATTATTAACAGTCCAGAAGAATTAGAGCAAAAGTATCTTAATGGTGAGATTCATCCTCTTGACTTAAAAAATGCCACTGCAGAATACTTAATAAAAATACTTAAACCAATTAGGGAGTACTTTGAAAAGAATCCTGACTTATTAAAAACTTTTGAAAGAGCATAACAATTTATACTTTGACATTCCAAAAATTAACAGCCTTGTTTTTTACAAGGCAGTTCAGCGAAATGAAGGCGTGCGAAGCCCGCGGGCTGCCTGGAGAGAGTGGTCTAATGGATGAGTTCATAAAAAAAATAACTGAAAAAGGTTACTTAATCACTCCAGAGGCTCTTGAAATCATAAGAAGGCACTCTGATTTTGATGAACTAATGACTAAGATTCTTTCCTCAGATTCTACGATAATAACTCCTGAAATTCTTGAAGAGAAAAAAGAAAAAGTGAAAGAGATAATTGAAGTCAAAGTTGAGAGGACTGATTTTAGGCCAATAGCTAAGGAAATAGAAACAAAGATAATTGTTAAGGAAAAAGAACTTCCTAAAGCAAAAGGGAAAGTAGAAGACTTTGTAGAGTTCTTCAGGAGCAGGTATGAGAAAATAAAAGCCATTCTTGAGCAAAGAGGAAACAGTATTACTTCTGTTGAAAAAGCAAAACAGGGTGATAGGGAAACAAGAATCTGCGTGATAGTTAATGACAAAAGAACTACTAAAAACAAGCATATAATTGTTGAAGCAGAAGACCTAAGTGATCAAATAACTATTCTTTTTCCAGCAAGTAACAAAAACCTTATTGAAAAAGCTATAAGGCTAATGCCCGACGAAGTAATTGCTGTTGACGGAAGATACCGTAATAGGCTGTTCATTGCAAATAATCTAATTCAGCCTGATGTTAAAAAGCAAGAAATTAAAAAAACAGAAGAGGATATTGCAATTGTGTTAAGCTCAGACATTCACGTGGGGAACAAGCTCTTCTTAAAAGAAAGCTTTGAGAAATTCATTGCTTGGCTTAACGGAAAAAGAGGAGATGAAAAGCAAAAAAGACTAGCTGAAAAAGTAGCTTATATTTCTCTTGCAGGAGACCTTGTTGATGGGATAGGAATTTATCCTGGACAAGAAGAAGAGTTAGAAGAGGAAGATATTTTTAAACAGTACGAGATGCTTGAAGATTACCTGCTTCAAATCCCAGAGCATATAAAAGTCTTAGTGGCTCCTGGCAATCATGATGCTGTGAAGACAGCTGACCCTCAGCAGAAGCTTCCGAAAGAGTTAGTTCCAAGACTTTATAAGTATGATAACTTTTATTTGATAGGTAGTCCTGGAAGAGCTGAAGTCCATGGATTAAAATTTTTAGTATATCATGGAACAAGTTTTATTGACTTCATCAACCACGTGCCTGGCTGTAGTTTTGAACGTGGTTCTGAAATGATGGTTGAAATGCTTAAAAGAAGACACGTGCATCCTTTTTATGGTGGAAAACCAATCACGCCTGAAAAAGAAGACATCATGGTAATAGAAGAAGAGCCTGATGTTTTTCACTGCGGCGAGACTCATAACACTAATACTACAACATATAAGGGAGTGATAGCAGTGAACTCTGGTACTTGGCAGCAGATCACTCCTTACCAGATAAAACAAGGGCATAAGGCAACGCCAGGAGTTCTTCCGATCTTGATGGCTAAAGAAGGTAAAATAAGCATTATGAGGTTTTAAAATGAGTAATTATGATAACTGCATTAAAGCCTTAATAAAAGAGAAAGATAAAGCATTTCAAGTAGCTTCTGAAGCAAAAGCTAAAGGAATTGACCCTCTTCCTTTTATTGAAATAGGACAAGCTGAAGATTTAGCTGATAGAGTTGAAAAACTAGTTGGCCCAAAAGGCTGTGCTAAAAGAATAAGAGAACTGATGGAAGAAGAAAAAAAAGACCGTGACAAGACAGCGTTGAGAATAATTGATGAGATTCTTGAAGGAAGATTTGGAAAAGATGAAAAAATAAAACTAGGAGAACAAGCCATAAGAACAGCAATAACTCTTCTTACTGAAGGAATAGTTGTTGCCGGAACAGAAGGAATAAGCAGGGTTGAAATCCAGGAAAATGAAGACGGCTCAAAATACTTAGCAATATTCTTCGCGAGCCCGATAAGGTCTGCAGGGGGTACTGCTGGCGGTTATGCTGCAATGCTGGCTGATTACGTGAGGAAAAAACTAGGGCTTGACAGGTATAAGCCAACTGAAAAAGAAATAGACAGGTACGTTGAAGAAATCTTCCTTTATAACAGCGCTATTTCAAGGCTTCAGTATCTTCCAAAAGAAGAAGACATCAGGCACATAGTTAAAAACTGTCCTGTTTGTGTTACTGGTGATAGCACTTCACAAGTTGAAGTAAGTGTTAACAGAAACCTGAAAAGAGTGCCTACTAACAAAGTGAGGGGTGGAATGTGCTTAGTAATGGCTGAGTCCCTTGCACAAAAAGCTCCGAAGCTTTTGAAGATTTCAAAAAAACTTGAGCTTGGCTGGGATTGGCTTGAAGGCTTAGTGAAAATAACAAAAACTTCTTCTGAAAAAGAAGAAATAAAGCCTATTGACAAGTATTTAAAAGAAGTAGTAGGCGGTAGGCCGATTTTTTCTTATCCTTCAAGACCTGGAGGGTTTAGGTTAAGGTATGGGCGTGCTAGGAACACTGGGATAAACGCAAGAGCGATTCATCCTGCTGCAATGTACGTGCTTGATGAATTCCCTGCTGTCGGAACACAGTTCAAAGTTGAACGTCCTAAGAAAGGCTGTGCTGTAGTACCATGTGACTCAATAGAACCGCCAGTAGTAAGGTTGAAGAATGGTGATGTAATCATTGTTGATAACGTCGAAAAAGCAGCAAGAGTAAGAGAAGAAATAGAAGAAATTTTATTTTTAGGGGATATGCTTGTGAGTTATGGGGATTTCATTAACGCGAATCACCCTATAATTCCTTCCCCTATTTGTGAGGAATGGTGGCAGATGATCGCTGAGAGTAAAGGAATAAAAACAAATGCTTGGCAGATTACTTCTGATGAAGCCTTGAAACTTTCAAAAGAAAGAGGCCTTCCACTTCATCCAAAATTCACTTATTTCTACCATGATGTGTCAAAAGAAGACTTGCTAAAACTCATTTTCTGGCTTAAAAAAGGAGAGGTAGAAGAAATTGAAAGTTTTGAAGGGGTGAAAAAAAGACTGGCTGTGAGAGTGAGTGAGGAAAAAAGAATCCTTGAGCTTCTCTGTGTACCTCATAAACTAAGAGATGAGTTTGTAATAATTGAAGACTGTGAGCCTCTAATCGAAAGCTTGGGAATAAAAAAACCAGAAGAAGAAATAAGAAAAGTATTTGAACAAGCAAAGGACTCTATGGACTTTGTTAACAAGCTTGCAGGGTTTAAAATTTACAAAAAGAGCACTTGTTACATTGGAACAAGAATGGGGAGGCCTGAAAAAGCAAAAGAAAGAAAAATGAGCCCTCCAGTGCATGGATTGTTCCCAGTAAGGGATTATGGCGGCAAAATGAGGAACATAATAAAAGCAGCTGAAAATGAAAAAATAATAGTGGACGCTCCTTTTTTGGTCTGCCCTAAATGTGGTAAAGAATTAATGAGTTACAAGTGCCCTGAGTGTAATGAAAGAGCTTTGATAAGAAGAATCTGTTCTAAATGCGGGGCAGTAAGTGACTCAGAAACATGTCCAAAGTGTGGGGGTAAAACATTACCTTACAAAAAGAAAATAATAAACTTAAAAAAAGCAATAGAGCAACTCAGGAAAAAAGGTATTTCAGTACCTGAAAAAGTAAAAGGGGTCATAGGAACTACTAACGCTGAAAAGTATTTTGAACCATTAGAAAAAGCTTTCTTAAGAGCAGCGCATAACGTCTTCTGTTTTAAAGATGCTACTTCAAGGTTTGATGCTACTAACCTTCCATTAACCCATTTCAAACCTTACGAGATAAACGTAAGTGTAGAAAAACTAAGGGAATTGGGGTATGAAACTGATTATATTGGTGAAAAACTTGAAAGAGAAGACCAAGTAGTTGAGTTATTCCCGCAGGATATTGTTATTCCAGAAGCTGCTGCTGACTATTTTGTAAGAGTAAGTCAGTTCATTGACGAAATGCTGGAAAAAGTATACGGGCTTCCAGCCTTTTATAACGTGAAGAAAAAAGAAGACTTAATAGGGCATTTGGTTGTTGAAATGGCGCCGCATATTTCTGCAGGTATTCTTGGAAGAATAGTTGGATTCTCAAAGGCAAGAGGACTTTATGCTCATCCATTAATGCATTGCGCCACAAGAAGAGACTGTGATGGCGATGAAAACTCAGTCGTGCTTCTCCTTGATGCTTTGATAAACTTTTCAAGAAAGTACATTCCAGAAAAACCAGGAGGAACAGAAGACGTAATATCCGTATTGACAATAACTTTAAGGCCAGAAGAAGTTGATGACCAAGCACATGACATTGAAACATGCAAGCTTCCAATAGAATTCTATGAAGAATCACAAAACTCAAAAATAAAAACCCACATCCCCATCATAAAAGACTTTCTTGGAACAAGAAAAGCCCTTGAAGGAATTGACTTCATGTTTGACACTAAACAAATTGACGAAGGCCCCTCAATGACTTCTTATAGCAAAATAAAGACAATGGCTGAAAAAGTTGAAAAACAACTTCAACTTGCTGAAAAAATAAGAGCAGTGGATGAAAAAGACGTGGCTGAAAAAGTGATAAACTCACACTTTTTAAGAGATATTTATGGTAACTTACGTTCTTTTGGACAACAATTATTCCGTTGCGTTGACTGCAATGCAAAATACCGGAGGGTTCCATTGGTTGGAAAATGCACGAAGTGCGGTGGAAAAATAATTTTAACAATTCATAAAGGTGGGATTGAAAAATACTTAAAAGTATCCCAAGAGATAGCTGAAAAATACAATTTAACAGATTACTTAAAGCAGAGGCTGAAACTAATAGAAACAGATATTGAGGAAATTTTCAAAAGCAGTGAAGAAGAACAAGAAGACAAAGCACAAGCCTCTCTTGCTGACTTCATTTAATCAGGCTAAGGCTCTTATTATGTCTTCTCTTGCTATTATCCCTTTAAGTTTCTTTTTAGAATCAACAACCAAAACCCTGTTTATGTTGTTTTTGCTCATCACTTTAATAACATCAAACAAGTCTGCTTCTTGAGTTACTGCTATTGGATTCTTAGTCATGACGTCTTTAACTTTTAATCCTTCAAGGGCCTTCATTTCTTTTTCCAACTGCTTTGACTTGTTTTTATACTTTACTCCTGCGGCTATTAAAACAAACAAGGGAGAATTAGTAAAGACTATTTTGTTCTCAAAAACATTAAGGCTTCTTATTATGTCAGACTCAGTAACTATCCCAACAGGTTTATTGTTCTTCACAACTGGAACTCCGCTTATCTTATGCTTTACAAATAACTTTATTACTTTTAACACGTTTTCATCAGGACTAACTGTCACCACTCTTTTAGTCATTATATCCTTTGCTTTCATGAAGTAATGTTAAGGAACTGCTTTTATAAAATAGTATGTTGAAAGATGCTTTCTTTTTTCAATGACTTTAACTTTTGAAAAACCAGCTATCTTAAACAATTCCTCTACTGTTTCTTTATTCCTTAAAAACCATGGCTGGTTGAAAATCAAAATCTTGCCAAACTCAATCAAACTAAGCCTTCCGTCTTTCTTAAGCATCTTCCTGAATTCTCTTAAAAGCTCTAACGGGTCTTTCTGATAAGACAACACACTTACTGAAATTATGGCATCAAAAGTATTCTTAGGGAACTTAACCCTCTCATAACCCTCTTTTAAGAAAATAACATTACCTAATTTCTCCTTTTTAGCTCTCTTAACACTCTTATCAAGTTGTTTTATTGAAACATCTAAAGCAACTACCTTTCCATTTCCCACTCTTCTTGAAACTTTTTTTATCCTTTTTCCTGTTCCACAGCCATAATCAAGAACCACATCCCCCTTCTTTATTTCAGCATTCTTCAGCATTAGCAAAATGTCTTGGTCAGAAACCCAAAAACTCATGGTCAAATCATCAAGCCATGAAAAAAAATCAAAAAACTTCTCAACAAACCTCTTATCCTGCAATCTCACTAAAAGATACACTGGAAAACCTAATAAGATAAACACAGAGCCTATTGTTACTGCGCTTAAAGCTTCTTCAGTAAAAGCAAGCCATGACAAGAACAGGACCAAGTTAAAAACAATAACTAAGTAAGCTCCAACACTTCCAAAAGGAGACTTATAAGTAGGCTTGTAATCCTTCCTATTCCTTAGCTTCAAAGCAGCAATTATGACTGCAGAATAAACAAAAAGCACTAAAGGAAGAAGAAGCTCTAATAAGATTTCATAAGTTCCAAGACCAGCTATTACTATTATAGAAGATAAAACAGCTTGTAAGTATATTGCTTTGAATGGCGTAGAGTATTTTTCATGAAGTTCTTCAAAACCATAAATGAAGGCATTATCCCTGCTCATGGCAAGAATTAGCCTTGGCGCAGCAACAATCCAACCAGCAACAGAACCCATTATCACAAGAAAAGCCCATACTCTTGAAACAAGAAAACCTGTGCTTCCAAAAGCATCTTCAGCCAAAACAGCAAGAGGAGCATTAGAGTAAAAAATTTCAGGCGAAGAATTAATTATTGTAGCAACAACTATCACCAAAGTAATCACAGCCATTATTGCTGTTGCAAGCACTATTATTCTTGGAAGCTTGCTAACATCACTTGTTTCTTCAGCTAAAAAAGTAGTTGTCTCCCAGCCGAAAAAATTCTCTGAAATCAAAAACATTGTGACTAAAAAATTAACAAGAGAAACCTGAGTAACCGCGCTTAGTTTTGAATAATCTCCAACTAACAATCCTGAAAAAGCTAAAAAGGCAAGCAAACCAAGTGTTAAAGCTGAAAAAAATAACAACACCCTTACACTTGATTTTACTCCTTTTAAAGTAACATAACTGAAAACTAGTATTATAAAAAGAGAGATTATTATCTTTGTCAAAGCAGTGGCTTCTGGGAGTAAATAGTAAATTCCTCCAATTATAAGCATTGCGATTGTTATGTCACAAACAATTAAAGCAACCCAACCGACCAGAAAGGAAAAAAACCCGCCGAAGGCTTGTCTTGAAAACTCATAAACTCCTCCTGCTTTGGGAAAAGCTGAAACGAGCTCTGAAAAATAAGTAGAAGTAATCACAGCCATTACTGAAACAATGACCCATGCTAACAAGGAAGAAGCATGACTTATCCTAACACCAATCGCAGGAAGAAAAAGAATACCAGTACCCATTACTGCATTAATAGTTAAAACAAGCATTACTTTGGGTGTTATTAGCTTCTGAAGCTTTGGCATGGTTAATTAAAAAACACTGCTGGTTTAAAACTTTTAGTCGTTCTACAATAAAACTAAAATAAGAATTAAAATTAATACAGCTAATAAAGTCCACCTGCCGTACTTTGAGTGAAAAAGCCATGCAGAAGCAGAGCCTGCTTTTGATTTCTCTTTCTTACCTGTTGCTCCTTTAAAGACACTTGCAGTAACCTTAAATGCTTTCTTAGACAATTCAGCCCAACCACTAGGGGTTTTAAGCTTTTCAAAAGTCTCTTGAGTTATTTCAATCCAAGTAGGTTCTCTTTCAGGCACTTCCTGAATGTTTAAAGGATAACCAGCAACACCGTCAATCAAAATCCTTTGAATCTTCTTATTAGGCAAAGTGACAAAAACCTTCCAAATAGGCCAATAAACCATTCTAAAACCAGTCACTGCAACATTATCCTTGCCAACATTAAATTGCCCAGCAAGTTTTAACACAGCTGTTTTCTTAGCTTCATCTCCTCTAAGTGCTGGTTGCATTACTTCAAACTTCAAATCATGGCTTATCTTCCTCTCATAATCAACAGGCTGTTGCTCTATTATCTGAGTCAATACTGGCTCAAGCTTTCCATCAATGGCATTCATAGCCATTAAGCCTGAAAAACCCTGAGAAAAAGTCTGGTCCTGAACCTTCTGCTCTAACAACACGTCGTAATTAAAAAGATAATAAGGGACATACTGGAGTTTCATGTTAACTAAGTCAAAATGAAGCCAGTTTCTTTCTTCAAGAGTGCTTTCAAGAATGTCAAGAACATCCTGCATCCGAATATTTAACACAAGGGCTGGGCTTTCTAAAATCATAAGCAGCCCTCAAAGGCGCCAAGCGCCTTACTTTGAAATCTTAACTCCTGAAGGAGTCAGGATCAACTTATGCTCTGAAAGCCTTGCAATGTCACCATTAATGTCCTGCACAGTCCCTTTAAGTTCTGAAATAGTTTGTCTGAGTTTTATTGCATTTCTCTTAAACAAAGGCTCAATATTCAGTATCACAATATTGCCTTTCCTAAGCTCTGATGTTATCTTATCCACGTCAGACACTGTTTCTAAAGCCATCGGCCTTACCCACATGTCAGCATGCTCTACTAAAAGATCGTCTTCTTCTAATCCAAGAGTGTCTAAGTATTCTTCAATATCAACTTCTTGCTTTCCGCCAACTTTAAACTTCTCCAGTATGCCCACCATTTTGCAACCTCCTAAAGTTTTTATTATTGATAGTTCATAAGTTTATAAGAATTAAGCACCTTCCCATATTTTAACTTAATTGTTGCGGAGGCTTTTTCGTGGAAGATATTTTTGAAAAAGAACTGGCAAAAGAAACAGTTTTTCTTGACAGAAACGTCTTAAGCCCTCATTACTTGCCTGACGAGCTGCCTTTCAGGGAAAAGGAAATAGAAAAAATAATGAAGACACTCGCACCTGCGTTGAAAGGAAAGAGATTCAATAACTTGTTTATTTATGGAAAAACAGGCACTGGAAAAACTGCTTCAACAAAGCACGTGATTGAAAAACTTTTAAATGTTAAGGAAAAGTATGACGCAAAAGTTGACGCTGTTTATATAAACTGCAGGATAACCAAGACAAAATACCAGGTTCTCATGAAATGCGTTGAGCATTTTTACCCTGAAGAAACATTACTTGGTTATCCTTTCCAGCATCTTGTTGACAAACTGATAAAAGCTGTGGAAACAAAGCAATTAAACTTAGTAATAGTGCTTGATGAATTAGACAAAGTAAAAGACCTTGATGACTTAATTTACACTCTAACAAGAACTAATGATGAAATTTCAACAGGCCATGTTGGTTTTATAGGAATAACAAATGACGTTGGATTTAAAACCAAGCTTGACCCAAGAAGCAAGTCAACCTTATGTGAAGAAGAAATGGTTTTTGCTCCTTACAATGCTGAACAATTAAAAGAGATCTTAAAGCAAAGAGCAGAAAAAGGATTTAAAAAAGGAGCTGTTGAAGAAGCTGCTTTAAGCTATGCTGCAGCATTAGCTGCTCAGGAATCAGGAGACGCAAGATATGCTTTAAAATTACTATTAAAAGCAGGGGAAGTGGCTGACCATGAAGAAGCTAAAAAGATAACAGAAGCTCATGTAAGAAAAGCCAGAAAAGAAGTTGAAGAAGAAATAGTTTATGAGTTAATAAACACTCTTCCAGAGCATGAGAAGATTCTCTTGTATGGCATTGCCTTGCTTTCAAAAGAAGCTGGAAAATACGCTAGGCTTGACGGAACCTACGAAGATAGAATGCTGTACACTGGAGAAGTATATGAAAGGTATGAAAGATTATGCCATGAACTTGGAAAAGACCCTAGAACAGCAAGATGGTGTAAGGAATACTTAGGAGAACTTGAAATGCTTGGATTAATAACAACAACTTTATCAGGGAAAGGAGTAAGAGGAAACACGACTCTTATAAGGCTTTCTTTTCCAGCAGAAAGAATCAAAAAAATAATTGAAAAAACTTTGATAGGAAAAGAATAAAAAGAAGTTATTCTTTCAGAAAACTAAGGCGAGGTGAAAAAATGAAAGCAACTGAGATAATTAAAACATGGTTCACGCTTTTAACAGAACCTGAAAAAACAGTAAAAAAACTGCAGAAAAAGAAGCTGACGACCTCTGATGGTTTAATATCAGTAGCAATACTTGGGATGGTAGGTTTTCTGCTGCTAAGTATTCCTATAGCAACAACTACGAATACTTACGGTTCACCAGCATATGCGGTAGGATCTATTATAGGGACAATGATAGCAGGTGCAGCAATAAGCATAATTGGTCTCTTGATATGTGCAGGAATATTAAGATTCATAGCAAACCACTACAAAGGAAAAGGAAAATTCGGGGAAATAGTAGGAGCGTTCGGAATAATCGGCGGAGCAATGGCAATAGCACAGATTCCAATGGTCTTTTTCATGCTTGCAGGCATACTAAGAAATCTTGT